>CAZWVG010000039.1:0-31112 GCA_964637355.1 uncultured Gemmatimonadaceae bacterium
AGAGCGCCTCGCGTGCGGCGACCGAGTTCTGCTCCTGCAAGCGCACCGTCTGATATGCGGTCGTGAGGTTGCGGTACGCCGAGGTGACGTCGGCCGTGAGCTTGAGTTCCTGCTCGCGCACGCGGTAGCGCGCGTCGTTGCGGCTGGCGGTTGCTTCCTGGATGCGCTGCTCGCGCGTGAACCCGTCGAAGATCGGGAGCGAGATCTGCGCCGAGAGCTGGATCGGCGAGCGCGTCATCTTGAAGGGGAACTGCGCGTTCGCGTCACGAAGCGCTGCGGCATTCGCATCGCTGAAGGTGATCGCGTTGCACTGCGTGAGGATGCTCGGCAGCCCGGCGCCGCGACGCAGGGAATCCTGCGAGAAGCAGGAACGCTGCTGCTGCAACGCGCTCGCCTGTGCGTCGGCGATGCTCCCGTCGATGTTGCGGAGCTGCTGCGAGAAGCCGCTCACGCCCGAGCTGAGCGAGAGCGTGGGAAAGTACGCGGACCGGGCGCTCGAGACCGAGACGTCGGTGGCAGCGACACGCGACCGGAGCGCGCTGAGCGCGGGGTTGCCGCTGCGCGCCTGATCGAGGAGCGCGCCGAGCTGCACCTTTGGCTCCTCGAGAACGAACTGCGTCGTGAGCTGTACGCCGCTCGGCTGTTCGACACCCAACTGCTGGAAGAGGCGGAGCTTCTCGACCTCGACGTTGTTGCGCTCGCGGAGCACCGCGACACGCTGCTGCCCCACCGATACCTCGGCGCGACGCACATCCAGCGTGGTCGCTGCGCCAACCTGCTCACGCGCACGCGCCAGTTCGAGCGCCGCCTGCGTGGAGACGAGGAGCGTGTCCTGGAGCGAGGCGCGCGACTGCGCCTGGAGCACGTTCAAGTACTGGGTGATGACGTTCGCGCGAAGCGTTGCCTCGGCATTGGTCATGTCCGACTCGGACGCCTCGAGGTTCGCCTTCTGCTGCTTGCGGGCCATCCAGTTGGCCGCGCTGATCGTCAGGTCGATTCCGAGGTCGGCGCTCGAGGAGAGCACGTCGGACGTGGAACCGAAGGCCTGGCCGGCGAAGAACTGCTGGCGCCCTTCGCGATAGCTCGAGCCGAACGACGTGCGAACGCTCGGGAGGAGCTGCCCGTTCGCGGCGCGGAGCGCAGCGGCGGCGCGTTGTCTGGCCGTACCGGTCTGCAGGAACTGCGGGTTGTTCTGGATCGCGAGCCGGATCGCTTCGTCCAACGGAAGCACGGGGCCCGCGGCCGGCGCCTGTGCGTGCGCAGCGTGCGCAGCGCCGAATACGAGCAGGGTGCAGATCAATCGTCGCATGACATGCCAGGTGCGAGGGGTGTAAGGTCAGGTGGCTGTACGTCGACCGAAAATGCGGAGTTTCAGTTCATCCTCTCATCACGACAAGGAAGGACGACCCCGCGGCCGAGTCCACGGGGCATTGGACACGCATGATGTGCAAAACGAGGCCGCACCGCGCGAACTGTTCGGGGGCGCCTCGTGCCGCGCCGCTGCCATTCGCTCGGCGGCGCGGCGAACTCGATCGCTAGGCGGCCGGCGGATCGTCGCGGAGCGCGACGATGTTCTTCGACGGAATGGCCACCTTGAGCACGCGCCCCTTGGCGTCGACCCAGATGTCGCGCACGACGCCGCTGGGCTCCGTCATGACGAGGTGGCGCGCCTCGAGATCCTTCGTCCCGATCGTCAGGCGCTCCGTTCCGGCGACGGCGAGGCGGACGACCAGCTGGACGTTTCGGCGCGGGATCACGATCGCCACGCTCGACTCGTTGGCCCGGCGCGCCAGGAAGAAGTACTGGTGGAAGACGTCGTCGTCGATGATGAGCGCGCCGTCCGTGACGATGTACTCCTTGGCCGATTCGCCGCGCGCATTGTTGATGCGCGCACTCACGCGGCCGCGGGTGATCTTCCCGCTCCAGCGCTCGGAGCCCGCAGTGGTACCGCGGCTCTCGATCTGATAGTCGAAGGCGCCACCCGACGAATCGGAATGCAGCGCGGGGGTCAGGCGGCGGTCGCCGAAGACGACGGTGGCCCGGGCGACGTATTCGAGTCCGTTTCCGCTCCCGGGCGTCCCCTCGATACGAAAGTCCTCACGCCCCGTGCGCTGGTTCGACACAGTGATCGTGAAGCTCCCCTGGTCGATGATCTGGGCGCTCTGGGCGGGAAGCGCTGCGGCAAGGGCCACGAGCGCGGTCGCGAGGGCGAGATGTCGGGTATGCATGGTGGAAATGTACTACCCCGTGCGGTCTGGGCCGTTCTTTGGCGAGAAGCCCCGTGATGGCGTCATCGGCTCCCGCTACCGCGCAAGAGCCCGTGGGGGACATGCCGTACCTCGGTTGTCGGACGATCGAGCGGCTCAATCGTCGGCAGCAACTGGCGCGAGGAGGATGCGCTCGCGGATGCGCGAGCGGATGCGCTCGTAGATCGCGGCTCCCGTCTCGGCTCGAGCGACCGATGGGCGTCCGACCGACCGAGGCGGCGCGGCCCCGGGGGTGTAGGCGGGAACCCGCGTCGAATTCCGCTGGTATCGCCGCGACTCACGCTGTGTGAGTGTATAGTCTTCAGCGAGCTCCATTCGCACGAGATTCGGGGCGAGGTAGAGCATCAGCGACGTATCCACTTCGTCGCCGTGCAGCGACCCGCCTCCGCTCACGGTGAGGTCCGTCAGATCGATCGAAAGGATGTCGACCACGCGCACGCGGGCCCCATTCGTCACGATAGTGGACAGCGCTTCCTGATGCCCCTCATGCCCGTGCGCGGTCAGGAAGATGAACTCGCGAACGCCGCCCTGCTCCCAGGCATCGGTGAGGTCGTTGAGCGCGCGCAGGAGCGTCTTCCGGCGCAACGTCGCATTCCCGGGAATCGGGCGCTCCTCGAATTCGGCGTTCACACCGTACTCCACGGTCGGTGCGCGCAGGATCGCGAATTCTACGGAGAGGTCGTCGGCGAGCCGCTCGACGATGATCGTGTCGCACCCCATGGGAAGGTGCGGGCCGTGCTGCTCGCAGGTTCCCACGGGAATGAGGAGGCGCGCGTCGCGGCGGATCGCCGCCGCAACCTCCTGCGGGCGGAGTTCCTTGAGCCGAAGCGGCTGACGAGTCGGATCGGACGTGGCGGGAGGCATGGCGTCGTCGGCGGGTGAGCGGCTCACCGTCTTCTGGCTCGCGGCCGTCGGCGCCGCGATCCTTGCCGGTGCGCTCTGGCTGCGATCGTGGGGCGAACCATATCTCATCGTCACGAGCGTAGCCATCGTCGCGTCGGGAGCGATCGGGCTCCTGCGCGCGCGCCGCCCCGCCGTGATCGTCGCAACTCTGGCCCTCGCCTGGCTCGGCGTGGACGGATGGCGCGCGGAGTCGGCCTTCCGCGGCGTGGAGCGCGACTCCGATGGCCTCGAGCGGGCGCGGGAGCACGACGCCGACGAAGCGTTGTCGCGCGCGCTGGCGGGTGACTTTCGCGTGCTCTCGGCGGCGGCGAACCGCGCGCTCGACATTCCCGCGGCCCTCGACACGCGATTCACCGCGCTCGAGGCGATTCTCCCGTCGCGCGACATGGGCGAGGTGTCGGCGCTCGTCCTGGAAGGAGAGCGACCGACGACCTGGATCGGTCCGGTACGACTCGCCGTGGACTCGATGACGGCGCCCACCGGCGTCGCGTGGGGAGAGTTCTATTCGGTTGCCTACGCCACCGCATCGCGCGGGACGCGTCGCGCCGTGGTGATGCGGGTGCTCGACGCCTCCCCGCCGGCCGACCGGCTCGCGCAGGGAATGTCGGCCATTATCGCCGAACGAGCGGGAATCCTCGGCTTCGACCTCTCGCCCGACTCGGTGTCGAGCGCCGTTCGCATCGCGCCGACCGACGCCCCCGCGCTCTGGGTGCGCAGTGTGGCGATGGGCGGCGCTCTCGTGCGCCTGCGCGTGGAGGAGGAAACGCGGCTCCGCGGAACGATTGCGCTCGGCGTGATCCTGCTGGCCGCACTGGCCGTTGCCTGGCGACGCCCGACACCCGTGTGGCAGCGCTTTGCGATGCTGGGCGTGGGACTTGGGGCGGTTCGCCTCCTCCCGCTCTCGTCGCTTTCCAACCAGTCGGCGCTGTTCGACCCCTCGTATTTCTATACGCCAACTGGCGGGGCCCTCACGGCGAGCGTCGGTGCGCTCGCCCTCACCGGGGTGGTCGCGGTGCTCGGAGTCTTCGCGCTGCGCCGGGTGCGGGCGCGCACGAAGATGCAGCTCGTCGCGCCGGCGCTCGTCCTCGTCGTGGCGTCGTTCGGGCCGTTCCTCCTGCGCGACCTCGCCCGTGGAATCACGCCGCCACTCCGCGGCGTCCCGTTGACGATGTGGATCGCCTGGGAAGTTGCGCTCTGCCTCGCGGCGACAGCGTTGTTGCTGGCGGTCGCGCAGGCGGGGCGTCTGGTGCGACGGGGGAGGGGAGGGATTCCCGCGCTCGCCGCGCCGCTGCTGGCCGCGGCGTCGGCGCTGGCTGCACCGGTGCTTTGGACGGCGCCGGGGCGCTGGCCCGGGTGGTATCCGCTCCCGTGGATCGGTGCGGTGATCGCGCTCGCCTTCGCGCGCCGTGCGCGTGGCTTCGTGCTGCACGCCTCGTTTGTTGCGGCGTGTGGTGCGGTGACGCTGGTGTGGGGGGCAGTGGCGCGGCAGCGCGTGGCCCTCGCCGAGCGCGACGTGCAGGGGCTTGCCGCGCCCGACGCCGAGACGCAGCGACTGCTCGAGCGCTTCGCGCGCGACGTGCAGGGCGGAGCGCCGCCGCGCTCGCGCGTCGATCTCCTCCGCCTCTACATCGCCTCGGACCTCGCTGCGTCGGGGAATCCGATGGAGCTCGCTACCTGGCATGTCGGTGGCGACACGCCCGATGCCGAACTCGTCGTCGCCGACTTCGAGCGCCGCCCCGAAGGAGAGCGCGACCTCGTGGCCGAGGTGGTGACGGCGGGGCGCGCGGTGGTGCGCGAGGTGGCGTCTAACCAGGGGGTGCAGCTCGTCCTCGGCGCACCGCTCGACTCGGGGCGTGTGATCACCGTCGTGGTGTCGCCGCGCACGCGACTGATTGCCGACGATCCCTTTGCTGCCCTGATCGGGCTCGAGGTCCCGACCATCGTCGAGCCCCCGTATCGCCTCGCGGTCACGTCGCTCTCGCGCGACGCCAGCCTCGAGTCGGCGCCGCAGTGGCAGCGCATCGGCGACGAGCTGCATGGCGACTGGCGGATCGGGGGAGCGCGCGGCTTCGTGCGCGCGCACGTGGAAGTCGAGCTGCGCTCGCTCGACGCGCTCGTGCAGCGTGGCGCGCTCCTCGTCCTCTTGGACCTGGCGATCGTGGCGCTGCTCTGGACGCTCGCGGCAGCGGCCGACGGGGCGCTGTGGCGATGGGCGCGCGTGCGACTGCGTCGCTGGCGCGCCAGCTACCGCACGCGACTCACGGCGGCACTCTTCGTCGCCTTCGTCCTCCCCGCCGCGGCATTCGCCGCCTGGACGTACCGGCGGCTGCAAGACGAGGATCGCCTGTCGCGCGAATTGCTCGTGCGCGAAACGCTGCGCGCGGTTGCGGCCACGAGCGACCTGGGGCGGCTCTCCGAGGAAGGGAAGCGCCTCGACACGCCACTCTTCCTGTACAGCGGGGGAAAGCTCACGCGTTCGAGCGACGAGTTGTACGACGCCCTCGTCCCGCTCGGGCGCTACCTCGATCCGGTCGCGGCGCAGACGGTCGCGTTAGGCGACGAGGTGGCGGCGAACCGGCGCATTACGGTGGGCGGGGTGACCACGCTCGTCGGCTATCGTGTGCTGATGGACACCCGCAGCGCGCGCATCATCCTCGCGGCGCCGGCGCGGCGAAGCGAGCAGACGCTCGAGCGGCAGCGGAGCGACCTCGGCGTCCTCGTCGCCTTCGCGACGGTGCTCGGCGCCCTCGCGGCACTCTGGCTGAGCGGGCTGGTGGCGCGCGGACTCTCGGCGCCGATCGGTGCGCTGCGCGACGCGGCGCTCGACGTGGCCGGAGGCGAACAGTCGCTCCCGTCGCTCGGCTCGCTCCCGCCGTACGAGTTCCGGCCGGTGTACACCGCGTTCCGGCGGATGGCGACCGACCTGGGCGCCTCGCGCGCCGCGCTGGAACAGGCGCAACGCCGCACCGAGGCGGTGCTGCGCAACGTGGCGAGCGGGGTGATCGCCTGCGACAGCGACGGCACGGTGACGCTGGCGAACGGACCGGCCGAGCGGATCCTCGGGCGCGCCGTTGCACCTGGCGAGTCGCTGCGCACGCTTGGCGGCGATGCGCTCTACCTCCCGCTGCTCGCCTTCGCGCGCGATCCCGAGCGCGGCGACGACCAGGACTTCGCGCTGGAACATCGCGGACGCCAGCTGCGCGCGCGCCTCACGCGCCTCACGCGCGGGGGAGGGGGCGTGGTGCTCACGCTCGACGACGTGACCGACCTGGCGCGCGCGCAGCGCGTCTTCGCGTGGGGGGAGATGGCGCGCCAGGTGGCGCACGAGATCAAGAATCCGCTCACGCCGATTCGCCTCGGGGTGCAGCACCTGCGGCGCGCGCACGCCGACCGGCGCGACGACTTCGATGCGATCCTCGAGCGCAACGTCACGCGCATCCTCGACGAGATCGACCGACTCGACGAGATCGCACGATCCTTCTCGAAGTTTGGGACGGCGCCGGGCGAGCGCGCCCCCGGGACGTCGACCGATGTGGCCGCGGTGGTGCGCGACGTCGTCGCGCTCGAACGACTCGGCGATTCCGGCGTGGAGTGGGTGTGCGACGCGAACGACGCGCCGGTCTTCGCGATGTCGCGCGCCGACGAGCTGCGCGAGGTCCTCCTCAACCTGCTGGAGAACGCGCGCCACGCCAACGCCACGCGGGTGGTCGCGTCGATCAGCGCGGGTGATGGTCCGGACGGGCGCGTCGTCATCGAAGTGACCGACAACGGCGACGGGATCGACGGCGACGTGATGCCGCGCGTCTTCGAGCCGCATTTCTCCACCCGCACGAGCGGGAGCGGACTCGGACTGGCGATCTCGAAGCGGCTGGTGGATTCGTGGGGGGGCGCGATTCATCTTGCCCCGGCCACGCCGCGCGGGACAATCGTGCGGGTGACGCTGGTTCCGGCGCCTCCTCCCTGACAGCTTTCCCTGCATGTCCTCGACCCCATTCGATGGCGTAAGAGCGGTGCGACCGGCGGCGGCGGTGGCCGACGTCCCGAATCGCGTTTCGTACGACGTTCCGGTGCACCTTCGGAGCTGGGAATTGCCGCCGGAGTGGGCGTGGGGGAGCGAAGGGGTCTACATGGAGCACCGCCACTACCAGGAGGTGCGTGACGCGCTCGGGCGCTCGCTCTCCCTGGTGAGCGCTCCCGATCCCGCGCACACCGAGTGGCTGGCGCAGGAGGCGCGGCAGCTCGCGCATCGTAATCATCCGGCGATCCCCACGACGTATCACTACTGGGCGCCGCATTCGCAGAGCGCGCGCGGCCCGGGCTACCTCCGTCGCTGGATCTCGTCCGAAACGATCGGCGCGCGTGTGCGCCGCACCGGCCCCGAAGACATTCCCGCCGTGATGCGCATGATCCGCGCGGTCGGGTCGACGCTCGCGTACCTGCACGACTCCGGGCAGACGCACGGCGGATTGTCGCCCGAGATCGTCTGGGCGGCGCCGTCGGGGCGCTTCTGGTTGTTAGGGTGGCAGTGGGCGCTTCCCAAGCAGGATGTCCCGGCCGGATTGCTCCCCGATCGTCGGTGGACGCCGATGCCGCCGGAGTGGGGAGAGGACGCCTGGGCGCCGACGCTTGCCTCCGACCAGTGGCAGCTGGCGGCGACCTGCTTTGCCGCGTTGACGGGGGAGCTCCCGCACTCGCTCGACGTTCCGCCCGTGCGACTCCTTCGCCCCGAATGCCCGCAAGCGCTGGCCAACATCCTCGACCACGCGCTCGTCGCCGATCCGGCGCTCCGCCACCGCTCGGTCTCGTCGATGCTGCGCGCGCTCGAGCGGGTGAGCGGTTCGCGCTCGATGTTCGTGAGCGCGCCGGCGATCCCCAGCGCACTGAGCGAGGAGGGGCGGTTGCGCTGGGCGGTGGGGGACGACTACGAGATCCTCGGCTTCCTCGGAAAGGGGACCTTCGGCAGCGTGTGGCGCGCGCGCGACCTCTCGCTCGAGCGCGAGGTCGCGCTCAAGATGCTCCACCCCGAAATCGCCGAGGACGAGAACGCCGTCTCCCGCTTCCGTCGCGAGGCGCGCCTCGCGGCGATGCTCGCGCACCCGGCGATCATCCCGATCTATGACTGGGATGCGCGCGGCGAAGTGTCGTGGTACACGATGGAGCTCGCCGAGGGGGGCTCGGTCGCCGACCTCGTGGCGCGCGCCGGTCCGCGCCCGTTCGACGAGGTGGCGCCGCAGGTCGATGCCGTGCTCGACGCACTCACCGCCGCGCACACCAACGGCATCGTGCACCGCGACCTCAAGCCGGAAAACATCCTGATCGACCGGTACCGTCGGTGGCGCATCACCGACTTCGGCATCGCCCGCGCCGACGACGAGCAGGGGGGGACGACCGGCACGCCGGCGTTTGCCGCCCCCGAGCAACTCCTCGGCGAGACGCAGGGGCCCACGGTCGACTGTTTCGGCGCGGCGGCCATCATCTACTTCGTGCTCGCCGGTCGCCCGCCGTACGAGGCGACCGACGCGAGCGCGCTGCTCGCGCAGCAGCTCGGCGGTCGCTTCGACGAGTCGCTCCTGCCGCCGCCGGTGGTCCCGTTCCTCAAGCGCGGTCTCTCGCCCGACCCGGCGACGCGCTTCCCCGATGCGGGAAAGATGAACGAGGCCTGGCGCACCGTGACGGTGGAGATGGCGCGCGAGGCGCGGCGCAGCGACTCGTGGTGGGGGCGCGTCCTCGGCTAGTCGCGCTCGCGGTTCGGCCGGCGCGCCCCGCGGGCCGGCCTAACGATCGCCGTCGAGGATCCCGCCGATCACGCCGAGCACCGACCCTTCGCCCTTGCGGCTCCCGCCGGCGCGCGGGGCGGCAGCGATGATCCGGTCGGCGAGGCGCGAGAAGGGGAGCGTCTGCAGCACCACGCGCCCCGGCCCCGTCAGCTGCATGAAGAAGAGCCCCTCGCCACCGAAGAGCGCCGTCTTCACGCCGGGGACGAGCTGGATGTCGTAACCCACGCTCGGTTGCATCGCGACAAGGCACCCCGTGTCGACGCGCAGCCGCTCGCCCGCCGCGAGGTCCAGCTCGACCAGCGTGCCCGAGGCGTGCAGGAAGACGAGCCCGTCGCCAAAGAGCCTCTGCAGGATGAAGCCCTCGCCGCCAAAGAAGCCGGCACCGATGCGCCGCGTGAAGGCAACGGTGACATCGACGCCGCGCGCACCGCACAGGAACGCGTCCTTCTGCGCGATGAGCGTCCCGCCCCACTGCCGCAAGTCGATCGCCTGGATCTTCCCGGGATACGGCGCGGCGAAGGCCACGTCGCGCCGCACGTTCGCCTCGTTCATGAACCACGTCACGAAGAACGAGTCACCCGACAGCACGCGCTTTCCTGCAGAGAGCAGCTTGTCGAACAGCCCACCACCGCGTCCCGTCTGGTCGAGGTTCGTCGCCATGCGGATCCCGTCCTGCATGTACATCATCGCGCCGGCCTCGGCGACGACCGCTTCGCCCGGGTCGAGGGTCACGACGACGCCCTGCAGGTCATCGCCAATCAGCCGGTAGTCGATCTCGTCTGCTCGCATGGAGTCTCCAGACCTCGCGGGTGGTTGCGCCCGGTGGCGCGATGGGCGGGAGCAAGATGCACGGTGCGCCACCGCGGCGCACGGTTCGCTCTCGACAACGGGTGCGTGCCGAGCGCGGTTTCGCTCGCCGCCGTTCGTTACGCGCCAACCCTGTCACGATGCATCGCGTGGATTCGCGGAGTAGCTTTTCGCATCATGAACGATTCCACTTGGCGCAGGCGACTCGACGTCCCGACGAACCGTTGGTTCGCGAGCGTCGTCGTGGCCGCTACCCTCGGTTGCTCTTCTGCCAAGGACACGGCGGAAGAGCGGAGCGCACCACCCCCGGCATCTGCGTCTGCGCAGGTCGCCCCCGCTCCTGGCGACTCGACGAAGCCGGCGTGCCCGATGGAAGGGGACTGGACGCCGTGCGCGGTCGAGGATCGCCTCGTGCACGCTGGAGTGGTGATCGAAAAGCAGTCGGAGCCGGCGACGTACGCGTTCTTCTCAGTCCCCGGCGTGCGATATCACGTGGGGAGCGCTGAACACCAACTCCTCGTCTTCCTGTATCCGTCTGCGCAGGCGCGCGAGAAGGACACGGCGCTCCTCGACAGCGCGACGGTCTCTCCGAAGGGTACGCGCGTGACCTGGCCCGAGCCGCCAACGCTGGTCGTCTCGAACAACCTCGCCGCAGTGATCCTCTCGCTCAACGACCGGACCGTGGAGCGCCTCGCCCTGGCCCTTTCCGCGGGGCTCCCGCAGCCGGAGGGGCGTTAGGCACCTCGGCGGCGCGCAGCGAACGAGCGCCGGTCAGTCGCCCCGGGACGATCGCGTCGGCGCCAAATCGCGCGCGCAACGTGTCCACCGCCGAGGTGAGCGCGCGATCGCGCGCGGTCTCGGTGTCCACGACCTCCTTTCCCGCATCGAAGAGCGAGAGCTGCGACTCCTCGTCTCCCTCCGCGAGTCCCGAGAGCCCCACGCCCAGGAGACGCGCCGGCGTGCGCCGCGTGCGCCGCAAGCGCTGCAGAAGGTCGCGGGCCACGCCGAGGATCACGCGGTCGACCACAACGGGGACGTCGAGCGTGCGCCGCGCGCTGCGCGAGCGGAAGTCGGAGTCCTTGAGCTTGACGGTGATCGTGCGCGCCGCGACTCCCTTGGCGCGCAGGTCCGAGGCGACGCGCGTCACGAGGCGAACCAGCTCGGTCTCCAGGGCGGCATCGTCGTGCACGTCGTGGCTGAACGTTTCCTCGTGGCTCACACTCTTGGCCCGGTCGCGCGCGATGACCTCGCTGCTTCCGATCCCCTGCGCGCGGTCGAAGAGCCACTGGCCGGCGCGATCTCCAAGCGTGCGTTGCAGGGCGGGGAGCCCGAATGCCAGCGCGTCGGGGACGCTGCGCAGCCCGCGCGCCTCGAGACGATCGCGCAGCCGTGGCCCCACGCCGGGGATGTCGCCGAGTTGCACGCGCGACATGAAGGCAGCTTCGCCCCCTGGCGGCACGACGAACACGCCGTTGCCGTCGGTGCCGGGCTTGGGCTTCGCGAACTCCACGGCGAGCTTGCCGATCAGCTTGTTGGTCCCGCCGCCTAACGAAACGGTCATCCCGGTCTCGGCGATCACCGCGTCGCGTATGCGGTGCGCCACGGTGTCGAGCGAGGCTTCGCCGTAGAGCGCTTCGGTTCCCGACAGGTCGAGGTACCACTCATCGATGCTCGCCGCCTGCACGACGGGGGCGAAGCGGGCGAGGACGGCGGCGATCTCCCGGCTCTTGCGACCGCAGGCGCCCCGCGGAACGGGGACGCACATCGCGTCGGGGCAGAGGCGTATCGCCCGCGCGATCGGCATCGCCGAGCGTACGCCGAACTGCCGCGCTTCGTAGGAGGCGGAACAGACGACACCGCGCGAGCCCGGCGCGCCGCCAACGATCAGAAGCGGGGCCTTCCCCGCGCCTTCGGGATCGACGAGGCGGGCGACGGCAACGAAAAAGGCGTCGGCGTCGACGAGGAGGATGCGCCGCGGCCGCGACCCATCCTCGGCGCGTTCAGCGGGCGACTCCATCATCGGCAACGGGCGTGTACGGGCGCACGCGGTCGAATGTAGCGACCGGTGCGCCCTCTGCGCGTCAGGCGCCTGCCTCGGCCGACGAGGGGCGCGAGGGCGACGTTCCGGTTTCCCCGGCGTAGCGATCGCGATACTCCTCGCGCAGTACCATTTTCTGCACCTTGCCGGTTCCGGTCTTCGGGAGCGCGTCGACGAAGGCGAAGTCGTCGGGGACCCACCACGACGCGAAGCGCTCGGCGAGCCATGCCTTGAGTGCCTGCGACTCGACCTTGGCGCCCGGCTTGCGCACGACGACCGCGAATGGGCGCTCCGACCAGCGTGGATGCGGGAGGCCGACGACCGCCGCCTCGAAGACTTCGGCGTGCCCCATGAGTGCGCCCTCGAGCGCGACCGAGCTCACCCACTCGCCGCCGGACTTGATCACGTCCTTCGACCGGTCGGTGATGGTCACGCAGCCGTCAGGTGCAATCGTCACGATGTCGCCAGTGCGGAACCACCCGTCGTCGGTGAACTGGGTGATTTCGTCTTCGGGGCGATAGTAGGCGCGCGCGATCCAGGGGCCGCGCACCTCGAGCTCGCCCATCGTCTTTCCGTCCCACGCGACGATCCCGTCCTCGCTGCGCGCGCGCACCTCCACCCCCGGCACCGGATACCCTGCCTTCGCCAGCTGCTTGAACTTTTCGTGCTCCGGGATGTCGTCGTGCTTGCGTTGCAGCCGCGATACCGTCCCGATCGGCGACATCTCGGTCATACCCCACCCCTGCTGTACCACCACGCCGTGCCGCTCCTTGAAGCCGCGGATCATCGATTCCGGCGGGGCGGCGCCGCCCACGAGCGTCATCCGCATCGCCGAGAGGTCCCACCGCTTCGGTTCGGCGTCGAGCAGCTGCAATATCCCCAGCCAGATGGTCGGGACGCCCGCCGACATCGTCACCCGCTCGTTCGACATCAGCTCGAGGAGCGACGCCGGATCGAGATGCGGACCGGGGTGCACCTGCGAGGCGCCGACAAACGTCGTGGTGTACGGAAAGCCCCACGCGTTCACATGGAACATCGGGACGACGGGGAGCATGATGTCGCGTTCGGTGATCGCCGAGCCGTCGGCGCATAACGACATCATCGAGTGCAGCACCATCGACCGGTGCGAGTAGAGCACGCCCTTCGGCCGGCCGGTGGTGCCGGAGGTGTAGCACATCGCGCACGCCGATCGCTCGTCGCGATCGTCGAAGATCCAGGTGGCCGGTTCGCTCCCCGACAGGAGCGTCTCGTAGTCCGTTGCGCCTGGCGGGGTCTCGCCTCCATCGGACATCACGATCACGTGCTCGACCTTCACCAGCGGCGCCACCTTCTCCCAGAGCGGCCAGAGTACGTGGTCCACGAGGACCACGCGGTCCTCGGCGTGGTTGATGATGTACGCGAGGTCCGTCGGGTGCAAACGGAGGTTGAGCGTGTGCAGCACGGCGCCCGTACACGGTACCGCGAAGTACGCTTCGAGATGCCGCTGGTGGTTCCACGCGAGCGTCGCGACCCGGTCCCCCTCACGCACCCCGAGTGTGCGGAGCGCGGCGGCGAGCCGGCCGGAGCGCGCCAGCACCTCGCCGTACGGCGTCCGCGTGAGCGCGCGATCCGGGCGTCGCGAGATGACGCTCTTCTCAGGGAAGAGATCGTGCGCGCGGCGCAGGATCATCGGGATCGAGAGCGGAAGCTCCTGCATCAGACCGAGCATGGGCAGCGTCTCCGGTCGGGGCGTCGAGTTGAGAAGCGCGAGCGAGTAGCGCGCTCGGCCGCATGCGCTAACCTGCGCGCCGATTTCGTGCGGCACAACCCGCGCCGGCTGCGCGAGGTGCAGGGAGCGAGAATCGGCGGATTCGCTCGCGCTGGACGTACCACGATCGCCGACTGGCTCGCGCCATTGCGTCGCGGTATGCTCTCCACCGTCCACCCGCACCCCGTCGTCATGCGCTCCATTCGATCATCCTCCATTGCCGCCTGCAGCGGCGCCGTGGCGCTCATCGTCGCCGCGCTCCCTCTGTACGCGCAGCAGGGACAACCGGATGTGTACCTCGCGTCGCTCGCCATCACCGGGGGAGGACCTCAGCTCGGCAAGGTGCGCAACGTGACCTCGCGCCCGGGCTACGACAATCAGCCCGCATTTTCAGCCGACGGGCGATCGCTCTATTACACGTCGACGCGCGAGGACGCGCAGGCCGACATCTACCGTCTCGATATCGCCAGCGGTCGGAGCGAGCGGGTCACGAAGACCGCGCCGGAGAGTGAGTATTCCGCGGTCGAGGTACCGGGGGGCGGCGCGATCAGCGTCATCCGTGTCGAGCGCGACTCGACGCAGCGCCTCTGGCGCCTCCCGCTTGCAGGAGGGGAGGGGAGCGTGCTCTTTCCGACGCTCAAACCTGTGGGCTACCACGCCTGGGCCGATGCCGACCGCGCGGTGATGTTCGTGCTCGGCAACCCCAATGCGCTCGCCCTCGGGAACCTCGCCACCGGGGCGATCGACACGATCGTCGTCAACGTCGGGCGATCGCTGCATCGCATCCCCGGGAGCACCAGGGTGAGCTTCGTGAGCAAGGCCTACGAGTCCGCAGCATGGGTGATGTCGCTCGATGTCGACACGCGCGACGTGAAGCCGCTGACGAAACTCCCGGCGGGAACCGAAGACTACGCCTGGCTCCCCGACGGTCGCCTGATTGCCGGTAGCGGGAGCCAGCTCCTGGTCTGCGACCTCGCCCGCCAGGCGCAATGGACGCCCTTCGCCGACCTTGCAGCCGACGGAGTCACGGCGATCTCGCGCCTCGCCGTGTCGCCCAAAGGGGATCGCCTCGCCATCGTCGGGATCCCGAAGTAGGCGTACTGACTGGAGACGCCCCGCCGAGACTCGGCGGGGCGCGCAATCGTGAAGTCGACGGGCGACGCGAGCTGCTACGGCCAGTTGGCCATCTTGCGGTAGCAGGACTTGGGGACGACGGGAATTCCCAGCCGCGCCATCTCGGCCTGCCGCGCCAGCTTTTCGGGAAAGCGCGAGAGCGCGCAGCGTGTGTAGCCGAGCGATGCGAAGAAGTGATCGGCGAGGGTGAGGGCAAACAGCTCGTCGATGCCGCGGCGGCGCGCGATCCCCTCCACGCCGCGCACGGCGATGCTCCCCAACCCGCGCCCCTGCGCCTCGGGCGAGACGACCACCGACCCCACCTCGCCGAGCGAGGGCGAATATTCGTAGAGCGCCGCGCACCCCATCACGCGCCCGTGCTGATCGGCCACGACCACGTAGTCGTCGATAGCCAGCGCGATGTCGTCGGCGGAGCGGGGAAGGAGCAACCCCGACTCGGCGAATCTCGACACGAGCTCGTGAATCTCCCCAGCGTCGGACGCGAGCGCGCCGCGCACCACGTGCGTCGCGCTCAGGTGCGAGCGCGGCGCCGGAGCGGACACTGGGTGGGGGCGAGGTGCCGGGATTATATGCATAGTGAATGCATACATACCCACGACCCACTGCACAAGATCCCTGCGGCGTTACGTCGGCGGCATCTCCAGCACGACCTTCCCGACCGTCTGGTTCGATTCCAGGTGCGCGTGCGCTTCGGCGATCCTCGCGAGCGGGTACACGCTGTCGATGGACGGGATGAGCTCCGAGCGCGCCAGGCGCGGAATGATGTCCGCGTCGACCGCTTCCGCCACTTGCGTGCGCTCGGCCAGCGATCGCGCTCGCATCACCGTTCCCTTCAGCATGAGGCGCTTCCCGAGGATGCGCCGCACGTCGACCTCGGCGCGCGCTCCCCCCACCGCTCCGATCAGGAGGAGGCGTCCGCCGACCGAAGCGGCGTCGATGCTCGCGGGGAGATAGTCCCCGCCCACCAGATCGACGATGAGGTCCATCCCGCGTCCGTCGCTCCATCGGGCGACGGCTTCGGCCAGCGGTTCGAGCGAGTCGGGGAGGGCGACCCCGTCGATCATGCCGGCGGCACTCGCTGCGGAGAGCTTGTCGGGTGACCGCGAGGTGCCGTAGGGGAGAGCTCCCCAGGCACGCGCGACCTGCACCGCAGCGAGCCCCACGCCGCTCGCCACCGCATGGATGAGGACGCGATCGCCGCGATGGAGCTCACCCTGGGTGACCATCGCATCGTAGGCGGTAAAGAAGGCCTCGGGCACCGCTGCCGCCTCGTGCCACGTCATCGTGTCGGGGACGCGGAGAATCGTCGACTCGTGAACCACGATGTACTCGGCGTGCGCCCCTCCCCCTACCAATCCGAAGACGCGATCGCCGGTGTGCCAGCGCGTGGTGTCGCTCCCCGTTGCCGCCACTTCGCCGGCGAACTCGATCCCGGGGATGTCGCTCGGCCACCCCGGCGGGGCGGGGTAGCGTCCGATGCGCTGCAACAGGTCCGCGCGGTTGAGCGCCGACGCATGCACGCGCACGAGCACCTCGCGCGGGCCGGGTTCGGGCGTTCGGCGCTCCTGCAGCTCGAGAACGTCGGGCGGGCCAAACCGGGGAATGACGGCAGCGATCATGGCGGGGGGAGTCGGGTGTCGGTGACGTGCCTCGTCTCGTTCAGGCGGGGGGAGCATCCCCGATCTGCATCGAGCACTCGGGAAGTGACGTGAGAAAGTCCGCGCCGAACGCACTCGACGGCGTGTGGTAGCCCGGCGGCGGGGGGGATTGCATTACGCGCATGGCGCTCTCCACCGAGGAGATCGCCGTGAGGCGGTATCCCTCCGGTGTCTCGGCCGTTCCTTCGAGCGTCCGTCCGTCGGCGTGCGTGACCCGCCCCCAGATGTGCATGCGGGCGGTCGCGCGCACTTCGGCACTTGGCCCGGTCACGCGGGCATCGATCAGTCGCTCCGCCAGCGAGCGCACCACCCCGAGCTTGAGCAGCGGCTTCACCACTCCAACCATCCGCAGCGACTTTCGGGCGTCGGGCGGGAGCGCGATATAGGTGTGGATGTCGGGGATCCCGGTCGACCAATGCGCGGTCGACACGTCACCCCACGGAATGGTCACGGCGCCGCGCGCGCGGTCGCGAAACGGGATGCGCTGCGTCTTCCACGCCGTCGGCACTCGAGTGATGCGCCCGCCACGACGAATCGCTCCTCCCTCGTTGAGGCCGAGGACCATCGTCTTGAGTGTACCGCGACTGAAGGCGCCGCCGCCGGCAAAGGCGAGTTCGAGGAGCGCCGCTTCGGGGAGGCGCTGGGCCAGCGTCGCCGCCAGGCAATCGGTAGGGACCACGTCGAAACCCACCCCGGGGAGGACGACGATCCCGCGCGCCTTCGCTTCGGCATCGCGCGCCTTGCACCCCTCGAACACCACGATCTCACCGGTCACGTCGAGGTAGTGGACCTGGCGCGCGAGGCACGCCGAGAGCATCGGCGCGCTCGTGCGGAAGAACGGTCCCGCCGCGTGCAGCACGACGCGGATGCCGTCGAGCATGCGCGCGATGTCGTCGGGCGACGAGAGCGGAAAGACCCGCGTCTCGAGGTTGTGCTGCGCGGCGAGCGCGGTGAGCGTGTCGCCACGGCGCGCCGCGATGACGGGGCGAACGCCGCGCCTAACGCATTCCTCGACGATCAGCTTCCCGGTGTAGCCGTTCGCGCCGTAGATGAGGAGCACGCTGCGATCGGTGAGAGACTCGAAGGATGTGGCGCCGACAGGGTTCGCCGTCGCGCTGCCGCACACCGTCAGGGGGCGGCGCCCCCAAGCTATCACCCGCTGGCCGCTCCTGCGCCATTCGCGTATCGTGGGGGAGCGAGCGGGCGCGACCCGCCCCTCGCGAAACATCGGTCGCCATTTCCCGTAGGTAACGCGAGGATTCGACACACCTGCCCGATCGACCCGCGAGGACCGTCGCCATGTTCGGACTGATCGCTCTTGCCGCCAGCATTGCGGCCGCCGCCATCGGATACACCCAGGCCCGCGCCTTCGTGCGCGAGCGCCTGCGCTACGTAGACGCCGCCCAGTCGGGGCTGGCGCCGATACTCGCCGGACTCGGCGCCGCCCTGGTGGCGGGGCCGGTCGTCGCCCTCCTCCCCATCATCGGGACCGGGACCGCGCTCGCCTTCGGCGTGAGCGTTGGGCTTGGTGTGGCGAACGGGCAGCGCGACATCCGTCGCGCCCTCCCCCCGGGCGCCTAACGCGGCAGGACGGCGGGCGTCCCCATCGGCGGGGTGGGGACGCGCGAGGCGAGGTGTTCGCGCGCGCGGTCGAGCGCGTCCTCCAGCGTGGTGCACAGCGCCCCCCGCCCGAGTTCCTCGAGGAGCGATGAACGCTCCAGCGTGAGCAGCGGCTGCGCGTGCAGCTCCGAAATGAGCACCAGCGCGCGCTCCTGACGAATGCGCCGCACCACGTCGCGCAATGCTCGCAGTCCCGTCGCGTCGAGCAATGACACATTGCGCATCCGCACGATGAGCACCTTGGGTCGCGCCGTCACGCGATTGAGGATGTCGCGGAACGTCTCCGCCGCCCCGAAGAACAGTGCGCCGT
Source organism: uncultured Gemmatimonadaceae bacterium (assembly GCA_964637355.1). Taxonomy (GTDB): domain Bacteria; phylum Gemmatimonadota; class Gemmatimonadetes; order Gemmatimonadales; family Gemmatimonadaceae; genus SCN-70-22. Next base: position 18,262 of record CAZWVG010000039.1, read on the forward strand.
TGATCTCGTAGACCACGACCCCCTCGGGGATGTCGTGCGACTCGATCACCGGATCTTCCCGCGCCGCGTCGGCGCGCCGTTCCTCGCGAAGCTCGTGGGTCACGACGTTCACGTTCGTCACCTCCGACATGCGATGCATGAAGAGGAACGACGCGAGCACCATCCCCACCTCGATGGCCACGGTGAGGTCGACCAGCACCGTCAGCAGGAACGTCACCAGGAGGACGGCGATGTCCTGCCGTGGTCCCCGCAACTCGTCGACGAAGGAGCGCCACTCGCTCATGTGGTACGACACTACCACGAGGATCGCGGCGAGCGTCGCCATGGGAATGAGCGCAGCGAGACGTCCGAAGAAGAGCGTGATGAGCAGGAGGACGACGGCGTGCGTCATCCCCGCCACCGGCGTGCGCCCGCCACTCTTCACGTTGGTCGCCGTGCGCGCGATCGCCCCCGTAGCCGGAATCCCGCCGAAGAGCGGCGACGCCATGTTCGCGATCCCTTGCGCGACGAGCTCCATGTTCGAGCGGTGCCTTCCGCCGAACATTCCGTCGGCGACGACCGCCGAGAGCAGCGATTCGATCGCCCCAAGCATCGCGATCGTGAACGCGGGAGCCACCAGACGCTGGATGTCGGAGTACGACAGATGCGGGACCACGGGCGTCGGGAGCGCCGAGGCGAGCGCACCGAACCGGCTCCCCACCGTTTCGACGGGGAGGTGGAAGACCGAGACGAGTACCGTCGTGACGACCAGCGCGACAAAGGGCGATGGGATGCGCCGCGTCACCCGCGGCCACCAGATCACGATCGCCATCGTCACGAGCGCGACTCCCAGCGCCGGGAGGTTGACGCTCGTCGCGTGCTCGGCGTACGCGCCGATCTTGGCGACGAAATCGGCGGGGACGGCGCCCATCGACAGCCCGAAGAAGTCCTTGAGCTGGCCGGTGAAGATGATGATCGCGATCCCGCTCGTGAATCCGGTGATGAGCGGCTGCGGGATGAACTTGATGATCGTCCCCAGTCTCGCGACAGCCATCAGCACGAGCATCACTCCCGCCATGAACGTCGCCGCGGCGAGTCCCTCGACGCCGTAGCGCTGCACGATTCCGTAGACGATCACCACGAACGCCCCGGTCGGTCCGCCGATCTGCACGCGCGAACCGCCGAGCGCCGAAATCAGGAAACCGGCGACGATGGCTGTGTAGAGCCCTCGCTCGGGGGTGACGCCGCTGGCGATGGCAAAGGCGATCGCGAGGGGGAGAGCGACGATGCCGACGATGGTTCCCGCCGAGAGGTCGGCGACGAACTGTCGGCGATCGTACGTGCGAAGCGTTGTGACGAGCTTGGGGAGGAACACGAGATCGCGCGCGTGGGAGTTCCCGCATCACCTCGCGCGTCGTGTGCACGCCTCGAGCGCGCGGCCAATGCGGAAAGTAATGCGGGGGTGAAGGGGAGCGCGTCGCGCTAGATTCCGCGCGCGGAACGATGGGACTCACGGAGCCGCTCCGTCACGCTCGTCGACACGCTGATCGGACGTCCACGCGCACGAATCCTCCATTTCCCCGACGCATGCATCCGCGACTCGCCGACCTTCTCGCCCACGCCGACCAGACGCGCGCCGAGCTGCTCGCCCATCTCGCCACGATTCCGCCCGAATCGTTCGCGGCTCCTCGCGCCGACGGCGCGTGGTCGCCGGCACAGCATGCGGCGCACCTGCACCTCGTGGAATCGTCGTCGCTCCGGGCGCTCTTTCGTGCCTTCCGCACCGCCCGCGCGAACGGACTGCGGGAAGAGACGGAAACGTCGTCGCTCGTGGGCGCGCTCGACGGGACCGATCTCGTCGCGGGGACGAAGAAGCTTCAGGCCCCCGAGTTCACGCAGCCTGGTGACGCCCCCGACTTCGACACGATTCGCGCGCGCCTCGACGAGTCGCGCGCCGGCCTCAAGGTGTGGGCGGCCGAGGCCGACGGATTCGCGCTCTCCGACGTGACGTTCCCGCACCCGGCGCTTGGCGTCCTGAACCTCTACGAGTGGGTGGCGATGATCGACGGACACGAGCGTCGGCATCTCCGCCAGATGCAAGCGCAGCAGGGAAGCGGGGCGCCGTAGCGATGCAGCTCGACCGGATCGCGGGGCGTTTCGCCGTGGCGCAGCTCCCCGCCGGCGAGGGGTGGCCGCACTGGTTCACCTGGGCGCGCGGCGTGAGTGCAATCGTGCGAACGACGCAGGAGACGAGCATCTTCTGCGAGGAGCATCTCGTGCCGGCGAGCGTGCGCGCCGAGCGTGGTTTCGTCGCCTACACGGTGCGGGGACCGCTCGACTTTTCCGCTGTCGGGATTCTGGCGCGCCTGTCGCGGGCGCTCGCCGACGCCGGGATTCCGCTGCTCGCACTCTCCACGTTCGACACCGACGTGATCCTCGTCCGCGCCGGGCGGGCAAACGATGCGGAGCGTGCGTGGCGGGAGGCGGGCATCGCGTTGGACCCGCTCGGGGACACCACGGAGTAGCGCGGCGGCGCCTCACTCGGGAAGACCAACGCGGGAGTGCCTAACGCTGGCCTGCGCTCCCCGGCCCGCCCGGCGCGTCGGTCGCTCCGGTGCCCGACGATCGCGAACCAACGATCTGCGTGGCGATGGAGATGCGCCTGGCCACGCGCGACGCCCGGTTGCCGCCCGTCAGGGGATCGGGCTGCGATCGGGGCCGCGCGGAAGCGTGAGCGTGAAGGTGGAGCCCACGCCGACCGCGCTCTCCACGCTCAGTTCTCCTCCCATCCCGCGCGCGAGCTCTCGCGAGATCGCCAGCCCGAGGCCGACGCCTTCCTTCGACGAGCGCAGCGTGCGGTTGGCCTGGACGAACGGCTCGAAGATTCGCTCGAACAGCTCGGCGGGGATCCCGACGCCCGTGTCGCGCACCCGAAGTTGCACCTGACGGGCCTCGACCTTGCACGAGACGTCGATGCGTCCGTCGGCCGCCGTGAACTTCGTGGCGTTCCCCAGCAGGTTGAGGAGAATCTGCTGCAGCTTCTCGCTGTCGGCGCGCACCGTCACCGTCGCATCGCACGGCGAGAGGTGATACTCGAGCCTACGCTCGCGCAGCTGCGGCTCGATGAGCGACTCCACCGCCTTGAGCGACGCCGCCACCGGGACGTTGGCCATGTCGTACATCACGCGCCCCGCGTCGAGGCGCGCGAAATTCAACACCGAGTTGATGAGCCCAAGCAGGTGACGCTGGTTCTGGCGGATCTTCTGCAGGTCGCCCACCTGCGCTTCGGTCACCGCCCCGCGCAGCCCGAGCTCGATCAACTCGGCATAGCCGGCAATCGCGTTGAGCGGCGTGCGCAACTCGTGCGACATCATCGCCAGGAAGTCGCTCTTCGCCCGGCTCGCGCGCTCCGCCTCGGTGCGCGCGGCCTCGGCCTCGGCGCGCGCGCGATGCTCGGCGCGCAGGAGATATGCGTTGTCGAGCGCCATCGCCGCGCGACGTCCGAGCTCTTCGGCGAGCGCGAGGTCCCCCTGGTCGAATCGGCGGCGCATCCCGCGTGTCCCCATCCCCATCGCGCCCAGTACCCGCCCGCGCGTGGCAATGGGGACGAGGAGAAGACTCGTCGTCTCGGTCTCGCGGGCAACCTCGATCACCGATTGTTCGCCGGAGAGCATGCTGGCGATGCTCGCGTCGTTGACGCTCGGAACGAGGATGGACCGCGCGTCGCGCAGCGAGTGCCAGACCGGATGCGTGGGTGTGGAGTCGACCGGGTGATGACGGTCGAATTCGTGGAGCGCGTCGAAGACACCGCGATCGGTCGTCTCGAGTGCCACAACGCCCACACTCCCGTTCTCGCGCACCACGAAGATCACGCAGATGTCGGCCATCTCGGGGACGACGCGCTGCGAGAGGATCGTGAAGGTGTTGGGGATGTCGAGGGAGCTGGCGAATGCGGCCGACGCTTCGGCGAGGACGCGCGACGCGACCTCGGCGCGCTTGCGTGCGGTGATGTCGACGAAGGCACCGACGCTCCCTCGCACCTTGCCCGCCTCGTCCATGATGGGCGCGGCGCTGGCGAGGAGGGTGACGCGCGTTTGGTCGTCGAACAGGAGCTCGTGCTCGCCATAGGGGAGCGCCTGCCCGAAGCGCGCCGCCAGCTGCAACGGAAGGTCGTCCGCCGCCATCTCCACGCCATCGCGCAGTACCTTGAACGGAAGGGCATCCCCCGAAGGTCCTGACTTCGATGCGTTGTCGGCGGTGGAGATGCGAAGGAGCGTCGCCATCGCCGGATTCACGGTGATGTCCTCGCCCGCCGGATCGTTCGCGATCCCGATGCCGACCGGGATCACCTTGAGGAGCGTCTCCATCTCCTCGACGCGCTGCTTGAGCGCCCCGGTCAGACGCGTGACTTCGTCCTCCGCGCGACGCTGGACCGTCATGTCCTGCGCGTGCACGCCCACGCCGGCGCCGAACGGGAAGGCGTGCCCCTGATACCACGACTCGGCGTACGTACCGCGCGCCTCGAAGGCAATCGTCGCCTGGTCGGCGCGCGCCTGCAGCATGGCCGAGTGCATCGGTCCGCCCACCAATCGCGGAAAGACGTCCCAGATGCTGCGCCCGAGCAGTTCTTCCGGATCGATCCCCACCTCGCGCGTGAAGGCGCGCATGGCGCGATTGATCTTCACGTAGCGCCACTCGGCATCGCATTCGAAGTACAGGTCGCTCATGCGCTCGAGCGAATCGGCGTGCCGTTCGGTGAGCGCCTCGGCGACCTCTCGTGCGTTGCGCTCGCGGGCGAAGAGCGACGCGCGCTCGAGCGCCAGCGCGCACTGCCGTGCCAGTGCCTCGAGGAATTCGCGCTCGTCAGGTGCAAAATTCCGCGACTCGCGGAACGTGAGCAGGAGAACACCGACGAAGCGTTCCGACGTGGCGAGCGGCAGCGCCACGCGCGCCCCGGCGGGCGGCGCGTATCTCGCAATGGGTGCCGCGACGCGTGCGAACTCCTCCTGCGACGCGACGTAGAGCGATTCGCGCGTGTGCAGCATCTGCACGACGGCGGGAAACTCGGTCACCCGAACGCGGGCGAACTGCTGTACGAACTTCTCGTCATATCCGACAGCGGCAACGATCGAGAGCGCCTCTCCATCGTCGGACAGTTCCGTGACCGCGCCAGCGGCGGCCCCTAACGCGTCGACGGTGCTCCGCATGATCGCGTCGACGACCTGCCTGCGCTCCAGCGGGGAGGCGAGCGCGGCCGCCGTCCGCTGCAGCGATGCCGAGAAGCGCGATGCGCGCGCCAACTCCTCGAGTGGAGGAGAATTCGCGTCGGACGTCGTTTCGAAACCTTCGCGTGGCGTAGGGGGCTCGAGCACGGAGGAGGGCGTCGGAGAACTGGGGGCGCGTCCTCGTATAGTTGCGCCGTCAAGCGGCGCCATCAACTCGGAGAACTCCTAGCGCTCCCGTCCTTAACTACGCCCCCATCGGGACTTTGTTAACGGACGCAGCGTCACACGCGTTCCTCGCGAATGTCATCGCACGCACCACCACGCTGTGCCCCGCAGCACACGTGGCGAGACGCTCCGCGGCACGTGACGCGGCGCGCGGCGCGCTGATCACGCAACACCGTGCACTCCGCTTCGCGGTCGAGCGCCACTTGATTCGGCGTTCGCGCTGGTGGTTCCGCCCGCTGATTCGCCTCGAGCTCCCCTGACTCAGTCCGTAACGGGAGCGGGGAGCCTCATCCGGCGTCGGTGGCTGGAGGGGAGTCGGTCGACGAGCGGCTCGACATCATCCACTTCACCACCCAGTAGATGAGAAGGATCGGGATGGCCAGCTTGAGCGCCACGACGCCGAAGCTCACGATCCACATCGTCACCGTCACGAGGAAGGAGCCGAGCAGGACGACGAGGAGGAGCGGAAGACCGAGCACCGCCAGCACCAGGATCACCGGGAGCGCGATGACGGCGAGGAGGATGAGGAACGGGAGCCCCAGCGCCTTGAGCACGAAGGCGATCGGAAGGAGCCAGCCCAGGCTCCCGAACGCCTTGAGTACGAGCTTGAGGATCGCCCACTTGGCGAGCAGGGACTTGAGAAAGAGCCACATGATGAGATCCTCGGCGCAAGAGTGGTCACTCGGCAATACGCGCGTGGAGCGCGGCAGTTTCGCGGCGACCGGCGCGACTGTTTCGTCGCGAGCCCGGCGCGTGGTCACTTCACGCAGGCGCGCGGGGCGACATGTCCCCTCACGAAGCGCGCGGCGACGAGCCTTCCGCCCGGTGCCGAGTCAAAAAGATGTTGCGTAGACCGCCGAGCTCCCCCGAACATCCGACCGCGACGGGAACGGCGATGCGATACTTTATGCCCGACCTCTGCCCCCGACCATGGCCGCTCCGACCCCCCCCGCCAAGAAGCCCGCCAAGCCGAAGGTGAATACCGCACGCGCGTGGGCCGAGACGCGCGCATTGATGTGGACGCACCGTCGCTCGCTCTCGATCGGGTTCGCGTTGATGCTGGTGAACCGCCTCTCGGGACTCGTCCTCCCGGCGAGTTCCAAGTACCTGATCGACGACGTGCTGTCGAAGAACAAGGTGGAGCTCCTCCTTCCGCTGGCGCTGGCGACGGGCGTGGCGACGATCATCCAGGCGATCACCTCGTTCGCGTTGTCGCAGGTGGTGAGTATCGCTGCGCAGCGGGCCATCACCGACATGCGCGTCGACGTGCAGCGGCACATCCTTCGCCTCCCCGTCTCGTACTTCGACTCGACGAAGACCGGCGTCCTGATCTCGCGCATCATGACCGACGCCGAAGGGATCCGGAACCTGGTGGGGACCGGGATCGTGCAGCTGGTGGGCGGACTGCTCACGGCGGCGCTGGCGATGGGGGTGCTCTTCTACACGAGCTGGAAGCTCACCTCGATCACGCTGATCGTGCTCGCCGGCTTCGGCGGGATGATGGCGTTCGCCTTCAAGCGACTGCGCCCGATCTTCCGCGAGCGCTCGGTGATCAATGCCGAAGTGACGGGGCGCCTGACCGAGACGGTTGGCGGGGTGCGCATCGTCAAGGTCTACACGGCGGAGGATCGCGAGGAGAAGGTCTTCGCGACCGGCGTCGAGCGCCTGTTCAACAACATCAGGTCGACGATCACCGGAACCTCGGCGGTGGGGGCGGCGACGACGGCGATCGTCGGGGTGATCGGCGTGCTGCTCACGATCATGGGGGGGCGGGCGATCATCGCCGGCGAGATGTCGTTAGGCGATTTCGTGCGCTACATCTTCTTCATCGGGCTGGTGGCGGCGCCGCTCGTTTCCATCGCCTCGATCGGAACGCAGATCTCCGAGGCCTTCGCGGGGCTCGACCGCATCCGCGAGATTCGCGACATGACGACCGAGGATGCGGAGGACGCGCGCAAGTCGCCGGTTCCGGACGTGGAAGGCGAGATCGAATTCCGGCACGTGGACTTCGAATACGTCGAGGGGGTGCCGGTGCTGCGCGACATTTCCTTCGTTGCACCTGCCGGCTCCACCACCGCGCTGGTCGGGTCGAGCGGCGCGGGGAAGAGCACGCTGATCGGGCTGGTCATGGCCTTCAACCGCGCCAAGGCGGGGCAGCTCTTCGTCGACGGGAAGGATCTCGACACCTTGCAGCTGCACGACTACCGCCGCCACCTCGGCGTGGTGATGCAGGACAACTTCCTCTTCGACGGGACGATCCGCGACAACATCGCGTATGCGCGCCCCGACGCGACCGACGAGCAGGTGCGCGCCGTCGCGCGCATCGCGCACGTCGACGAGTTCGTGGAGACGTGGGAGAACAAGTACGAGACGATCGTCGGCGAGCGTGGCGTGAAGCTCTCGGGGGGGCAGCGTCAGCGCGTGGCGATCGCCAGGGCGATCCTCGCCGATCCGCGCATCCTCATCCTCGACGAGGCGACGTCGTCGCTCGACAGTGAGAGCGAGGCGATGATCCGAGACGGCCTGCGCCGCCTGCGCGCCGGCCGCACGACCTTCGTCATCGCCCACCGCCTCTCCACCATCGAGAGCGCCGACCAGATCCTCGTGATCGAGGAAGGGCGCATCCTCGAGCGCGGGACGCACGCCGAGCTGATGGCGATGAACGGGAGATACAAGGAGCTGCACGACCGGCAGTATGGGATCGAGGCCGATCGCTTCATCAATCCGGGCGAGGACTTCACGCCCGAGATCGATCTCGCGCAATCGCCGCCGGCCGGCGCACCGCGGGCGTGACGCGCTGGTTAGGCACGCTGTCCCGCGCCGTGCAGGCGACGCGGGATACAACGGCGAGCGACTTCCTTGCTCTGTTAGGGTCTCATGATGCCCCGGCGCTCAGCGCCGGGGCATCGTCGCACAGCATGCGAACGAGCGTCTCCACGGTGCGGTGCGACTCGAGCGGATGGCGCAGCGAAACCGAGGTGTCCACCTCGTAGTGATTGCGTCGTCCATCGCGCGACTTGGTCAGGATCCCTGTCCCCTCCAACTCGGCGATGATCTTCTGCACCGCGCGCTCGGTGATTCCCACCTGTGCGGCGATCTCGCGCAATCGCACGTCCTGATTGCGCGCGATGGAGAGGAGGACGTAGGCGTGATTGGTGAGGAACGTCCAATGCGAATTCGACGCGCCTTGCCGGTTCAGTACTTCGGGGGAGGTGGCAGTCATCGGTCTCGTCACGGAACGGATCGCCAGTTCGTACGAAGCGATCGTCTGGTGTTTGTGGAGAGGCGTATATAGCAAATCGCCGCTCACGTCGCCATCGGACCGCTAGTCTAATGCTCTCGGATGCAAGAGGTTACCCGATTGGGTAGGTCATCTGACCTCACATCTCTTGCTTCCAGACGTTCCAACTCGCCCCGTCATTTGCATTCATCGCGAGTAGCCGAGCCGGGTGTCACGCATAGTTTCCGCGCGCCACCCTCACCCCAGCGACGTGCCCGACCACTCCGGCAAGACCAGACGCAGTGCGCTCCTCGGAGCGGCCTTCCTCATGGCCACGTCGGCGGTCGGCCCGGGCTTCCTCACCCAAACCGCGGTCTTCACCCAGCAGTTGGGCGCGAGCTTCGGCTTCGCGATCCTCATGAGCATCGTGCTCGATCTCGGCGCCCAGCTCACCACCTGGCGCGTCCTGGTCGCAGCAAACCGGCGCGCGCAGGACGTGGCCAACGGCGTGTTGCCGGGGCTCGGGACGATTCTCGCCCTCCTGGTGACGCTCGGAGGGCTGGCCTTCAACGTCGGTAACGTGGCCGGCGCGGGGCTCGGCCTCAACGTCCTCACCGGTATCTCGCCGGCAATCGGCGCGGCGATCAGCGCGGCGATCGCCATCGGGCTCTTCCTCGTGAAGGAGGCCGGGCGGGCGATGGACCGCTTCGCCAAGTGGCTCGGGCTCGTGATGGTCGCGCTCATCCTGTACGTCGCCACCTCATCGGCCCCGCCGGTCGGTGACGCACTGCGCGAGGCGGTCTTCCCGAGCAAGATCGACGTCTTCTCGATCGTCACCCTCGTCGGCGGAACGGTCGGAGGCTACATCACCTTTGCCGGAGCGCACCGCCTCCTCGACGCGGGCGTGGGGGGACTCGCGTCGGTCGGTGCGGCCACGCGTTCGGCGGGGCAGGCGATCGGTATCGCTTCGCTGATGCGAGTCCTCCTCTTTCTCGCCGCGCTGGGCGTGGTCGCCCACGGCGCGACGCTCGACGCGGCGAATCCGCCCGCCTCGGTCTTTCGCCTCGCGACCGGCGAACTGGGGTACCGCCTGTTTGGCGTGGTGATGTGGGCAGCTGCAATCACCTCGGTGGTCGGGGCGGCGTACACCTCGGTGAGCTTCCTCCGTTCGGTGAGCCGGTGGGTCGACGGGCACGTGTCGGCGACCATCATCGCCTTCATCGTCGTCTCGAGTCTCTTCTTCCTCGCCGTCGGCAAGCCGGTGAAGACGCTCGTCCTTGTTGGATCGCTCAACGGGCTCATTCTCCCGTTGGCGCTCGGGGCGATGCTCCTTGCCGCCCGCCGGCGTGACATCGTTGGCGAATATCGACACCCGGTCGCTCTCGTCGCGCTGGGGTGGGTGGTGACGATTTCCATGGCAGCCATGGGGGCGTATACGATGGTGATCGATCTCCCCAAGCTCTTCGTGAAGTAGGGGAAACCTGTACGCGGCGTGTGCCGAGTCTGGAAAGGAGACAGGTGTAACGGGGATCACACGGCAGTCGTCTTTTGGAGTAACGTCCGCGCCAGGCGCGGGACGTCTCCCACCCCATGTCATCCCTCGCTTCCAGATCCCCGACGTCCGCCTCACCCGAGGCGATTGCGCCCGAGCTGCGCGAACTTGTGCAGGAGCTGGCGGTCGCCGTGCACAAGCGGGGGATCTATCCGGCTACGCACCCGATGCAGCAGGGTGCGGTCGAAGGGGTGCTCAGCCGGCTGCAACGCGTCCTCGCCACCCGCCCCGATCTCTCGATTGGGATTGCGCGAGCGCACCTCATCCTCGACGGGCTCACCACCGATCCCGATCATCCGCTGCTCTCCGAGCTCGCCGCGCGACTGCACGATCACCAGGTGGGCGGGGTGCGATTCGTGGCCGGCGTTTCGCGAGCGGAGCTCGACGCGTTCGTCGCTGCCATCGCGGAATCGCTGCAGCGTGGCGGGGAGCCGCTCGGGGCGCGACGCTCCGACGATGCGCCGAGGTGGTCGCACGTCATCGTGTCGCCACTCGCCTTCGAACAGCTCGCGTTGCTCGACGAGGAGGGGAATGCGCTCCCGAACGCCCCTGTAGCGGCGCGCGCCTCGGAGTTGTGGGGGGCGCTCGCGCAGGCGGCGCTCTCCGATGGCGCGGCGGGCGGGTCGGGCGCGGTGTACCGACCGCAGGAGCTCGCCCGTTCGATCGAGCAGAAGATCGGCACGCCGCAGTTCGACGACCATCTGTCCGGCTTCCTGCTTAAAGCAGTTGGAGTCGCCGAGAGCCGCCCCGCGCCGGCCGAACCGGCACTGCGGTCGCAGGTCTCGCAACTCGTCGAGGCGCTCAGCGAACCGGCGCTCCAGCAGCTGCTGCAGATGGGGGGCGATCGTGCGAAGCGCGACGCCTTCCTGCAGGGCGCCAGCGAATCGCTCGGTGCCCACGCGGTGCTCGACCTGGTGCGCGTTGCAGCTGAACAGGATGGCGCACCCATCTCCGGCGCGGTCCTTCGCCTCATGCGCAAGCTCGCGCGCGAGGCGAGCGGGCATCGCGCGGGAGCGCGCGGCGCCGACCTCGCGCTCCGTCGCATCGCGCGGCAGTTCCTGCGCGACTGGACGCTCGACGATCCCAACCCCGAGCAGTATTCGCGCATGCTGGTGGAAATCGCGGGCGACGGCGCGCGGGCGACCGTCGATCGGCGGCGCGACGTTCCCGAGCCGGAGCGCGTGATCGAAATCAGCCTCGAGGTGCAGGTGATCGCGCCGAGCACCGAGGCGGCCCTCGGTCGATTGGTGATGCGCGATGGCACGGCCGCGACGCTCGACCGACTCCAGCTCCTTCCCGACTCGCCCTGCCGCGAATCGTTGGTGGGACGGCTGCTCAACGAGTCGCTGCTCCGCGAGCAGCTGCACGCCGAGCGTCCCGACGTGGCCCTGCTGGCGCACGCAGTCGACCACATTCGCGTGCGCGCCATCGAACCGATCCTGCAGGCGATCGACACGCGCGACGATGCCGATCCGGCGTGGTCGGTGACACTTCTGCAGCGACTCGGAAGCGAGAGCTTTCCGGTTCTTCGCGAGGCGCTCCCGACGTGCTCGACCCGTGTGCTGCGACAGCTCGCGGCGCTCTTCGACCGCCTCGACGCCTGGCCGCCGGGCGTGGACACCCTCGCCTTCGCGCGCCACCCCGACGCGACGGTGCGTCGTGAGGTGCAACGTTTCCTCCTGCGGCACGAGGCCACACGCGAGGCGGCGCTGCTCCTCGGCCTCCGCGACGCCGACATCCGCGCCTTCCACCAGGCGATGCAGATCGCCTTGCGCGGCTGCTCCTCCGACGCGTCGCGGCTCCTGATGCGCCGCTACGACGACGAATCGTTAGGCGCGGAGCTCCGGCCGCGCATCGTGCGGGCGATCGCCAGCGCGGGGAGCCCCGAGGCGCTCGCCTGGCTCACCGAGCGCGCACTCACCACCCGCTGGTGGCGCGCCGGAAAGCGCCTGCGAAAGGGATCGCCCGAGGTTGTCGCAGCGATCGGCGCGATCGCCCAGCACTTCCGCGGCGCGGGCGACGCCGACTACGTGTTGCGGCTGGCGACCCGGAGCCGCGACGACGACATCCGTCGCGCCGCTGCCTCGCTCCCCGACGCCGAAGGTTCGCCATGACCGAAGCGACGCTCTACCTCACGTCGCTGGCGCAGGCACTGGCCAAGATGTCGCTCTACAGCGAGGGGCATCCCGCGCGAGCCCGTGCTGCCGACGCCTCGTTCGCGCGACTCCGCGCGCTGCAGGCCATCGATCGCATGCCGACGTTCTCCTTCATCGGGCGGGAAGTCGTCTACGACAAGCGCACGCTGCGCGAACTTGCCGACTGGGACTGGGCCCAGCGCTTCTCCGGTGCCGGCGTGCAACGCCTCGAGTTCGAGACGGCAGTCGACCCCGAGTCGTACCACGCCTTTCTGGAGGAGCTGATCACGCGCATCGCCCTCGCCGCCGGGCCGCGCGAGCGACCGCTCGTGCCGCACGCGCCGCGTAGTGCAACGCCGATCCGCTTCGGCGCGCTGGGCATGCGCGCGGGTGATGCGGTCGAGGATCCGGGCGTTGCCCTCGACGATGCGATCGACGACGCGAGGCGCTTCGATCTCTCCGAGGAGGCCGACGTCGTGTCGTGGATGCACGACGAGGTCTCGTCGTCGCGGGGC
>CAZWVG010000040.1:0-1724 GCA_964637355.1 uncultured Gemmatimonadaceae bacterium
TGTCGATGATCTCCATGAGCAGCCGCAGCGTGCGCGGGTCCTTCTTGCGGGTGAGTGCCGAGATGGCGCGGCTCCGCAGTTGCGGGTCGGTCCCGGTCTTGACGATGTCGAGCAGCTTGTCCGTCGCCTCGCCTTCGGCGCGCTGGGCGAGCGTCTCGATCAGCACCTCGCGAATCGCGCGCTCCGCCGACGTGTCGTACAGCTTGGCGAGTTCGGCGATCGGGAGGGTGCGCCCGACGCGTCGGACGGCGTAGCGCCTGGTGTCCGAGCTCTCGTCCACGTTGCGGGCCATCGTCAGCATCCACTGATCCACTTCGTCACCGCCGATGCTGGCGAGCGTGTTCACGATGCGCGCCTTGACGCGTGAGTTGTCGGTGCGCGCATAGAGCGTGCGCATCCAGGTGATGTCGTCGGACGTCGCGCGATCCTTGTCGAAGGCGCTGAGTGCCTCGAGCCGCAGGCGGTCGGGCGAGTCCGGGCGCTCGACGATCGTGCGCACGAGCTGCCGCGCGCGCGGGCGCGGGTGGCGCACGAGGGCGCGCACCGCAGCCTGTTGCATGCGCGTGTCGCTCGTATCGCGTGAGAGTTCTTCGAGGACGGACAGGGCTTCGTCTCCCGGCACGCGCGCCAGCCACTCGAGCGCCGAGCCGCGCACCTCGACCGAGGGATCGTTGCGCGCCACCTGCGAGAGGAGCGCCACGCTCGCGGCATCTCGGTTCTTGTTGCCGACGAGGAAGACCGCGGTGCGGCGCAACGGGACCGAGCAACTGTCGCGGCGCGCCAGCATCTTCTGGAGAATGGGCATCGCCCCCTCGGGATCCGATTGCGTGAGCGCATTGAGCGCCTCCACGCGCACCGACTGCTCTTCCCGATCGCAGCGGAGCGCGGAGTCGCCGGCCGCGGTGCGGATCGTCGCGGCGGCCGCCGCATCGCCACGTGCCGCCAGCGCACCACGGATGCGCAACGAGAGCGTGGCGTTCTCGCTCTGTAGTCGAGCTCCCGGATACTTCTCCTTCTGCGTCTCGAGCGCCTCGATCGCGCTCCGCATCTCGGTCGTGCCACCGATGCGGTAGAGCGCGAACGCCTGCCAGTAGAGCGCGTCGGCGGCGTAGCCGCTCGTCGGCATCTTCGTCGACAGCTCGCGAAAGGTCAACGCGGCTCGACGATACTCGCCGCGGTTGAGGAGTTCGCGTGCCAGGCGATAAAGCGAATCGGCAGGATCACCCTGCAGGGACGCCGCAGGGGGACGAGCGGCATCGACGTCCATCGACCAGCGCCCCGTCCGCCCAGAGACAAACGCGTCCGTGCTGCTCCAGTCCTCGTCGAGACGCGCCGCCAGCGGCGCCTGGGAGAGGGTGGCAAACCTTTGCTCCGCGTCCCACCGCATCGTGCGCGCCGCGTCGGCGACCCCGTCCACACGGCGCGAGAAGTCCGTGGTGAAGTCGCGCGCCATGTCGAGCGCCAGCTCCGGAGCGAACGGCGTTTCCAGCTTCCACGCGAGATCGGAGCCGAAGCCGCGCGCGAGGGGAGCATCGAGGTCGTCCCAGCGCTCACGCCAACGCCTGTCCTGCAGCGCCCACGCCCGCGCCTGCGCCTCGAGCGGGGCCAGCCCCGGGCGCGGGGTCCTTTCGGGAACGGGCGACGTCGCGGGGGGGCGCGGGGGCGCCTTCTGCTGCGCGAGCCGCGCCGAGGGGAGCGCCGCCGAGCGCGCGCGCGGCGGGAGC
>CAZWVG010000040.1:1734-30209 GCA_964637355.1 uncultured Gemmatimonadaceae bacterium
GGCGGGAGCGAAGCGAGCGAACAGAGGAGGGAATGCGAGCGAGCGGTCACGGGAATCTCCTAGTCAGCGCCGATACTGAGGCCGGCAGCGATGATGCGAATGCGGGGCACCAGGTCCTGCTGGGCGAGCGCTTCGGTGATGAGCTCGCGCTCGGTGCGCGTTTCACCGGCGTGCAGCCGAGCGATCTGCGCCAGCACAAGCTCGAGGTCCTCGAGCAGGACGCGCAGCGACGGATCGTTCTGCGCCCCACGTGCGTCCAGCAGGAGACGTGTCGTCACCAGGAGCTCACCGGCCTGCTGCGCAAAGCGTCGGTCCGAGCTCGGGTCGTCGCCGTTGACCGGGATCGCCGTGAGGAGTTCGGCGGTTTGTCCCAGCAACTCGGTGGCGACGGTGTTGACCGGTGCGGGAATGCGCGACGATTGCTCGGCGATGACGCGTGCGTCGTCGACGGCGGGCTCGTGCACGCTCCATCGGCCTAACGCGAAGGCCAGCACGACCGCGGCGGCAAGCCCCGCGACGCGCCGCCAGGTGATCGCCCCGCCGCGCTGCGGCAGCGGCGTGGCACGTGTGCCGCGGCGGTGGTCGATCTCCCGCCACATCGCCTCCAGATCGGGAGGGGGTGGGACGTGATAGGCCTCACGGGCCGTGCGGATCACGTCGTCCAGGTTCTGGTCATCCATAAGGCGTCACTCTGGTGCGAAGCGCGCGAGCAGCTGGCGAAGCCTGGCGCGGGCGTGAAAGAGTCGTCCCTTGCTCGTTCCTTCGGAGATGCCGAGGATCTCGCCGATCTCCACGTGCGTGTATCCCTCGAGCGAGTGCATCACGAAGACTTCGCGCTGCCCCGCGGTGAGTTCGTCGATCGCTGCCGCGAGCGATTCCTGCAGGTCGGGCTCGAGTGCCTGGTGCGGCGGTGCCGGCGTCGATTCGTCCATCGGTGCGTGCCACTTGCTGCGCCGCTCGCGGCTCCTGCGAGCGTTGAGCGAGAGGTTCACCGCGATGCGATGCAGCCAAGTGCCGAATGCCGCATCCCCGCGAAAGTCATCCAGTCGGTCGAAGGCCCGCACGAACGCGTCCTGCGTCACTTCGGTCGACAACTCGTGATCGCCGCACAGCCGGAAGACGAGGCGATGGATGCGCGGCGCGTGTTGGTGGTACAGGGCGTACTCCGCCTCCCGGTCGCCGCGGCGCGCGCGTTCGACCAGCTGGCGTTCGTGTCGGCTCTGCTCGTCGGAGCGTGCGATCGCGGGGTGGGACATGAGACTCGCCCCGTTGGACACCGTTCGCGCGCCAGGCGTTGGGGGGAGCGTCGGGCTGGTGCCGCTCGGGGTTGGTCAAAGCGACTGGTGCGGCGCAGCGACGCCCGTGGAGTCGCTCGCCCGCGTCATTCCCTCTCCCGAAATCCTTCCCGAATCATCGACGCGCGCTGTCCCGCGCGTATCTTCCCGACCGGTGCGCGTCGCTGTGGTTTCCTCGGCCGCGCCCCCTCCCCGTGCGGCCGGCCGGCGGAAGGTCTCGTTCCTCTCTCCCACAATCCATTTGTCGACCAACTCTTCGTCCTCGAACGAAGCGTGGGGAAGTCGTATCGGCCTCATTCTCGCCATGGCGGGAAATGCGGTCGGTTTGGGAAACTTCCTCCGCTTCCCGCGTCAGGCGGCCGCCAACGGCGGCGGCTCGTTCATGGTCCCCTACTTCATTGCGCTCCTGGTCATCGGCATCCCGCTCATGTGGATCGAGTGGGGGATCGGGCGCAACGGCGGGCGCTACCGAAAGGGGCACTTCCCGGGGATGGTCGCGGCCATCTGGAAACACCCGGCCGCCAAGTACGTGGGCGTGGTCGGAATGGTCATCCCGCTCGCGGTGATGATCTACTACACGTACCTCGAGAGCTGGACGGCGGGCTTCGCGCTCTTCTCCATCACCAAGGACTACTGGGGGCTCACCACGCAGGAAGGGATGGTCGGCTACCTCCGCTCCTTCCAGGGGATCCACGCCGATGGCGCCACGATCTACCACAGCACGTGGACCCCCTACCTGTTCTATGCCGGTACGCTGGCGATCAACATCTGGGTCCTCTCCAAGGGAATTTCCGGCGGAATCGAGAAGCTGGCAAAGATCGGGATGCCGGTTCTCTTCTTCTTCGCCCTCATCCTCGTCGGCGTCGTCCTCTTCATGCCCGAGCAGGTCGGCATCGGGACGAGCCCCATCAGCGACGGCCTCGCCTTCCTCTACACCCCGGACCTCAACAAACTCGGTGAAGCGGGGGTCTGGCTGGCGGCCGCGGGGCAGATCTTCTTCACGCTCTCGGTGGGGATGGGCTCACTCCAGGCCTACGCGAGCTACCTGAGCACGCAGGACGACATCGCCCTCAACGGGCTCGCCACTGCCGCCACCAACGAGACGGTCGAAGTCATCCTCGGCGGCTCGATCGCCATTCCTGCGGCTGTCACCTTCTTCGGCGTGAGCGGGGCGATGGCCATCGCCAACGGCGGCTCGTTCGACCTGGGCTTCGCCACCATGCCGGTCGTCTTCCAGCAGATCGACAAGACGCTCCCCATCGGCCCCGCATTGGGCTTCATGTGGTTCGGGCTCCTCTTTTTCGCCGGGATCACCTCGTCGGTCTCGATGCTCACGCCGATCGTCGCCTTCTTCCGCGAGGAGTTCGGCGTCAAGCGTGAGACGGTTGCGTGGGCGCTCGGCGCCTTCTGCTTCGTGTTCGGGATGATGCACGTGCACTGGCTGCAGCACGGCTTCCTCGACGAGTGGGACTACTGGGCCGGCACCTTCGGGCTCGTCTTCGTCGCCATCATCGAGACGATCGTCTTCATGTGGATCTTCAAGCCCGACACCGCGTGGAAGGCGATCCACATGGGGGCCGACATCCAGATCCCGAAGTTCTTCAAGTTCGTCATGACCTACGTCACCCCGCTCTATCTCTTCGTCCTGCTCGGATGGTGGGGAGCGACCGAGGCGCTTCCGATCCTGTTCAACGAGCGCTCGGCGGGGGGCGGCGGGCCGATCGATGACGCGTCGTGGCCGTACGTCGTGCTGTCGCGCTCGATCCTCCTGCTCTTTGCCGTCGTCCTCATGGTGCTCGTGCGCATCGCATGGAAGCGCAACAAGTACGACGATCGCGTCGGCTTTACCGAGTTGGCCACCAACCGCGCGGAGGCCTGATCATGCAACCCTGGGTCATCTTCCTCGTCATCAGCTGGACCTTCGTGATCGGCCTGGTGAGCTGGTCGTTCAAGCGCCTTCTGTCCGATCAGGGAAAGCAGCACTTCGACCCCGACGGCGTCGGGCCGGCCAAGCCGGCCACCAAGGGGCGCGTCGAGGGGCGGAAGAAGAAGTAACGTTAGGCAGCGGGGCGGGGCGGCGTCAGTACCAGCGGAACGTCGCCACCGCCCCCGCGGGGATGCGCGCACGAAACGTACGCGTCGTGCCCGTACTCCCCGCCTCCCGCACCGTGAGCGCGCGCGGCGCGCTGGCGAGATTCACCACGAGGAGCACGCGCGAGCTGTCGTCGGCATTGCGGAAGGCCACGCTCTCCACGCTGTCGGCCGGCGACGTCGACGAGATGCGCGACGCCCCGGTGCGCACGAAGCGGCTCGCGTGGGCCAGTGCGTAGTACTCGGGATTGCGGGTGACCGCGCCGGTACGTGTATCGATCGTGAGGACGCCGCGGCAATCACTGCACCCGCCGGTGTGCGGCCCGTGATGTTCGTCGAGCGCCAGGTTCCAGAGCACCACGCCGCGCGCCCAATTGCGCGTCGCACCGATCACGAGCGTGCGCGTATTCCAGCGCAGGTTGTCCCCCCAGTTGGGCGCCCACTCGCCGCCGGCACACTCGGTGAAGTAGGCGTCCTTGTCGGGATACGCGTTATGCACCGTCGACTGTGCCGACACGTCGCCGCCGTAACAGTGCCACGCCACGCCAGCGACGAACGGGCGCGCCGCCGAGTCGCCGAGCACCGCGAGCGGTGACTCGGGGTGATCCCAGTTGTGGTCCCAGTCGAGCACCTTCGTCCCGGGGTTGCGGCTGGCGAGCCGGGGACCCAGGTGATGGGCGAGGAAGTCGGCGCGCGCCGGCGGTTCGAAGCGCATCCCCGGATAGTCGGCCGGCTCGAAGTGCGGCTCGTTCTGCACCGATAGGAGAGCGATCGGTACGCCCGCCGCATCGAAGTCGCTCACCACGCGCGAGAGATAGGCGGCGAACGCCGGATAGGCGTCTGGCCGTAACGTTCCCTGCACGAGCGAGTGCGTCGACTTCATCCAGGCCGGCGCGCTCCATGGCGTCGCCATCACGGTGAGATCCGGATTGAGCGCGCGCGCCTCCTGAAGCAGGGGAAGGACATGCTCGCGCACCGGGGCGAAGGAGTACTGCTCCAGCGAGTCGTCTCGTGCAGCTGGCGGGGAGCCCGCTGGCATATCGTCGAGCGAATAGTGCGAGCGGGAGAAGTCCGACGCGCCGATCGTCACGCGCACAAACCCGAACCCCACACCGGGATGCACGCCGGATTCGCCGCGCCCGAACAGCTCGTGCATGAGCGTCGCGCGCGTCGAGTCTCCAAGCGCCGTGTGCAGGAGCCACGACGAAGCATCGGTGAACGCCGCGCCGAAGCCGACGATCGACTGGAACGTCGAGTCGGGGTCGACGTCGATGTGTGCAGCGGGCACGCTGTCGGTGCCGGCGCTTCCGATGGTGTCGCTCACAAGGCGGAGCGCGGGCTGTGCCGCAAGGCGCGCCGAGGTGTCGGGGGTGGTGAGCCACCAGTCCACGGCGTCGCTTGCCGTGCTTGCAGCTGTCGGCTCCCCCGCTCGCGGTGCGCACCCCGCCGCGCCGACGATCGCGGCAAGCATCACGAGCAGCACACCACGCCCGCCCAGACGCCGCACGGGTCGCTCCGACATTCGTCGGCTGATGCGCATCGATACGCGCATCACCAGGCGCGTCGATGCGTGCGACGATCCGTGCGACGATGCGAGCGTCGATGCGTGCGACAATGAGCGCGTCGATGAGCGCGACGACGTCGTCGTCACGCTGCCCCCCGCAACCGAGTCGCCAGCGCGATTGCCTCGGCCAACCCGCCGGCATCCACGTCGCCCACCACGTGGTGCGCCAGTGCGCGCACTTCGGGTTCGGCGTTCCCCATCGCGACCGGATACCCAACGACGCGCAGCGCCGCCATGTCGTTCCAGGCGTCGCCCACGAACATCACGTCGTCGGTCGACACGCCATATTCCTCGGCGACTGCGCGCACTCCCGTCCCCTTGTCCACACCGGGGACCATCAGTGACACGAAGAGCGTGTCGCGCATGACGGGCGAGGTGGACGGCGAGATCTCGATCCCGGGATGCGGTTCTTCGAGTACCCCTTCGTCACGATCGCGAGTGAGGAGCCATTGCGCGCGCACTACCGGTGCACCCAGCGCGTCGAGCGGGCGCGCCCTGAAGGGAACGCCGAGCAGGTCGGCGTGGCCGCGCGTCTGCGGCGTGTCCACGTCGACGACGTAGTCGTGATCCGAATAGAGTTCGAGCACGCGCCCGCTCGTGCGTGCGCGTTGCTTGAGCCACCCGAGCGTTTCCTCCGGGAAGTGCGCCGAGTGCGTCGCCCCGCTCGGCAGGTGCAACACGCTGGCCCCGTTCTGGAAGATGTGCCAACCGTCGGCGTCGAGTCGCTCGGCATATTCGCGTGAAACGCCGAACGCCGGGCGCCCGGAACAGATCGCGAGGCGAATGCCGGCGGCGCGCGCATGTGCGGCGGCGTCCCAGATGGCGGGATGCACCACACCGTGCGAGCCGATAAGTGTTCCGTCGAGGTCGGCGCAGAGGAGTCGGATCATGTCAGGAAACTAACGGCCCGGTGGCGCGCGTTGACTGGCGCGCGTTCGTCGCGCAGGTCAATCTGCGAATCGCGGGGCGTGACGCTCCGGCGTCACCGAAAACTGTACCGGCTGGGGGATCTGCATGCGTGCGTGCACGCGTTCGTTCGGGGTACCGCGCGTGTTCGTGTGCGTCGCGTTGTTCTCGCTCGCGCTCCTTGGCGGAGCGGACAACCTCGAGGCGCAGGTTCCAACCGACTCCGCCCACCGCGCGCAGTCCGAAGCGCTCGTCACCAGGCGCGACGCGTTGATTGCCGCCGGCTTCACGCTCGCCACTGCCGTCGTCTTTCCGAACGACCGACACCTCGCCATCGAATTCCGGCGCGAGGGGGTGCAGCAGAACGCAGCGTTGCGTAGTACGGCGTCGGTCTTTCGCGCTGTCGGGCAGCCCGGTGTGCTCGCTGGAGGAGTGGCTGCATGGGGTATTGGCCGCCTCGCGCATCGCCCGGTGCTGGCGGCGGCCGGACTGCACGTTACCGAGGCGATCGTCGTCACCGGCGCGCTCACGCTCGGTGCCAAGTACGCGTTCGGGCGCGCGCGCCCGGCGACCACCAACGACAGGGATCCGTACGACTTCCATTGGTGGAAGGGAACGGGACAAGGGTACACCTCGATGCCGTCGGGGCACACCTCGGCGGCGTTTGCGGCGGCCAGCGCGCTTGCGGGCGACTGGCAGCGCTTCGCTCCCGGGAGCGCCCGCTTCGTCGTCCCCGCGCTGTACACCGGGGCGAGCCTCGTTGGCTTCTCGCGCATGTACCACGACCGGCACTGGGGGAGCGATGTGCTCGCCGGTGCCGCGTTAGGCACGCTGGCGGGGCGCGTGGTCGGGCGGTGGGGGCGCAATCATGCGAACAACCCGGTGCAGCGGTGGTTGGCGCCGGTGGCCCTGCACGCCACCGCTGGAGCGGGCGGCGAGCTGGGAGTTGCCTTCGCGCGCGAGTGGTGAAGCGCGAGACGCGCCCGGTCCTGCATTCCCCTCTTGACCCATACCCCCGTTGTAGGGATTTTGGCGGCGCATCGGCAGAGGAGTTCCGCAGTACGGTGCGCTACCGTGATGGCTCAACCCAGGGAGGGCACGCGATGAGAGGGTTCAGAAAGGGGGTACTGGCCGCCGCGGCCGCGACAATGCTGCTCAGCGGCTGCTGGCATCAGGTCGTGGCCACCGGGCTCTCGGCCGGCAGCACCAAGGTCGACAAGATGTGGACGTCCACCTTCATCTTCGGCCTCGTCGAAGCGAAGCCGATCGACGTTCGCGAGCAGTGCAAGAGTGGCGTCGCATTCGTCGAATCGAAGTTCGAGGTCATGAACTGGCTTGGTGCGCTCGTCACCATCGGCATCTGGGTGCCGTGGCACGTCACGGTGACCTGCGCAAGCGGTGGCAGTGCGTCGCTCGACGCGTCGATGCCGACCGTGGCACTCGATTCGTCGGATCACTCGATCGACGACGCCGCCCGTCTATCTCGCGCCCGCGGATCGGCGGTCGCACTCATCTGGGATGCATCCACTCCGGCCCGGGAGGTCTCGCGATGAATCGGCGCGCCATTGCCCTCGCGCTCTTCGCCGTCTTCGCGGCGGGGTGCTATCGCACCACGGTCATCACCGGGCTCCCCGAGAGCGAAACGAAGATCGATCTCCCCTGGCAGAAGTCGTGGGTCTTCGGACTCGTCCCGCCAGACACGATCAACAGCAAGGCGAAGTGCCCGAACGGCGTCGCCAAGGTGATGGTCGAGCACTCCTTCCTCAACAGCCTCGTGGGTGGGCTGACGTACAACATCTTCACCCCCATCCACCCGGTGGTGACCTGCGCCAAGTAATCCGGCGTTCGCCAACACCTGAAACGCATCGGGGCCGGTTCTCACGCGAGAGCCGGCCCCGACTTCTCTTCACCGCGGCATCGGCTGGGTCATCCGCCTCATTCCCGAGGCGTGCGCAATACCTAACGTGCTCTCCCACCGGAGAACTCACATGGCCACCGACACGAATTCCGCAACTCCGTCCAGCGCGTCGCTCGAACCCACGCCGCTCACCTACCAGCACATTGCGCGCAACGTCGCCAACGTCTCCACCGAAGGGGCGCAGGTGCGCGTGCTCTGGAAGGACGCGCGCACCGCAGCGCTCGCCGGCGAATCCGTCGCCACGATGATGGCCGACGCGTCGATGGGCGGACGCATGCGCGCGACGATGCAGCGTAGCATCGTGCAGGAAATTGCATCGGCCATCATGCGCGCGATCAGCAACGTGCTCGGGAGCGGCGCCGCGGGGCGTGTAGTGCGCGACGTCGCCTACTCGGCGTCCTACGACCTGCAATCGCGCGCTATCGCCGGTTCGGAATTCACCGAGGATTCACGCAAGGACGCGGTGGTGCGTGCGTTTGCCGACGTTCGCGCGAAGTTTGTGTGGGATGCAGAGGCGGGAGGCTTTGTCGTTCGGCAGGGAGAGGCGTAGTCGGTTTCGCCCCCCGCGTACCCGCAGTTGCAGCCGCCGGGACACCGGACGTGACGCAGGTCGACGCGCGCGCGTCGAACAGGGAGTATCTCTAGACGGCATCTCACGGCGAGCGGCGCACCTGGTGGCGCCGCGTCGCCGTTAGCGCTCCCGCGGCTCTCTGTCTCATCCCCTTCATGAACGCCCCGCTCCTCCTCGGCTTCGGCGCCGTAACTGTCGTTGCAGTTGCCATGCAGCTCCGCTCCCGCTCCAGGCAAGAGCAGGAGTCCCAACAGCTGCTGCACGAGAACGTGAAGGCGGGAACCAACGAACCGCCGTCGTTGCACCCGGTCATCGACCCCGCCCTGTGTATCGGTTGCGGCTCCTGCGTCGACGCCTGTCCCGAACAGCCCCTGCATTCCCCGCTTGGACTCGTGAACGGCAAGGCCGTCCTCGTCGACGCCGCACACTGCATCGGCCACGGCGCCTGCAAGGTCGCGTGCCCCATGGACGCGATCGACCTCGTCTTCGGGACCGAGAAGCGCGGCGTCGAGATTCCCAATCTCAAGCCCAACTTCGAGACGAACGTCCCCGGCCTCTTCATCGCCGGTGAGCTCGGGGGAATGGGGCTTGTCGCCAACGCGATCGACCAGGGCAAATCGGCGATTGCATCGATCCGCAAGCTCCCTGGCGTGGGAAAGAGCGCAGGCGGCGAGGATTTGCTCGACGTCGTGATCGTCGGTGCAGGGCCGGCGGGCTTCTCCGCCTCGCTCGCGGCGATGGAGGCGAAACTCCGCTTCCGCACCATCGAACAAGGAACGCTCGGCGGCACCGTCTTCCAGTTCCCGCGCGGGAAGATCGTGATGACGCGACCGGTGGAGCTTCCCATGGTCGGGCGCGTGAAGATCACCGAGACGAGCAAGGAAAAGCTGCTCGAGTTCTGGCAGGGGATCGAACGTGATACGGGCGTACAGATCCACTACAACGAGCGCCTCGAAATGATCACGCCCGACGGCGACGGATTTCTGGTCAAGTCAGCCGTCGGACAGTACCGCGCGCGCGCCGTCCTCCTCTGCCTCGGTCGCACCGGCACCCCACGCAAACTCGGTGTCCCCGGCGAGGAGAACCCCAAGGTCGTCTATCGCCTCATAGATCCCGCGGAGTTCGCCGGAAAGCAGGTGCTCATTGTTGGTGGCGGCGACAGCGCACTCGAAGCGGCAGTCGCGATCGCCGAGGAGGAAGGGTCGCGCGTCACCCTCTCCTATCGCGAGAAGGCCTTCACGCGCGCCAAGGAGAAGAACAAGCTCCGCATCGAGGAGCTGCGCGAGCAACAGCGCCTGCACGTCATGTACGGATCGAAGGTGAAGGCAATCCACAATCGTCACGTCGACATCGACTACGACGGCGACGTGGTCTCCGTCCCCAACCAGGCGGTGATCGTCTGTGCCGGCGGCATCCTCCCGACGCCATTCCTCAAGGAGATCGGGATCGAGGTGGAGATGAAGTTCGGGACGAAGTAGGGACCTCGCTCGATCGTATCGCGACAGCCCGAGAAATAAAACCCGGGCGATATTGACAGCTGGTTTTATCCGGATATTTTTCGCGCCGAGCGAAATTTAACCCGGACAAAACCAGCGTCGTCATGACCGACATGCAAATCGTCGCCTTTCAGGGCGACCGACTCATCGCCGAAGGAGATCTCGAGGCGGTGATCCCCGCGATTCGCACCGCCGAAGCTGGCGGTAGCTCCAACTCTGTCGTCGTCTTCGACCGCGCCACCAGCGAGCTGGTGGGGCTCGACCTTCGCGGCACCGTGGACGAGGCGATCGCCCGCGCGAGGGCCGTTGCCGCCGGAACCGGTCGGCCCGCCGCCTCGGGCGAGGAGGAGTCCGAGCAACCGCGCGGCCCCGGACGCCCCAAGCTCGGCGTCGTCGCGCGCGAGGTCACCCTCCTCCCGCGACACTGGGATTGGCTCGCCGTGCAACCCGGCGGCGCCTCCGCAGCGTTGCGACGACTCGTCGACCAGGCGCGAAGCGCCAACTCCGGGCGCGACCGCGTACGCCGCGCACAGGAGTCGGCCTATCGCTTCATGTCGAGCATGCTCGGCGACGCGACCGGCTTCGAGGAAGCGACACGCGCCCTCTTCGCCAGCGATCGCGCGCGCTTCGACGCGAACTCCGAATCCTGGCCCCCCGACCTTCGCGCCCACGCCCGTCGCCTCGCCGCCGAGGCATTTCCGAGCGACTGATTCTCCATGACCCCCCCGAAGCACGACCTCACGCAAGGCTCGATCCCGCGCCACATCGTCCGCATGGCGGCGCCGATGGCGATCGGGATGCTCTTCCAGACGCTGTACTACTTCGTCGACCTGTATTTCGTGGGACGGTTGGGCGACGCCGCGATCGCCGGCGTCGGCGCGGCCGGCAACCTCCAGTTTGTCGTCGTCGCGCTCACACAGGTGCTCGGTGTGGGGACGATGGTGCTCGTCTCGCACGCGGTCGGGCGCAAGGACCAGCGCGACGCAAACCTCGTCTTCAACCAGAGCGTCTTGCTGGCGGCGATCGCTGCCGTCGTCACCCTCGCCGCGGGCTTCCTGCTTTCTGGCGCCTACCTGCGCACCATTGCAGCTGACGAGGAGACGGTGCGCAACGGCGTGGCGTATCTCCATGGATTCCTCCCCGCGCTCTCGCTGCAGTTCGCCCTCATCTCGATGGGGTCCACGCTCCGCGGCAACGGGATCGCCAAGCCCACCATGGTCGTGCAGATGCTGACCGTCGTGCTCAACGCCGTCCTCGCGCCGGTGCTCATCGCCGGATGGGGAACCGGACATGCATTGGGCGTCGCCGGCGCGGGGCTCGCCAGCACCATTGCAGTATCCGTCGGCGTCATCCTGCTGTTTCTCTACTTCCGCAAGGTGGAGAAGTACGTGCGATTCGATCTCTCGCTCTTCAGGCCCCGCGTCGAGGTGTGGACGCGCATGCTCAAGATCGGGATCCCGTCGGGCGCGGAGTTCTTCCTCATGTTCGTGTCGATGGCGGTGATGTACTGGATCATCCGCGACTTCGGTGCGGCAGCACAGGCCGGCTACGGCGTGGGTGGGCGGGTGCTGCAGGCGATCTTCCTTCCGGGAATGGCGGTGGCCTTCGCCGCCGCGCCCATCGCCGGACAGAACCTCGCCGCCGGGCGTCCGGACCGCGCGCGCCAGACCTTTGCCGACTCGGTGAAGATCGGGAGTGCGATCATGCTGTTACTCACCGTCGTTTGTCGCTGGCGTCCCGACTGGCTCGTGCACTGGTTCTCGAGCGATCCGGTCGTCGTCGCAACCGGTGCGGAGTACCTGCGCATCATCGCCTGGAATTTCGTCGCCGCAGGAATTGTCTTCACCTGCTCGGGGATGTTCCAGGCGATGGGGAACACGATCCCGACCGTGATCAGCAGCGGCGTGCGACTGGCGTTGCTGGTGATTCCTTCGATCTGGGTATCGCAGCAGCCCGGGTTCAAGCTTTCGCAGCTTTGGTATGTCGCGGTGGTCGCGTCGACGCTGCATGCGTGCTTTACCGTGTGGCTCCTGCGGCGCGAGGCAGGGAAGCGGTTGGCGGTGCCGCTGGCGACGCCGGCGATTCCGGTCGTCGCCGAGGCGGGGGCGTGAACGAGACTCCGGCGCCCTTTGGGTAAGGGCGCCGGAGTCGCTGGCATCGCGGATGAGTTGCGCTGCGATCGCCTAACGCTTCCCCCGCGAGAGCGACCAGACGTACGCGGCGACCGCCCGCACCTGCTCGTCTGTCAGCCGCATCGGTCCTCCACGCGGATTCATCGCGAAGCGGCGCGTCGTGTCCTTGAGCGCGCTCCGCGGAACGCCGGTCGTCACCAGTGTTGCGATCTCGTCGACGGTGCCGCTTACGTGCAACCAGGCGCCGGTCACGAGACTTGGGGCGTTCTCGCCGCCGACTCCGCGCGTACCATGACACCGCACGCAGGCCCCGTTGTTGAACAACGAGTCCCCCTCGGCAATCAGCGCGCTCGTGACACCGGGAGGGAGCGCCGGCGCATTGCTGGCCCCGCCGCTAGCTGCCGGCGTGCGCGTTCCATGCGCACACGCGGTGATGGCGAGGAGCAGTCCCATGAGTGGTACAGACGAGACAGGACGCATCTGGCTCCGGGGTGCAGGTCCAGTGAGCGCGGGCGCGGTCCCGCGTGGCTCTCGCTTGATCATACGAGCGTCGGGGTCTTGCGCGTGATCGTTGGGGCAAGCCGCAGCCGGCCAGATGCAGGGCGATCGCGCGGCGATGTCGACTCGTGCCGAGTTGGGGCGAGCAGTGCGCTCCTTGCCGCGGGCTCCGGTTACCGCGCGATTGGCGGATGAGCAACGTCGGCGCTATCGTCCCGCCCGTTCGCACTGCACTCGCGCGCGCTCCCCGTTCCCTTGGGCTCCCATGCTGCGTCTCGTTGTTCGATTCCGCGCGCTCGCCTCAGCGATCGCTTTCCTGACGCTCGCCGCGCCCACGCGCGCGCAGGATGGAGCCCTCGCCTCGCATCCACGCGTGCGCGAAGCGACCGCCTTGCTCGACAAGTGGCTCGACGCGCAGCGCGCGTACCAGCGCATCCCATCGCTGACGGGCGCGGTGGTGCACGACCAGACGATCGTCTGGCAGGGCGCATCGGGCTACTCGAACCTTGAGGGGAAGGTTGTCGCCACACCGTCGACCATCTACAGCATCTGTTCGATCTCGAAGCTCTTCACGTCGATCAGTGTGATGCAGCTGCGCGACCAGGGAGCGCTCCGCCTCGACGACGCCGTCGGGAAGCACCTCTCCTGGTTCAACATCAAGCGCACGCATCCCGAGTCGGGCGAGATCACCATCGAAGGGCTGCTCACACACGCGTCGGGGCTCCCGCGCGAAGCTGCATTCCCGTATTGGTCAGCCCCCGACTTCGTCTTCCCCACGCGCCAGCAGATCATCGATGCGCTGAGCAGTGAGGAGACGCTCTATCCGCCCGAAACCTTCTTCCAGTACTCCAACCTCGGCCTCACTCTCGCCGGCGAGGTCGTGAGCGCGGCGAGCCGCCAGCCGTACGCCGACTACGTACGCGCCAACATTCTCTCGCCGCTTGGACTCTCCAGCACTACGCCAGAGATCCCCACGCAGGAATCGGGAAAGCGCATGGCCGTCGGCTATGGTCCCGTGACGCGCGACGGGACGCGCGCGACGCCCCCGATCTTCACGGCGAACGGAATCGCGCCCGCCGCCGGTTATGCCTCCACCGCACTCGATCTCGCGCGCTTCGCCGAGTGGCAGTTCGGGCTCTTGGGGAAGGGAGGAAAGGAAGTGCTCGATGCCAACACGCTCCGCGAGATGCAACGCGTGCACTTCGTCGATCCGTCGTGGGAAACCACGTGGGGGTTGGGCTTCTCGGTGAACCGCAGCGCCGACAACAAGACGTTTGTGGGTCACGGCGGGAGCTGCCCGGGCTACCAGACGCAGCTCTCGATGCAGATGGACGAGAAGATCGCCATGGTCGCGATGTCGAACGGCATGGACGTCAACGCTGGTGCACTCGCGCGTGGGATGTACGAGATCATCGCGCCGGCGATCAAGGCTGCGCTCGCCGACTCGGCGCACAAGATCACCGCGATGGATGCTTCCCTGGCGCCGTACCTCGGCACCTATGCCAACGCCTGGCGCGGGGAGACGGAGGTGATTGCGTGGGAAGGGCAGCTGGCCGTGATCTCACTCCCCAGCGACGCACCGATCCGCGCGATCACCAAGCTGCGGAAAACCGGAGAGCATACGTTCCGCCGGGTGCGCGCCGACGGCAAGCTCGCCGAGGAGTGGAGATTCAGCGTGGGAAGCGACGGGCGGGTGACGCAGTACACGATGAACTACAACGTGAACCCGCGTATTCGCTGATGCGCCCGATCCCTTTCACACTTGGGCGCGTGGGCGTATAGGATAGAAGCCGCACGTACCAGCCGTTCGCGTAACGTGCGGCGCTGATCGCGCGCGCCTCGCGCACCCTAGTCGCCAGCAGCGTGCGCGGCGGGTTCGTCGGAAGGGATGTCGCTGGGCGAAGCGGTCGCGGTGTGGCTGGTGCCTCCCTCTGTAGCGCCGAACGCTGCGGAGTCGCCCCACGCCTCGGCCCAGCGCGCGATCGCGCAGAAGGTCTCGTCGAGCGCACGCCCTTTTTCGCTGAGCTCGTACTCGACGCGCACGGGGCTCTCCGGCACCACGAGCCGCACGACGATCCCTTCGTGCTCGAGTTCGCGCAGTCGCTCGGCGAGCATGCGATCGCTCATGTCGGGGATCGCGGTGGCAATCACGTTGAAGCGCGCACGCCCTCCCTGCAGGACGCGGAGGATTGCTCCGGTCCAGCGCTTCCCGATGAGTTCGACCGCCTTGTGAAAGCGCGGGCAGAGATTGGGAACGAGCGAGTCAGACATGGTATTAACTTACTTGAAAGAAGTTACTTGACAAGTTTCTCAGATATATCTAGAGTTACTTCCGTAAAGTAAGTGCCCCCTGGTCTGGTTGGTTCTCGGTAGCGAGGTCAGTCGGCCAGTCCCCTGTAAAATGCTGCTTCCCAACGACTTAGTTAATCGCCGAGGACTCTCATGACCGCCACCACGACTTCTGAACAAAAGCTCTCCACCTGGACGATCGACGCTTCCCACTCCCACGTCGAATTCGCGGTGCGCCACATGATGGTCGCGACCGTGAAGGGTCACTTTGAGCAGGTCAACGGAACCGTCGAGTGGGACGGCAACAATCTTGAGTCTGCCGTCATCGACGTCGAGATCCCCGTGGCATCAATCAGCACCAAGAACGAGCAGCGCGACGGGCACCTCAAGTCGCCCGACTTCTTCGACGCCGAGACGCACCCCGCGATGCACTTCAAGAGCACGAAGATCACCGCCGGGAGCGACAACGAGTTCACCATCGAAGGCGACCTGACCATCCGCGGCACCACGCGCCCGATCACCCTCAAGGGGGAATCCAACGGCCAGCTCCGCGACCCGTGGGGCATGGACCGAGCCGGCTTCAGCGCCTCGGGCAAGCTCGATCGCCTCGCCTACGGCCTCAACTGGAACGCCGCGCTCGAGACCGGTGGCTTCGTGGTGAGCTCCGACGTGAAGATCTCGCTCGACATCGAGATTACGAAGCCGGGTGAGTAGTTCTCACTTCTCAGTTCTCAGTTTTCTGAAGACGAGAAGACGTCTGAGCGGCCGCGCTCGGATGTAAGAAGCGCCTGACGAGCCGTTCTCGTCAGGCGCTTTCTCGTCTTCTCGTCTTCAGAGAACTCGTCTTCTGTTCTCTCAAAACTTCTCGAAGCTTTTCGCCGGCACCTTCCCGGGCGCCCCCAGGAACACCCAGCGCACATCGCTTATGTATTGCCGAGCGGCGCGCTGGATGTCGGCGGGGGTGACGCTGCGCAGCTGTTGGTCGAATCGAGCCACCGCGTTGATGTCGCCGTCGAACAGGTACGAGCGCGCCAGGAAGTCGGCCTGGTTGGCGTTGGTCTCGTTGTCCAGGTAGAACTGCGTGAGGAACTGCTGGATCAGCCGGCCGAGCGCTTCTTCGTTGATCATCCCGGTGCGGAGCGCGGCGAGCTGCTGGCGCATGATCTCGACCGTCACCTCGGGCTGTACCGTCGTGACGTACAGCCCGCCAGCCGCAATGGCGCGATCGATGAATGGTGCATCGACCGCGTAGGTGAGGTTGCGCCGCGAGCGGATCTCCGAGAAGAGCTGCCCGGCGAGCACCGCCGTCGTCAGCCGCAACGCGTAGTAGTCCTTCGTCCCCGCCCTCGGCCCGGCATATCGCCCCATGATGTAGTTGGTGGGGAGCTGCCGTGAGACGACCATCGACGTCGCCGTCGTCCGCGGGAGCGTGTCGGGGAGCGTCCACGTGTAGTTCCCCGCGGGGAGCTTCGCGATCGATTGCGCGACGAGCCGCTCCACCTTGCTCCGCGGAATGTCACCGACCACCACCAGGAGCATGCGCGACTTCACGATCTGCTCGCTCTGATACTTCCGCAGGTCGGCGAGCGAGATCTGCGCGAGCGACGTCGCCGTCCCCGCAACCGGGATGGCGTAGGGATGGTCACCGTATCCCACCGAGTCGGCGAGGTACTCGAGGAGCGCGTCGGGGGAATCCTGCCGCTGGCTCACACCGAGCAGGAACTGCTGCCTGATCAGCTCCACTTCGGTGGAGTCGAGCGTCGGCTGCATGAGGCGCGAGGCAAAGATCGCCCAGGTACTGTCGAACGTCGCCCGCGTCGCCCGGATCCCGAACACCGTCCAGTCGGGATCGGGATCGGTCACGATCCCTGTCCCCAGCCGAGTCATCGCGCGGCGCAGCCGGTCCTTGGAGTACGTCCTGGTCCCGCGCTCCGATGCCTCCAGGAGCAGCGCCTCGATCCCCGCATTCTCCCACGTCACCTGCCGCAACCCGCCGAGCAGGTACAGGTTCGCCACGGCAATGTCCCCAGCAGTCTGCCGCTGGATCACCCGGATCCCCCCCGTCTCATACGTGACGGTTCCAGTATCCGCCGCCACCGCCGGTCGTCCGCCAGCCACAACGCGAGTCGCCTGGGCTGAGATGGGACCCACAGCGGCCGAGAGCACGAGCAGCGCCCCCGCGAGCAACGCGAGCACTCCCGTCCCCCGTCCCCCGTCCCCCGTCCTTCCCTCGTCCTCTCGTCTTCTCGTCTTCTGTAGTCTCATTGCACCACCTTCGGCAGCAGATCGCTCTCCTTGAGCCCGATGCGCTTTCTCGACTCCGGATCGATCAGTACCCCGATGATGCGCGGCTTCCCCACGATGTACTTGCGCGCGTACGCCTGCAGGTCGCCTAACGACTGACCCGCCATTCCGTCGATGTACCCCATGTAGTAGTCGATGTCCGACACGCTCCACCAGAAGCCAAGCGTATGCGCAAAGCCGCTCGCGCGGTCCTCGCCATAGGCGGTACTCACCGCGCGCTCG
Source organism: uncultured Gemmatimonadaceae bacterium (assembly GCA_964637355.1). Classification (GTDB taxonomy): domain Bacteria; phylum Gemmatimonadota; class Gemmatimonadetes; order Gemmatimonadales; family Gemmatimonadaceae; genus SCN-70-22. Next base: position 19,021 of record CAZWVG010000040.1, read on the forward strand.
GCTTTCACGTTCGTCAGCTGCTCCTGCGTGATGTAGCCGGGGCTGGCGAACTTGTCGATCTCGCGGTGCAGCGCGGTGATCGCTTCCTTCACCCGCTCTGGCGTCGTCTGGCCCACGATCGAGATCGGTCCCTTCTGGTCGAGCGTGTAATAGTTCACGCCGATCGACTGGAAGATGCCGGTGTCCACGAGGCGCTGCTGCAGCACCGAGACCGACTGGTTGAGGGCATCGGAAAAGACGTCGGCCGCATACGTCCCCGCCGGATCTTTCCGCACACTCGGCCCCTGCCACTCGACCATCACCGTCACCGCGTTCACCGGCTGCTCGACGATCACCGCCTCGTTCGAGGTCAGATCGGGAATGGGAGGAACCGGATTCTTGACGAAGGGATCCTCTCCCTTTTTCCAATCCCCAAAGACCTCCTGCGCCAGCGCGAAGACGCGGTCGGGATCGACGTCTCCCGCAACGATCAGCGCCGAGTTGTTGGGGATGTAGTACTTCTGCTGGATCTCGCGCATCTTGTCCGGCCCAACCGTCTGCAGCACCGAGCGTGCGCCGATGATGTTCTTGCGGCTCCACTGCCCGGGATACAACCGCTGCCCCATCGCCTCCTGCAGCGCGAAGAAGGGGTTCGCTTCGTTACGGTCGTATTCGCCGAGCACCACCTGTCGTTCGCGTTCGAGTTCCTCCTTGAGGAACTTGGGCTCGCGGAGCGCCGCAGCGATCAGCCGCACGCCGCCTTCGAGCGAATCCTTGGGGAGCGTGAGGTAGTAGTTCACCCGCTCTTCCTGCGTCGTCCCGTTGAAGACTGCACCGAGTTCCGAGGCACGCTCGATGAACTCGTCGGGCTGCGGCAACTGGGCGTTGGCCTTGAAGAACATGTGCTCGTACATGTGCGCCAGCCCCTCGTAGCCGGGGGGCTGCGTGAACGAGCCGTTGCGCACGTTGATCTCCACCGTGGCCAGCGGGACGCCGTGATTCTCCGCGACGATGATCTGCATCCCGTTGGCCAGCACCTTCTGGTGGATCCACTTCTCGAGCGTCGCGCGCTGCGCGTGCGCGGCCGGCGCGAGGGTCAGCACGGCGATGAACGCCGCGGCCACGCCGCGCCTCACCTGCCCCGCGCGTGAGCGCGCGCTGCGCTGCGTGTCGCGCCCGCCCGATGTCCGACGTTCGGGCCATCGCGTCGCCGAGTTGAACTTCGTCATTGCATCCCCTGGTGGTCGATCGGGCCACGCCAGGGAGGAACTCCTCGCAGGCGCTGGCGGTGTTGTGCAGGTCATCTCACGCATAGCCGATTGCCGGGGGGTAACGACGAGGTGTGCGATGACATCCAATTACCAACGTCGCGCCGGGGTCTCGCGTTCGGCACCCCGCGCGCGCCCGGCGCAGCTGTGCAAGACTCGGGCGACGGGTCGGCTCAGTACACCTCCTCAACGGCGCGCGGTCCCCAGCTGGGCGTCGACCCGTGGCCAATCCTGTCCAACGATGCGGAGAGTCCCCCCTCACCGGCGCGTCGCCCCCGCTGCCGCGCGCGTTCGGACACGCGTCACCCGAGAGTCGTCGGAGCTTTATCGAGACGTCATCGATGCGACCAGTCCTCGCTATCGCTCGTGTTCCCGGGGGAGAGCCCGAGCACGTCGCCGGCCGTCGTGACTCCGAGCCCGTTCACCACGCGGTTGGCGTAGGCGAAGTAGGCCGCCACCTGGTTGATCTCCAGGATCCGCTCGTCATCGAGGCCGTTTGCGCGCATCGCATCGACCGTGGTACGTATCGCCCCCCCATCGCCCGGCGACGTGGTCAGCGCCATCGCGTAATCCAGCGCGCTCGACTCGGCTGGAGTGAACAGCGTCGTGAAGTCTCGCGCTTCGATTGCCAGACGCAACGCGGCTCCGCGCGCATCGTCGCCCAGCAGTCGCGCCATTCCGGTGTAGTGATGCTCCAGGCAGTAGCTGCACCCGTTCAGGTGACTCACGAGCACGCCGATCGCCTCGAGGAACCAGCGCGGGAGCGCATTCCCGTTGTGGTGCAGGACGTTCTTGTAGAGCGCCATGTGCCCTTCCATCGAATGCGGACGCAGTGAATGCGCCAGCATGATGTTGTCGACGTTCCCGCCAGGGCCTGCGACGCGATCATAGAGCTGCCGGAGCCGGCCAGTCGCCTCTTCGTACGGAACGTGTCGAATCCACATGGTGCAGCGTGAGTGAGTGAGGCGCGTGCGGCCAACGTTTCGACGTGACTGTCGTGACTGTGCTGGAGTGCCTCGTGCGCGCCGATCGTTCAGACCGCGATCGCGTTGCGCTCGGTGGTCCCTGCCCACGCCTCGCGCCTGATCAGCAGGAAGACAATCCAAAGCATCGCGGCGGTCAGCACTCCCGACTCGCCGGTCCAGATTGCCGCGTTGGCGCCGTGCGTGTAGCGGTCGAAGACGCTCTGGATGACGACATTCCAGGCACCGTGCGCGATGACGACCGGCCAGATGCTCCCCGTCGTCATGCGCCAGCGGAAGTACAAGAGCGCGACGGGCATGATCGACACCACGAACATCGCCGCCGAGAAGAGCGGATACGCGCTGGTCGCGTAACCGCCCCAGAGGATCAGCGGGACGTGCCAGAAGCACCAGATCAAGCCGCTCACGACGTCGGGCGAGCGTACCTCGGCCTCGACCAGCCGCGGCACCATGTAGCCGCGCCACCCGACCTCCTCGCCAAACGCGTAGAGACAGCTGAGCACCGTGCCGATCGTCAGCGCCGACGCGAGCGAGACGAGGAAGGCGAGCGCCGGAGCGCGCGTGGTCGTCGCTCCATCGGGCGGGGCGAATTGCGCGAGCCCGCCGAGCCACGCCGCGCCATAGGCGACCGTCCCCACCGCGACGGGAAGGAGCCACGCCGAGAGCGATGCGCGAGTTCCGGCTGCGCCTCCCCAGCGGAACGACACGTCTCCAAACCCTTCGCGCCCAATCACGCGCGCGACTACCGAGGCCAGCGCCGGCGTGTACATGAGCGGGAGGACGAGCCACCCCCAGCGCCCCGGAAGCCCTCCGTGCGTCACGATCCACCCTTCGATTGCCGCCGAGACGACGATGAGCACGACGAAGTAGATCGTTAGGCCGCGCCGGGCCTGCTCGCGTGTTCTCATGTCTCGTCGAGTGGGAGTGGTCGGTGGTGGCTGCGCCTGGAGGGGACGCGCGGCCGCTCGCGGCGATGAAGGCGCGCACGAGCGCGGTTCATGTTGCACGCCGTCGTCGCGAGTTGCAAACGCGGCATCACCTGCCGGGAGTGGCAATCGCTTTCGGCCATCGCTTTCTTTCGCTCTTCATGACCGACACGCCGAGCGCTCAGCCGCACGCCACCACTCCGCCGATGGGGACCGGCCTCGATGCCTTTCTTGCGGCGGCGCACGACACGCTGGCGCTCGAGCGCATCCATCGCGACGAGGTATTGGCCCCCTTCACCACGTTCCGGATCGGCGGCCCCGCCGACGTGCGTTACGACGCCACCTCGGCCGACGACCTCGCGATGGCGGTGGCGCTCGCGCGGGAGACGAACACCCCGCACTTCATCCTCGGGCTCGGCGCCAACATCCTCGTGGGCGACCTCGGTTTTCGGGGCGTGGTGATCCGCAACATTGCCCGCGGGTATCGCTTCGACGACGACGTGACGGTGCGCGCCGAGAGCGGCGCGACGATTCGCGACCTGATCTTCGCCACGATCGAGCGGGGGCTCTCCGGACTCGAGCACTACATCGGGATCCCCAGCACCGTCGGCGGTGCGGTGTGGCAGAACCTGCACTTCCTCGCGCCGGCCCCCGAACGCGAGCGCACGATGTTCATCGCCGAAGTGGTCGAATCGGTGGAGCTCCTCACCGAATCCGGCGAGCGCGCAGTCGTGGACCGAGAGGCCATGGCGTTCGGTTACGACACCTCTCGCCTGCATCACACGCGCGACGTGGCGCTCGCGGTCACCTTCCGCCTAACGCCGGGCGACCGCTTCGTCATGCACCGCATCCTGCAGGAGAACCTGAGCTGGCGCGGCGCTCGGCATCCCTGGCTCGACATGCACCCGAGCGCTGGATCGATCTTCAAGAAGATCGAGGGCGTGGGAGCCGGGCGCCTCATCGACCAGTGCGGGCTCAAGGGATATCGCATCGGCGGCGCGCAGATCTCGCACATCCACGCCAACATCATGGTGAACCTCGGCGGCGCCACCGCCGCCGATGTGCGATCGCTCATCGCACATGCGCAGGAAGCGGTCGCACAACGCTTCGGTCAGCACCTCGAACCCGAGATTGCGTTCGTCGGGGAGTTCAGCACGTAGGCGCCCACCCTCCGGCAGCTGGCGCGTGCGCGCCACGCGGATCAGCGCTTCACGTACCGCACGATCTGCAGCGGGTCGTACGAGATCAACTGGGTGTAGGCGTCGCCATCGCGCAGCAGCATGGCCGGCGCGACGCAGGTCGCGGTCGGACCGTGACACCGCGCGTACAGCCACGCGGTGTCGCCCCGAATGGCGAGGTCGTAGAACGTCGTGTCGGTGGAGAGCTGTGGCCCCGAAGGTTGCGACGCGTCCACGCTCCGGATCGTTTGAATGCGACGCGCTTCGTTCCCGGTCTCGAAGGCGACCGACGATCCATCGAGGAATCGACGCACGGTCCCGATGGTGTACAGCTCGACCGGGAGCGCGACGCCGTTGACCGATTGGGCGACGTAGAGCGACTGAATCACATGGACCGGGGCGTTCGGCTCCGCGCAGCCAAGTGCGAGGAGTGATGCTCCGATCGCGCTGAACCATCCTGCACGTGATCTCGTCATCGAGCGATACTCCGGTGTGCGGGCGTGAGACCTTCCCCTGATCGCAACCGGTCGCGAGCCGCCCTTCGGACGGTCGTTCGAAGAAGAAGTCCCCCGACGACTACGACGCACACCCCGGCCGGAACCTCGCATGCCGCCACGCGCACCGAGGGCGCCGGCATGTTCCTCTGGCTATGCGTTCCTTCGCATGAAGCCGTCCATCAGCGAGAGCGACTCCTCGAGCTGGGCGATGGGTGCGGTGTAGGCCACCCGTACGAAATCATTCGCGCGGTGCTCGCCGAAGTCGCGCCCCGGCGTGATCGCAACTCCAGTGGCCGACAGCAGCTCGCGCGCAAAGTTCCAGGTGTCGCGCGTCCGTGAGCTGCAATCGACGTAGACGTAGAACGCGCCATCGGGCTTGCAGGCCACGCCGAGCCCCATCGCATCGAGCGCCGAGACCACGAAATCGCGCCGCTTGTGCAGCTCCGCGCGCTGTGCCTCGTAGATCTTCGTGCTCTCCGGCTCCATCGCCGCGACTCCCGCCCACTGCGACGGCGCCGCCGCCGCGATGAACATGTGCTGCGACGTGCGGTGCACCGACTCGAAGTAGCGCTCCGGAATCACCATCCACCCGAGCCGCCACCCGGTCATGTTGTAGTATTTGGAGAACGAGTTCACCACGAACACATCGTCGCCGAGTGCCGCTGCGGTCTGCGGAGTATGGTCGTAGGTGAGCCCGTGATAGATCTCGTCGACGATGAGCGTCCCGCCGCGCGCGCGCACGACATCGTGGATCGCACGCATCTCATCGTCGGGGATCGTCGTTCCCGTCGGGTTGGCGGGAGACGCCACCATCACCCCCCTGGTCTCCGGCGTCCAGTTCCGATCCACCAACTCTGCGGTCAGCTGGAAGCGCTCGGCGGCACCGACGGGCACCAGTCGTGCCTTCGCTCCGCAGAATGTCAGCAACGCGCGGTTGGAGGGATACGTCGGGTCGGCCATGAGGAACTCGTCCCCGGGATTGGCCAGCGCCCCGAAGGCGAGCGCCAGCGCCCCCGATGCGCCGACCGTCACCAGGATGCGCTCCGCCGGCACATCGACGCCGTAGCGTTCGGTGTAGTGCCGGGAGATCGCCGAGCGCAGTTCGGGGATCCCTGCAGGGACCGTGTAGTGCGTCTCGCCCCGCTGGAGTGCCGCGACTGCGGCGGCGACCACGCGTTCAGGCGTGGGGAAGTCTGGCTCACCCACGCACATGAGCCGGATCTCGCGTCCAGCGCGCTGCATCGCCATCGCCTCGCCGTAGACCGCGACCGCATAGAACGGCTCGATCGATTGCGCGCGCGCGCTGAGCCCCCACGGGAGCGACAGGCCCGGGGGCGGAGGGTAAGGCAGTGGCGCGATCGGAGGTGTCGAGGCAGACATGAGCAGGAGTGCAGAGGTCGGAACGCGCGGCGACGAGGGGGCAAGGAACGGTCGAGGGACGCAGCCCCCTGACTCGCCCTACCGCTCTCAAGCAACTCGCGGCCGAGAGCCCGGGCAACCGACGCAGAACATCGGCACCGCTCGTCACACGCCTCTTGCCCAAGCTAGCGCCCCCGCGCATGGTTTGCGGTCAGGTTGGCGGAGCCCGGGAGCCGGAGGGAGAGATGTCGAAGAACGAGCGGATCTGGCGTGCTGTCGGACTGTGCGCCCCTCTTTTTTTCGCGGCAGGTACCGCTTCGGCGCAACGGGTGACCCAACCGCGCCCTCCGGTGTCGCGCGCGAGCGCGCTTGCGCCGACAACGCTGTTGGCTGGACCGGGCGCACCCTCGCCTGTCGCCTCGCAGGCGAGGGTGAGCGTCGCCGGCGTCGTGTACGACAGCCTGAGTGAGGCCCCGCTCGCCGGCGCCGACGTTCAGCTGTTGAGCGAAGGAACCGATGCGCGTGTGTATAACGCACGTACCGATTCCGCCGGGCACTTCATCCTCCCGGCCGTAGACGCCGGACGCTACCTCGCCGGCTTCTTCCATCCACGCGTCGACTCGCTCGGGCTCGATCTTCCGCCGTCGCGCATTTCGGTAACTGCGGGGACGCCCACTGAGCTGCGACTCGCGACACCTTCCCGACAGACGCTGATCGCCGCCTTCTGCCCGCCCGACTCGTCGCCCGAGTTGGGAGGTCTTCTCCTCGGCGCCGTGCGCGACGCCGAGAGCGGGGACCGGCTGTCGTTCGCGATGGTCTCGGTGCAGTGGAGTGAACTCGCCCTTCAGGACTCCTCATTGGCGACCGTGCGTCGATCCGGAATGATCCCGACGACCGCCGACGGCCAATTCGCCGTCTGCCGGCTCCCGGTCGACGCGGAGCTCACGGTGCGGGCGGCTGTCGCCGCCGACACCAGCGGTGCCATCGCCCTCCAGTTTCCGCCTAACGGCGTTCTGGCGCACGACATCTTCGTCGCGCCAACGCGGAGCAATAGCGCGCGTGCAACCACGACCCTGACCGGACGTGTGGTTTCCGCCGACGGCGCTCCTGTGCCGAACGCTCGCCTCACGTTGTGGGGCTATGACGGAGAGGTGCGGACCGCGGGAGACGGGCGCTTCGCCTTTGCCGATGTTCCCGGCGGATCCACGACGCTCGATGTTCGTGGTGTCGGCTTCGAGCCGGTTCGGCGTGCGGTCGATCTCCGCTCGGGTCCTTCGAGCCGGAATTCCCTCGAGCTCGTCGTGGCGCGCGCCTCAACCAAGCTCGCGCCGGTGACGATTATCGACACGCGTATCAGCTCCGTGCTCACGCGCAGCGGCTTCGACCAGCGCCGAACCGCGCCATTCGGACGCTTCGTCGACGCGCAGGAGCTCGAGAAGATGCACGTCATCAGCACCACGCAAGCGCTGGGGCGCTTTCCGGGGATGTTTCTGAAGACCGCGTCGCGCGGCACTCGGCTCTTCATGCGCGATCCGCAGGGATTGGCGTGCGCCCCCACGGTCTGGGTCGATGGCACACCGTACTCCCCCAAGTCAGCGGCGGAAGTGGACGGCGTCATCGACATCGACCTCTTCGCCATTCCAGACGATATCGCCGGAATCGAGATCTATCGGCGCGCGTCCCAGGCACCGCTGCAATTCGCCGGCACCACCCGTTCGGCGTGCGGCGTGATCGTGATCTGGCGCAAAGGGGGGCAGCAGTAGGGATCGGCGCGAGCGCAGGCGCGAACGCGGCGAACGCGGCGAACGCGGCGAACGCGGCGAACGCGGCGAACGTGGGCGCGAGCGCCGACCCAGCTGGCCAGGGAGCGCGTGGACGCCCGAGCGAGGAGCGGAGGAACCGGCGGGGCTGATCGAGCAGGGACTTCGGGTGACGCCGACGCACGACGGAGAACGCGATGAGCCTCCGCACGCCGCCGCCCACCCCACCCGCTAGACTACCCCCCGTCTCCCGTCCCCCGTCTCCCGTCCCCGCTTGTCCCTCCTCTCCATCCAGGGCGCCACCATCGCGTTCGGCGGCCCTCCCGTTCTCGACCAGGCGTCGTTCTCCATAGAGCGCGGTGAGCGCGTGTCACTCGTTGGGCGCAACGGAGCGGGGAAGAGCACGCTCATGAAGCTCCTCGACGGGAGCCTGCTCCCCGACGCAGGCGAGGTTGTTCGGCAGGGGGGGGTCACCGTCACTCGCCTCGAGCAGGAAATTCCCGACGGGGTGGAAGGAACGATCTACGAGGTCGTGGCCGAAGGGCTGGGCGAGAACGGGCGACTCCTCTCGCGCTATCACGATGCGTCGCGACTCGTCGGCGCCGATCCGTCCGACGCGAATCTCGCTGCGCTCGACCGCCTGCACCGCGCGCTCGACGCCGCCAACGCCTGGCAGATGCAGACCGTGGTCGAGACGGTGATCGAGCACCTGGGGCTCGATCCGGACGTGCGCTTCGCCGACGCCAGCGGCGGACGCAAGCGCCAGACCCTCCTCGCCCGCGCCCTCGTGCGCTCCCCCGACGTCCTTCTTCTCGACGAGCCGACCAACCACCTCGACATCGAGGCGATCGAGTGGATGGAGCGCTATCTCGCCGATCGCGGGACGACGCTCCTTTTCGTCACGCACGATCGCGCCTTCCTGCGCCGACTCGCCACCCGCATCCTCGAGTTGGACCGCGGGCGCCTGATGGACTGGGGGAGCGACTACGACCTCTACCTCGAGCGAAAGGACGCCGCACTCTCGAGCGAGCAGAAGGAGTGGGACGAGTTCGATCGCAAGCTCGCGATCGAGGAGAAGTGGATCCGCACCGGCATCCAGGCGCGCCGCACCCGCAACGAAGGGCGGGTTCGCGCGCTCGAGGCAATGCGTCGTGAACGCTCGGCACGTCGCGAGCGCGTCGGCTCGGCCAAGCTTGCCGTGCAGGACGCGGAACGGTCGGGGCGCCTGGTGATCGAGGCACGCGGCGTGAGCTTCGCCCACGGCGAACGCCGCATCGTTCGCGACTTCTCCACCACCATCATGCGCGGCGACCGCGTGGGGCTCATCGGCCCTAACGGTTCGGGGAAGACGACGCTCCTCCGCCTTCTGCTCGGCGAATTGCAGCCGGCGGAAGGGACCGTGCGTCATGGGACTGGGCTCCAGGTCGCGTACTTCGACCAGCTCCGCGACGCCCTCGACCCCGAACGCAGCGTCTTCGACAGCATTGCCGACGGCGCCGAGTGGGTGGAGTTGGCGGGAGGGCGCAAGCATGTGCACAGCTACCTGCAGGACTTCCTCTTCCCGCAGGAGCGCGCGCGAACGCCGGTGCGCGCACTCTCGGGAGGGGAGCGCAATCGGCTGCTCCTCGCGCGCCTCTTCACGCGCACCTTCAACGTCCTCGCCCTCGACGAGCCCACGAACGATCTCGATATCGAGACGCTCGACCTCCTCGAAGACCTGCTCGTGGCGTTCGAGGGAACGCTCCTCGTCGTGAGCCACGACCGCGACTTCCTCGACAACGTCGTCACCAGCACGCTGGTGATGGAGGGGAAGGGCGTGGTGGGAGAGTACGCCGGCGGCTACACCGACTGGGTGCGGCAGCGCCCGGCGCCCGCCGAACCGCCAGCCGCAACGCGGAGCGCACTACCGTCAGCCGCAACACCGCCCGCGCGCAAACGCGACGACAAGCGGCGCAAGCTCACCTTCCGCGAGCAGCAGGAGCTCGACGGACTCCCCGATCGTATCGACGCGCTCGAGCAGGAGAAGGCGTCGCTCTACGAGCAGCTCGCCGATCCGGCGGTACTCCGCGACGGCGAGGCGGTCATCGCCGCCCACACGCGACTCAAGTCCGTCGAGGATGAACTCACGACGGCCCTCGCCCGCTGGGAAGCGCTGGAGCTCGTGGCCAGCGGCGCCTGACCGCACGCGCCTGGTCGCGTGCGCCTGACCGCACGCGCCTGGTCGCGCGCGCCTAACGCTTCCCCCGTTTCCAGGCGTCGTAGCGTATCCGTAGCGTTCGTACCGGGTCGGGATTCTCCTCGGGCGTCGTGTTCTCGTCGGTCACGTTCAGGAAGACGTCGTACGCCCCGTCGTTGAACGACGCACCGTCGCGCGACGTGGAGTCCGCGGCGACGAGGTATGCCACGTGCGCCGAGCGCGTGGTGCAGGGGGCGATCGTCTTGGGGACCGGCTGCGTTTCGCAGCTGCACCGTTTGTCGCCCCCCGCGGCGTCGGCCGCCTCCATGGCCGCCATCACCCGGTCCTCGATCGTCCCCTTCGCCCCCTCGAAGGCGCGCACCGCATTCTGCACCACCGCGTTCGACGCCAGGATGTTTCCCTGAATCGCGTAGTAGACCTCGGTCCCCGGCACCTGCCCCTGCACGGCGAGCGACGATACGCCGTTCTTCGCGCCCGAAAACCCGGCGAAGCGCCCCTGCAGGTCGAGGATCCCGAACTGCCGCGACTGGATCGACGTGTCGGCCATGAGCATCGCCAGGATCGCCGACGGGTGCGTCCCCTTCTTGAGCTCCGCGTAGATCAGCGACTGGTTCGCGCGCGTGCGATCGACCCCGGCCTGCGCTGCCGCCACGCCGAAGCCGGGTGCGATGATCGCCTGAATGTCCATCAGCCCCTTTGACGGAAAGCGCAGCAGCCCGGCCTGCGCCACGCACGTCGCCGACGACACGACCAGCCGTCCAGTGGCGCGGTCCACAGCGATCACCGACCAGGTTGCTCGCGCGGTCGCCGGGGTGATGGCCAGGAGCATGGGGAAGAGCAGCGCTGCCGCGCCAACGCGGACGATCCTGCGCAACGTCATGGCTGATTGACTGGGTCGCTGGTGCTGGAAGGGGCGGACAGGTGTCTGGCGCCGCACAAATGATGATATCCGAGGAGCTGGCTATGGTGCTGCCTGCGGTGCTGCCTATGCCGCCGCGCGCACATGGTGCAGCGCGCGCCCCCCGCTGTCCAGCACCCGCCC
>CAZWVG010000041.1:0-29983 GCA_964637355.1 uncultured Gemmatimonadaceae bacterium
AACGTATAGCCACGCAGCAACGCCTGCGCGCTCAGGTCGAGCGGGATGTGAAACACGACGTGGTCGGCGAGATCGCCCAGCGCGCGCGAGAAGCCGATGTAGTCCTCCACGTGCTCGATCACATCGATGACCAGGAGGAGCTCGGCGTACGCGCGCAGCTGCAACAGGTCGCCCAGTTCGAACGTGACGCGGCTCGTCTCCTTGGGTTTGCAGAGCGCGATCGCCTGCGGCGAGACGTCGAAGCCGGTGCCGCGCGCCTGGGGAAACGACTGCAGCAGATTCAGCAGCACCTCTCCCGCTCCACATCCCACCTCGTGGATCGTTGCCGGCGAGAGCTTGTTTCGCGCGAGAATCTTCGCGACCTGCTGCGCCTTCCACGCGGAGTTCTCGGTGTGCCAGGTCGGATTGTGTTCGAGGTAGCTACCGTCTTCGTACATGTCGTCGCCCGATTCAGGTGAGAGGAGCGACCGCACCAACGTCGTGAGAGCGATCACGCAGGCGTGTTCGGCTGGTCGCCGACCAGCGCTGGACTCCCCTGCCTGCAATCTGATACCGCGCATCGGGCTCGATGATGCGCCCCCTCCATGCATATGCGGCACGCGGTTCCGAGGAAGCCGCGTGCCGCATTGCTACCGTCCCGAAATCTCCGCTGGCGCCCGCTACGGCACCGCCGTGTACTTCGCCGTCGACTGCGCGTACTGCGTCAGGTAGTTCTGCAGCCGCTGGTCGGCCAGCGACTTGATCGTGTTGTAGCCGCCGTTGAGGTTGATGTAATACACGTTCCCGCCATCGAGCACCTCGTTGAGCGACTGCGTGTTCGTCGACGTCGCCCCGGTGAACGTGCGCGTGTAGGGCACACCGAGGATCGTCCCCTGCACCGAGTACTTTGTCGCCCCGGGGATCTTCACGATCTCCAGCGTCGCCGTGGTGAAGTAGCTCGCCCCGCCGTTGACCGGGATCTGTCGTGCATGGAAGAACGCGTTGTGGAACGGGTCGACCGTCACGTTCGCGGTGCCGGTGCCTAACGTCTCGAGCTCGACCCCTGCGAGCCAGCTCACGACCTTGACCGAGATCTGGTCGCTCCCCCCCTTGCTGAGCGGATCCGGCGTGAACGTGGCGGTCTTGTTCGCCGAATGGTTGCCGTTGGCCTCGCTCAACGTCCCGTTCGTCCCCGGAGACGTCCACACATAGGCGAGTCCCGGTCCGTTGTACGCTGGCGTGAGCACTGCCTGCAGCGGCTGCGGCTGTCCGTCGACCGCGATGGTAGGACTCGCCGGCGTGAGTGTTACCGTGTAGTTGACGTGCACGGTCACGAACGTGTGCGCCGTTCCCACGAGGGTGTAGGTGACATTCGCGATGTTGTCGACCACAAGCGTGGGAATGATGTTGCTGAAGTCCCAGTGCGTGGTGCGCTCGACGACCGTCGTCTTCCCCTGCACCTTGGCGTCGATGCGATCCACGCGCGGCGGCGGGCTGGTGAACGTGGTGTTCGACTGGTAGCCGGCGAATTCGGTCTGGCTCGCCTGCAGCGTCCCCGCGATGTTCGAGTTCTGCCAGGTAAAGACGGTACTCGGCCCCGGCGGGAGCTGGTTGCCGTTCTGGTCACGGATGATGAAGTGCATCTGCTGCGTGATCCCGGGGCCGATGGTCGGGTCGTCGGGTGAGATCTCGAACGTCTTCTTGAGCCCCGCATACACCGTCATCTGCTTGCGTACGATCTTCTGGCTCGCCGGATCGTTCTCGCTCCCGGGGTTGAGCAGCACGTCGAGGATGACGTCGTCCATGCGCCCGCTCACGACGTCGAGATTCGCGTTGGTGCAGATGTATTGCGCATCCGGACTGTCGATCCACCCGGTGTCGGTCGTGCCGCCGCCGAGCGTCCCGTTCTGCCCTGTCGTGCGCCAGCGATAGCGCCAGAGCGCAGTCGGCTGGGTGATCCCGGGCGGCGCCGGGACTACGGTGGCAACGCCGGTCGGGACAAGGCTCGCGTGCAGGATCACGTCGCGCTTCTGGTTGTTCACGCTGTCGCTTGCCGGCGTGAGGTTGACCGAGGCCCAGTTGACGGCGATGGTGGTGACGGTCGGGGAGCCTGCTGCCAGGAGTTGGGTCGCAGGCGCGATGCGTCCGGCACTCCGCGCCAGTGCTCCGATATGGCCACCGCGCGACGTCGCGCGCCCCGGCGAGGTCACGAGCGATCCGCTCAGCGCGCCGAGTCCCGTCGTCGTCCCCGAGACCGTGTGCGCCACCGGGTCGACCGTCACTCCCGCTAACGATGTCCAGCCGGCGCCTCCGTTCACCATCACGGCGAGATCGCCCGACATTGCCCAGAGTGGGAGGTCCGCCAGGCGATACTTGAGCTTGATCGTGACCGGCTGGTTGAAGCTCAACCCCGCTGGCCCGATCTGGTATGCCGTCCCCGCGAGATCGGCGGCGGCCGGCGCCTCGAGCGTCCCGCTCACGGCACTGATCGAAATCGGCGTGTCGGCGCCGAGTGCGTTAGGCGGAATCGTCACCACGACGGAGCTGTCCACGCTCGTCACGGTGCCACCGGTCGCGCCGACGAGACTCCCCGCAACGACGGCGAGGTCGATCGTCCCGTTCTTCCCTTCGCTGGTGGCCGTCACGGTCGCGGTGCCCACCCCGACCGCGGTCACGAGTCCCGATGCGTTGACGGTCAGCACCTGCGCCGCTGTCGACGTGTAGGTCACCGTGCGCCCGCTGAGCGTCGCGCCCCCCTGGTCCTTGAGCAGCGCCGTGAGCTGCATCGTCTGCTGCGGTACCATGGTGCTCAACGGCGCTGCGATGGTGACGGTCGCCACCGGTGCGATCACGGTCACCTGCGCTGTCCCGCTCTTCCCTTCGCTCGTCGCAGTAATCGTCGCGCTTCCGGCGGCGACGGCGGTCACGAGACCCGCGCTGCTGACCGTGGCGACGCTCGACGAGGACGAGGTCCAGTCGACGGTGCGGCCGCTGAGCGTGTTCCCCTGCGCGTCCTTCACGGTGGCGGTGAGCTGCGCAGTCTGCTGCGGCGCGAGCGATTGGTCAGACGGCGAGACGCTTACGCTGGCGACCGATATGACCGCCGGCTGCGTCGGTGGTCCTCCTCCTCCTCCTCCGTCGCCTCCACCGCCGCAGGCGTTCAGGGTGACCATGCTGCCCAGCAGGCACAGGAAAAGGGCGACGCGCTTCATACCGCCTCCTCGTGGTGAACGGCAGCTCCGGACGGGGAATTCGCCGGAGCCCATGCCGATCACGCGCACCGCAGGGCGCGGGAGGATCACACGAAATCGCGAATTTCGTGGGCCTTGTGCTTTCCTAGTTTCAGTGCGGCCGCTCGTGCGCTACGAGGGCGACGATTGGCGCGCGCGGGGCGAGCGCTGTTCGCTCCCCCCGCGCGCGGACTCGCCCCGGTCTAGCGGGTCATCATGAGCGAGCCGCGAGGCCCGACGGCGAAGAGCCGCGACGCTGTCCCGTGCAGCGCGACGTAGTTCGCGTCTCCGCTCGATTCACGCAGCTTGACCCACTGCGTCCCGTCGAAGCGAATCACCGACCCGGTGTAGTCCACCGCGAACACCTGCGACGCCCCGGTTCCCCAGAGCCCGTAGATCGCGCCCACGCCGCTCGGGAGCGTCGTCTGAGAGAACGACGTTCCATCGAATCGATAGAACCTGCTGTTGTTCGTCCCGATGAAGTAGTTGGTCGGACTGCTCCCCCACACCGAGACGAGTGCGTCGGTAATACCGGTCGACAACGGTGTGATCGCTCCGGCGCCATTGAAGCGCGCGGCGTAGCCGCTTCCTCCGACGAGGAGCATGTCAGTCGCGCTCGTCCCCCACAGTGCCACCAGGTCGGTTGCGTTCGCGCTGGAGGCCGACGACCACGCGGTCCCGTCGTAGCGCTGCAGCGGACCGAATCGGCTCCCGGCGATCACGTTGGCGATCGAGGTCCCCCAAAGCGACACAGCGCTCGCCGAGTTCGGCATGTCGACCTTATGCCAGCTCGTGCCATCGTACCGATAGGAAACGGCGGCCGCGGTCAACGGATCCCTCCCCACGGCCAGCGCTTCGTGATCGCTCGCCGCCCAGATGTCGGTGAACGCGGCGAACGATCCGGTCCAGTCGTCCTGCCAGAAGCCGTTGGCGTAACGCCAGATGACGCCATCGCTGGCCGCTGCAAACGCCGTGTTGGCGTCGACGGCCCACACCGAGGTGAGTGACGGTGCGGAGTAGAGAAGGCTGGCACCCGTCCCCGCCTGAAGGATTTCCACGCCCTCGCCGAAGGCGAAGGACCTGAATCCCGAACCGGTCAGTGTCGTGAGCGACGTGGCGGTGTGCTGCGAGAGCGCACTCCACGAGGTCCCGTCGAACCGACGCATCTGCCCGCCGTCACCGGCAACGACGATGTTGTCCGGCGCCGAGCCCCAGATCGCGCGAGGCGTCCCGCTCCCGCCGAAGCTGCCGTCCACTGTCCAGGTGGTTCCGTTGAACTTGAGCAGGCCGTCGCCCCCGATCGCGTAGCCGAGCGAGGCGTTGGCCATCCAGATCCCCGTGAGGAAGCTGGTAGCCGGCGACGAGACCGTCGTCCAGTTCATGCCGTCGAAGCGCACGATGCTCCCGTCCTCGCCTGCGGCGAAGATCAGCGACTCGCTCACCCCCGAGATCCCCACGAGGTTCGCCGTGGTGGGCGACGTCATGACCGACCACGACGTTCCGTTGTAGTGGATGATCGTTCCGCCCTGGCCGACGGCGTACACGCTGGTCGCGCTGCTCCCCCAAATCGCGCGCAGCCGCTGCGTAGTCGGCGACGTCATGTCGGTCCACGCGGTCCCGTCCCATCGGCGTATTGCCTGGCCGACCCCGAAGACCGAATTCGGCGAACTTCCCCACATCGCCGTAACGCCGGCCGGGTTGCCAGGCAGGATGGTCCAGGTCGAGCCGTTCCAGCGATAGAAGTTGGGGTACGCGGCGACGAAGACATCGCTGACTCCCGCGGCCCAGGCGGCGGAGACGTACCCCGTCGGCGAGTCCCCGTCTCCCTCCACCCGCATCACGCTCTCTTCCCACACGCTCCCGAGTTGCGGTGCCTGGACGGTCACCGTCGTCGTGGCCTGCAGCGCACCGATGGATGCGGTAATCGTCGCCGTCCCTGGCGAGACGGCCGTGACGTTTCCGTTCGATACCGTCGCGATCGCGGTGGCCGAACTGCTCCACGTGATGTTCGCCGACGCGCAATTGGACGGCGTTAGGGTCGCGGCGATGTGCGAGGTGAGCGGCACCGCGATCGTGAGGACCGTCGGGCTCACGGTGATCGCCGTCACGCAGGGAGGGACAGTGACCAGGGCCGTCCCCTGCACGTTGTTCACCGCCGCCGTGATCGTGCTCGTCCCCTCGGCGACCGCGGTCACCACGCCGCTGGCCGAGACAGTCGCCACATTCTGATTCGAGCTGGACCAGGTGGTCGTGAGCGTTCCGCAGTGCTGCTGCGTGACGTTGGCGGCGAGCGTCGCGGTCTGCGAGATCGGAACCGTCGCGGTGCTCGGGTTGATCGCAACCGCCGAAACGGTGCAGACCTCGACGGGCGGATCGGTCGCCTTCTCCGAGCCGCACGCGATGGTGGCGAGCACTACCAGAACAGCGAGGCTGCGACGTAACACGAGCGGCTCCATGGCGGGTTGTGGGTGGGAGACGTGTCGCCACGCTCCCCGGCAACTCCCCGCGCCGAGGCAATGTGAATGCCATGATTGACATATTCCCATAACGGCATACATATTCGACCCCCATGCCGCGCGCCCCCACCACCTCCGACGCCTTCAACGCCATCGCCGAGCCGAGGCGACGCGACATCCTCGCGTTCCTGGCCGATAGTGAGCGCCCCGTCGGGGAGATCGTGGACGCGCTCCGCATGCGTCAGCCCTCCGTCTCCAAGCACCTCGGCGTCCTCCTGCAGGTCGGGCTCGTCGACGTGCGGCGCGATGGGCGGCAGGCGTTCTACCGGACGAATGCGACGAAAATCAAGGCCATTCACGAGTGGACGCGCATGTTCGAGCAGCATTGGCAGAACCAACTCGATCGCATCAAGGCGCGCGCCGAGCGCACCAAGGCCAACTACCAGTAACCGACCCGGAGGAGCATCGATGACCGCTGCGATTGCACCACTGAACGACATGACGCTCGACGTGACGCTGGAGACGCGCGTGCGGGCGTCGATCGAAGACACCTTCGCCGCGCTGCTCGAGGAGATGGGGCCGCATAACGTGGGGATGGGCGACGTGCCCATGCCGATGGTGCTCGAGGCGCATCCCGGCGGGCGCTGGTTCCGCGACCTTGGGAACGACAACGGCCACTGCTGGGGGATGGTGCAGGCGATCCGTCGCCCGACGCTCCTCGAGATCAGCGGCCCCCTCATGATGTCGTTCGCCGTGTCGTCGAACGTGCAGTACCGGCTCAAGGTCGAAGGCGACGAGACCGTCATGACGCTCCGGCACACCGCGCTTGGTCTCTTCCCCGACGGTTATCGCGAGGCGCTCACGCAGGGGTGGTCGAAGATCGGCCAGCGTGTGCAGGACCGCTTCGCCGTGCAGCACTGACCTTTACTCCAACTCTCACTCCCATGTCGCTCGCCGAAACGTTGATTCAGGAACTGGAGATGGAAGCCGCGACCACGCGTCGCGTGCTGGAGCGCGTCCCCGAGGCACACTTCGCCTGGAGGCCCGCCGCCAAGTCGCGCACGCTTGGCGAGCTCGCGATGCACATTGCGATGAACCCGGGCAGCGTGATGTCGCTGGCCTCACAGAATCCGGCGCCGCTGCCGGGCTTTGGTGACACCATGCCGACGTCGACGGCGCAGGTACTCGACGCGCTCACGGCCAGCGTCGAGGAGGCGAAGCAAATGCTCGGCGGGATGTCGGACGCGCAGGTGACCGAGACGTGGCGCCTGGTGGCGAATGGAACCGAGATCATGGCGATGCCGCGGATCGCGTTCCTGCGGTCGGTCTTCCTGAATCACTGGTATCATCACCGCGGGCAGTTGTCGGTGTACCTGCGGTTGCTCGATGTCCCGCTGCCGTCGATCTACGGGCCGAGTGCCGACGAGAATCCGTTCATGCCGGCGTGACGGTGCTGGGTGCGGGGGGGAGGAGCGCAGCCTGACAGGAACCCGGCGCTCCCCCCGCGGGTAGTGCGCGCGCATGCGACTCCTCCTCTCCTGCGTCCTGCTCACCGCCGCTGTCGTTCAGCCTCCCGCGCACCCCCGCGACTCGCGACGACCGTTTGGCGAGAGCGCACTCGACACGGGGCGCGTATCGGTCCCCGGGAGTTCGCTGTTCTACGAGAGTGCAGGGAGCGGGAGTGTCGTCATCCTCCTGCACGGCGGGAACCTCGATCGGCGCATGTGGGACGCCGAGTTCTCCGCGCTCCAGCGTATCCATCGCGTCATTCGATACGACGCGCGCGGTTTCGGGCGATCCGGTCCCGCTGACACCGCATTCGCCGCGCACGACGACCTCCTCGCGCTGATGGATGCGCTGCGCATCCCGCGTGCGTCGCTCGTCGGGCTTTCCCTCGGCGGGCGCATCGCGATCGATTTCGCTCTTGCGCATCCCGAGCGCGTCGAGCGGCTCGTGCTTGCGGCGCCTGGCATCAGCGGCGGGACGTGGGCCGACGACGGCGATACGCTCTGGCTCAACGAGGCACGATCGGCCGCGAAGCGAGGCGACACCGTTGCGGTGGCGCGAGCGTGGCTCGGGAGTGCCTACATTCGCACAGCATTGCGTGACTCGGCGATGGCGCGCCGCGTGCGAGGGTGGGCGATGGATCAGCTACCATTCTGGGGTGGAATCGTGCGACACCAGGATCTCGAGGTCGAGGCGGCACCGCCGGCTGCCGGGCGACTTGCCGAGCTCCGCGCGCCGATCCTCCTGATCGTCGGGACCGACGATACCGCGTTCATTCAGGACGTGGCGCGGGCCATTCAGTCGCAGGCGCCTAACGTGCGACGGGTCGACGTACGCGGTGCGGGGCACATGGTGAACATCGAGGCGCCTGCACAGTTCCTTCGGGGCGTGACCGACTTCCTCGACGGGCGTTGAGGCGTCGCGCGCGCGTTACCGCACCCGCTCCCACACCGCCGAATACCCACCATCGCGCCAAGTCTTCCCCTCGTCGGTCGACACTTCAAGCGTGACCTCGATGCGGTCGGCCGACGCGCGATGCATGCGCTGCCGATTGATGAAGGCGCCGCCGTTGAACATCTCACCGTGGCTCGTCACCACGAGATCGCCGTCCACAACATCACCGTCGTCGAACTTCCGGTTGCCGAGCGAGTTGATGGTGATCCCGGTGAGCTTTCCGGTCTTGGGGTGCAGCATCCAGGTATGCGAATCGTGGAATCGCCCCGCACTGGGCGCCGATGGATCGTCGTGCAATCCGTCCAGTTCGATCGCCTGTCCGCCCACCGCGACTCGGCCAATGACGTGCCCCCCTGCCTGCGTCACGGACCGGTCGGGTGAACGGTAGGTGGAACGCACGCGCCACTCGCCAATAAGGAAGGCGAGTGAGGCGATGCCCTCCTCGCGCGACAGCGTTGCACCTGACGAGTCGCTCGCCGTGGCAACGCGCTCGACGAGCGGATGTGCGTAGTCGGCGAAATCCTCGTGGCGCACGACCTTCCCATCGTCGATGGTGAGGGCGATGACCTGATCGGAGCGCCAGCGATACGCGCCAGCACCCCCCGGCGGGCGGCTCAGCGTGTTCACCCGCCCTGCGAAGACGACGACATTGTTGCTGGCAAAAACGATCGGGAAGTCGAGGTCGAGTGCCTGCACTCCGCCGCTCGCCCCGAAGGTCCGCAGCATCGCCAGTACTCCACCTCGTCCCCGGGTGATCGCGACGAACTTCGGATCCGGATTGGTGCGGTCGACGAAGGCAATGCTGTCGCCCATGAACGTCGCCATGCGATTCCAGTCGGCCGAGGAATACGCGCTGATGTAGGCCCGGCCAACCTCCTCGGCGCTTGTGACTGTCTGACCATCGACAGCGGTCGCGCACGACGACAGGGGAATGATGAAACAACAGACGAACTGCAGCATACGCGCTCGACGCGCGGAACTCCAAGCGAAGGATGGCATGCGTGACCATACGACTGGCGATCGTGCACCAGCGCGCTCGAGGGGACGAACTCCCGCTCCCGAGGGATGGTCGTGCGAGAGACGGCACAGGGAGAACGTAGCTTCACGACACGGACGGCCGCCGGAGCGCGCCCGTCCAGGCACGAGGTTGTCTTCTCACATCCATTCGGCGATGACGCGCACCCTGTTCTCAGCTCTGGTCATGGGCGTGCTCGCGTGCGCACCCGGCATCGCGCCGGCGCAGCCGGCAAAGCCCTGGAAGCCGCCATTCGAAGTCGACGTGATCGACCTTCCTCGCTCGGCAAACGGGATCGGCTATCGACTCTTCATACGCAAGCCGATCAGCGAACCGCGCCGCGGCGAGACGCCGATCGCGGTCTACTTGCTCGACGCCTTGTGGGACTTCCCCGCCGTGGTTGCGGCGCAGTCGAACAGCGAATTTCTCGGCCACTTCCCGCCGATCTACTACGTCGGCATCGGCTACCAGAACGAGACGGGCGTGGAACGTCTCGAGGCCAACCGCACGCGCGACTACACACCAACAGCGTGGGCGCCCCCCGATCCGGCGCAACACTTCCTCAAGCCGGTCGACTGGGAGGGATCGGGGGGAGCGCAGGCGTTCCTCGACGTGGTCGAGCGCGACATCAAGCCACTGATGCAGCGGCGGTATTCGGTCTCGGCCGACACGTCGGTGATCGTCGGCAAGTCGATGGGCGGACTCCTGGCGGTGACCGCACTCCTCACCCGTCCGCAGCTCTTCTCACACTACCTCATCATCTCGCCGGCAATCTGGTGGGACGACTACTTCACGGACTACCGCGATCGCGCCGTGATGCGACTCGAGCGCGACGGGCATGCGCGCAAGCTCGCCACGCCCACCAAGGTCTGGATCGGCATGGGGGACGGAGAGGAAAGGCTCGGCATGCTTGCCGACGTGTACGTGCTGGGGCGTGCGTTGCGCCTGCGCAGCGACCGGCAGCTCGACCTCACGATCGATGTACTGCGTGGAGAGGTGCACGAGTCGATCCTGATGGCGGGGTTCTCGCGCGGGATCAGGGCGCTCCTGTGGCGGTGAAACGTTCGTGCGCGGGTCGACGGCGCGCCGATCACGCTCGGGCGTTCCGGTAACGCGCGGTCGTTTGATTCGGAACGCATACGCGCGCCCGACTCTGGCGCGCCGCCGCGTTGCACCCCACATTGACGCGCCTTTCAGCCAAGTCATTCCGTGGGACACAAGAGCGTACTCGGCGAACTCGAACAGACGGTGATGCTGGCGATCCTCCAACTCGGCGAGGACGCCTATGCCCCGAATATCGCGCGGCACCTTGAGGATTCGATCGGGCGCTCGCTGTCGCGCGGCGCGCTGTACTCGTGCCTCAATCAGCTCGAGCGAAAGGGGCTCCTGCGTTGGCGCATCGATCCGGCGACCGAGGAGCGCGGCGGTCACGCGCGCCGATTCTACCAGGTGAGTGCGCGCGGAGTACGCGCGCTGCGTGCCGCGCGCGAGGCCCAGCTCATTCTCTGGCGCGGATTGGACGGACTCCTCGGGGCAACCAAGTGACGCATCCGTCCGACCTCCGCGCGCGTCCGCCGCAGTGGGCGATCGCGCTCATCGAACGCACGCTCCCGCGCGATTCGATGCGCGACGCGATCCTCGGTGACCTACACGAGGAATTCGGCGACGACGTCTCGCGCGTCGGCGAAGCGCTGGCTCGCGTACGGTGTACGCGGCGCGCACTGGGAATCGCCGCGCACGCCTCGTTCGATCGCCTCCTCTGCCGGAGCTGGGTGAGCGAGGACTCGCCTCCCCCGCGACTCGGCGATCCTGCGGCGCCGGCGAGTGCGAAGGCGCCGGTCCCTGTCTCCGCGCGTGCCGTGGCGATGCACGGCATCGCGCGCTACGCGATCATCGCGCTCCTCGGCTTCGTCGTCCTCCTCGTGGGGATCGTCGGCAACACGATGCTCTTCTCGGCCGTCGGGCCGACGTCGGTTCGCGCGACGTCGGTCGCGGGGGTCGGCGGCGTCGTCCTCTTCGTGGCGTGCGCTGCGGCCGCCGCCATGATCGTCTGCGCCGGCCCGCGCTGGCGCCGCCGGCGCCTGCGCGGGACCTGAAGCACCACGACGCGCTACTTCTTGAGGATCTTCGCCTGATTGGCCAGGATCGTCTTCTGGTTCTTCTGGATGGTCCGGATCTCGCGCAGGATCGTTCGCTGGTTGACGAGAATCTTCGCCAGCTGCTGCTGGTTCCTGAGGATCGTCCCCTGGTTCTTGAGGATGACATCCTGCTTCCTGACGGTCGCCTGCGGCATCGGGTGATCTCCTGACAGAGTGGAGGGGGCGTGACGGGTGGTGCGAGGTCTACCTAACGATCGAAGGAGACGCCGACTCCGAAGGTGCGCGGCTGGTTGGTGAGGTAGCCCACGCGCGCGAGCGTCCCTCGCTCGCGATCGAGCGCGAGGAGCGCCCGCACATCGGTGAGGTTATTCACGAAGACCGCCGTTTCCCAGTTCGATCGGCGAAGCCCCGCGCGGAGGTTGACCTGCGTGTACGCCGGAAGTTGCGGATCGAAGTGGAAGAAGCGCTGGGTCAGCGGCCCGCCGATCGTGTTGGGCGCGAACGAGTCCATGTCGACGGTGCCGAATCCGCTGGCGAGATCCTCCATCAGCGTGTAGCGCGACCCGATGTACTGCGCGGTTCCCGACGCGAATACGACCGAGCCACTCCGGAGCGGGCGACGAAAAGTCGCCGCCGCGGCACCCTGCATCTTCGGAACGCTTGGCAGGCGGTTCCCGCGCTCGATCCCGCCGACGACCGACACGTTGCCGTCCGCGTCGGTCGACGTGAGGGTCGAGCGAACTTCCGCGCCGTTGTACGACGCCGAGAGCGAAAGGTCGATGTTGCTCGTCGGCGCGAGCGCGAACTCGACCTCGGTCCCGCGGCTCCGCGCCGGGACGTTGAAGACCAACCGTGAAGAGCAGGAACCGGCGGTGACGGTGAGCTGCAAGTCGCTGATGTCCATGTAGAACGCCGAGACGTTGAGCGATGCGCGCCCGCCCATGAGCGTGGCCTTTCCCCCCACCTCGTAGTTCCAGACCTTTTCATCGCGCCAGGAGTCGCGCCCGCTGAACGTCGCAAGATCGGCGGGGGTGCAGATGGGGACGTTGATCGGATCGTTGATCCCACCGAGGCGGAAGCCGCGCGATACCTGTGCGTTGAGCCGCAGGTTGTCGTTCGCCTTGAGCGAGGCGATGAAGCGCGGCGCCAGCCCCGATGCCTTGGTCGACCCCGGCTGCGAGATGAGCCCCACGAAGAAGCCGTCGAAGATCTGCGTGCGATCCTCGGAGAAGTCGTAATAGCGAAGTCCAGCGGTGAGGTCGAGCCGCTTCCCGACCGTTAGGGTCCCTTCGCCGAAGAGCGCGGTCTGGCGCAGGTCATAACCCAGCTTCGAGAAGAAGAGCTCGTCCTTCGCCGAGTACGTCCCGGCGGTCGGCGCGCCCGTCGCGTCCTCGAAGCCCGGGGCGCGCACGCTCTGGCCGTAGTCGCGCTTGGCATCGGCGTAGAATGCGCCCAGGAGCCAGCTCCCGCGCGCCCCGCTCCCCAAGAGTCGCAGCTCCTGCGTCCACACCTTCGAGTCGGTCTTGTCGTCGAAAGGCGCAGCGAGCGTGTAGACCGGCGGGGGGAATCCGATGCTCCCGCCGACGATGCTGGCGTAGAGCGCACTCCCGTCGCGCGTGACAGTGATGTCTCGGTGTGTGACCGACGTGATGGACGAGAGCGTCGCCTTGCCGAAGTCGTAGCTCGCGTTCACGTCGCCCAGCACGAAGGAGTCGCGATACGGCTCGTTCGAAACCAGGTAGAGCTGGCGTGGGCCGAGCGTGACGGCGGCGCGCGACGTGGTGTACGGGTTGGCGAGGATGTTGAAGGCGTCGGTGCGGTTCCACCCCTCCATCCCCACGCTCTGCGCCACGATGCGCGGCGTGATGGTGAAGCGATCGTTAGGCGCGATGGTGAGCGCGGCGCGAACTCCCGTACGGTGACCGCTGTTGACGTTCTCGTCGATGCTCCGGTCCTGGCGCACGGCATCCTGCCAGCCGCCGAGCGCGTTGTGGTACAGCGCGACGCGCGCAGCCGCGCGACTCGCCAGCGGAATGTTCACGCCGAACTTGATGTTGCCGCCGGCACCACCGCTCCCGATCTGGCTCCCGCCCGCTTCACCAAAGGTGCGCCACGCACCCAGCTCCGGCTTGTTGGTGATGTAGCGGACCGTCCCGGAGAGCGAGCCCGCGCCGAACAGCGTCCCCTGCGGACCACGCAGCACCTCGACGCGCCCCACATCGAACAGGTCGAGGTCGGGGGTGAAGAGCGAGAGCGAGATCGGCGAATCGTCGAGGTAGGCGCCGACCGATTCCTTCACGCCGGGCTGGTCGCGCGCGATCTGTCCCGATGATGCACCACGCAGCGCGACCTGGCTCTGCCCCGGGCCGAGGTTCTGCACGCTGAAGCCCGCCACATTCGCGGCAATCGCCTCGATGTTCTCGGCCCCGCGCTCGCGCAGCACCGCACCGGTTGGCGCGGCGATGGAGAAGGGGACGTCGGCCAGCTCCTGCTCGCGAAGCGTCGCCGTGACAGTGATGGCCTGAAGCGGGAGTGGATCGAGCGAGAAGTCGACGGTCGCCGCCTCCGGCACTCGCACGTCGGCGCGGGTCGCGGGGCGGAATCCGACGAGCGTCACCGCGACGGAATACACGCCGTCGGGGAGTCGCGCGACCGTGTACGACCCGTCCGTTGTGGAGCTGGCGGCACGCGTGAGCCCGGCACCGTTTGTCACGCTGATGCGTGCGGCGGAGAGTGGCGTCCCGTTCGCCGAGCGAATGGTCCCGGCGATTCGTCCCTCCTGCGCCATGCCTTCAGCGGGTACGGCGAGGAGGAGAGCGAACGCGGCAGATGAGACGACGCGGGGCGAGACGAAGAGAGCGACGGTGCGGTGCATGGACACGAGAGAGGGTGAGGGGCCCCTGGCGAATCGCACGTGTGTCTGTTTTGCAGACTCTACGGCGCGCCGAGTATATGCTGCGATGGTCGCCTCCGAAAGAGCACCCCCTTGCGCCGCAACGCCGCCCCGAGTCTCTTCGACCTGGCGGGCGCATCGTCCCGCGAGGATACGATCGTCCCGCGCACCAATTTTCCATGACCGTTCAGGACTCGGCCCTTCCGCCCGCTCCCCACGCCGCTCATGCCGACGCGCACGACCAGTCGTGGATCGCGCGCATCAACGGCCCTTGGCACGAGCGTGCGCTGCAGCTTTTCATGGTCGTGGTACTCGCGCACTGGGCAGAGCACCTCGCCCAGGCGATCCAGGTCTACGTGCTGCACTGGCCGCTGCCTAACGCGCGCGGCGTGCTCGGCCTCTGGTTCCCGTGGCTGGTGACCAGCGAGTCGTTGCACTACGGCTACGCGCTGGTGATGCTCGTCGGGCTCTGGATCCTCCGCACCGGTTTCGTCGGGCGCGCGTACACCTGGTGGATGGTCGCGTTCTGGATCCAGTTCTGGCATCACATCGAACACGCGCTGCTGCAGGGGCAGGTGATCGTGGGGCGCAACCTGTTCGACTCGCCCGTCCCGATGAGCATCGCGCAGCTCGTGATCCCGCGCATGGAGCTGCACCTGATCTACAACACGCTGGTCTTCATCCCGATGATGGTGGCCATGTACCGGCACCTCCTCCCGCCAGAAGACGAGCGTGCGCACATGCGCTGCACGTGCGCGGCGCAGCCGTATCTCGCGCCGGCCTGACCGTCGTGCACGATCGCTCGCGCCGCTCGACGCTGTCGCGCGCTGGGCTGGTCGTCGGGCTGGCGGCGCTCGCCATCCCGGGGATCTACGTCGCCATGCGGGAGCGCAACGCGCCGCACGCCCGCACGATGATGCATCACGGCGGTGGTGTGCCGGTGGCGATCGTCGTCGACCGACCAGCGGCGGGCTACCTGACATCGATCTGGGCCGACCCCGTGGTGGGAACGAGCACCGTGTACGCGGTCCTTCGCTCGGCCGATGGTTCCTCGTTCCACGCGCCGGCGCGCGTGCGCATCGGTATCGCGCCGGTCGCGGGAGATGAGCCGGAAGTCGTGCTGGCGACGCACGACGAGCCGGCGCACGCGGGACGTAAGTACATGGCGAACATGACGCTGTCGCGCCCCGAGCGCTGGAAGATCCGCGTGCTTATCGATGCTGCCGATGCGGTGGGCGACGTGTCGGCGCAGGTGCAGGCCACGCCGCCGCTGGGACACGGCCTCCCCGGGCTCCTCCTCGCCTCGGTGCCGTTCTTCGTCGTTGGAGGGCTCTTCTGGCGGCGGGCAGCGGTGCGTCGGCAAACGGTCCAGGGCGGGTGAGGAAGGAGTCGTTCCGGTCGCTGCTGGCACAGGTTAGGGAGTGCACGCTCTGCGCGTCGTCGCTTCCGCATGGCGTGCGCCCCGTGCTGCAGGTCGATCCCGCTGCGCAAATCCTCGTCGCGGGGCAGGCGCCGGGACGAAAGGTGCACGCCTCCGGCATACCGTTCGACGACGCGAGCGGCGACCGGCTGCGCGCGTGGCTCGGTGTCACCCGCGAGCAATTCTACGATCCGCGCGCCTTTGCCATCCTCCCGATGGGCTTCTGCTATCCGGGGACCGGGAAGTCGGGTGACCTCCCGCCGCGCCCGGAGTGCGCGCCGGCGTGGCGCGAACGCCTTCTCGCGCAGCTCGCCGACATCCGCCTAACGCTGGTGATCGGTCAGTATGCGCTCGCCTATCACCTGCCTGCCGCCCCGCCGTCCGTCACCGACGCCGTTCGCGACTGGCGGCGCACCTGGCCCATGTCGATCGCGCTTCCGCACCCGAGTCCGCGCAACAACATCTGGCTCAGTCGCAATCCGTGGTTCGAGCGCGAGGTGATTCCGGAGCTGCAGGGAAGGGTACGGGAGCTGCTGTCGCGCTGAGTTCGCGAGCAGCAATTGCGGCGCGAAACGGTCGGCGGTCAGCTGGCGACGCAGACCGCGGGTATCGACGCCGACTCGCGGCGGCGATCATCACCAGCACCGGGTCCGCCGCCGCGGCGCATGCGCAGGAGAGCGCTCCCTCAATCAGTGGCTGCTGCCAGCGCTCGCAGGAGCGCGGCAATGTCGGGTCCCCCGCCAACAGCGCACCCCGCACCGCTCGTCCGCGCCTTGAGCTCGACGTCGATGCCATCGACGAGAACGGTCGGTGAGGCGTAGCCAAGCAGGTGCGCTGGCGTCGTTGCGTCGCTGGTGTTCCACTCTCGCCACTCGGCGGGATGCGACAAACTCTTGAGTGCAAAGGCGAGTCGATCGCGCGTCGCCGTGACGTGCGGGCATCCCTCGAAGTACACCAGGTCGACCTGCATCGCTCTCCGGTCGTTACGATGGACGCGGACGGACGAACGCCAGCACCGCGAGCACAACGGTGAACGCCCCCAGGACACCGAGAAGATAGAGCGTCCAGACGAAGAGTAGCACACCGGGGCGATCGAGGAACTCCGGGCGCAGCCCATTCCGCATGTGGAGCGGGAGCATCCCTGCGGCCATCACCCCGCCGAGGAGCATGATGACGCGCCCCACGACGTGCTCTCGCAGCAGCACGGCACCGCACACGACGACGAGGAGAATCGCGACGCCAACGAGGTGATTGAGCCCAGCGCGATCGAGCCCCAGCACGATGTCCTGCGCGATGTGCAGGGAGAGGAGGACGACGCTCAGCAGCGAGCAGGTGACAAGGAGGTCGCGGTGCTTCACGAGGGCGCTCCGGGGAGGGAGAGGCGTGCAACCGTACGCCGCCCTGCACTCGGGGTTTCGATGTCCGCCTGCTCCCCGGGTCGTTGGCGAACCGCAGCCAAGCGCGATATGCTATCGCGTGCACCGTTGCAGTCCGATCGGGTTCGTGCGCCCGGCACCCCACGAAAGAGGATGAACTCATGCGTTGCAGCCAACTCCGCACGGCAGCGTTGCTCATCCTCGTCGCGGCGTCGCCCCGCGCGCTCACCGCACAGTCGCTGCGACCGCAGCCGA
This sequence comes from uncultured Gemmatimonadaceae bacterium, assembly GCA_964637355.1. Taxonomy (GTDB): domain Bacteria; phylum Gemmatimonadota; class Gemmatimonadetes; order Gemmatimonadales; family Gemmatimonadaceae; genus SCN-70-22. The sequence goes on from CAZWVG010000041.1 coordinate 17,184, forward strand.
TCCCCACGGAGCGCACCGAGTCGTACCGCTTCACGTCGCCGTCCATGGGGCGCGACTACGACATCACGGTGGGGCTTCCGGCGACGTATGCCGACAGCACGAGCAAGCGCTACGCGTTGATCCTCGTGACTGACGGGAATCACTACTTCCCGCTCGTCTTTCACGCAGCCAACACGGTCCACGGCAACGATGGAGAGATCGTCGTGAGCGTGGGCGCGCCGTTCGCGGAAGGGTCGGATGGATTCACCCGCCGTCGCGTGCACGAGTTCTCGCCCCCTGGTTGGTCGATGACCGATCCCTTCGGCAAGGTGGTCTCCGCCGGGTGCAACGCGTGGAAGCTTGCGCCTGCGGAATGCGTGGGCGGGGCGCCCAGGTTCCTGTCCATGCTCGTCGACGAACTCCTGCCGCAGCTCACCTCGAAGTACCGCATCGACCGGAATCGCCTCGGGCTCTTCGGCGTGTCGGCCGGGGGCTTCTTCGCGTCGTGGGCGATCTTCCAGGAAAAGTCGCCGTTCACCAGCTACATCATCTCGAGCCCCGCGATGGCCTACGGCGACGGCGACATCTACCGACAGGAAGCGCGGTACGCCGAATCGCACAAGGATCTGGTGGCGCGCATCTATCTCTCCTTCGGGACGCTGGAAGTCGACGATCCGATGCTCGAAGGGATCGGGCAAATCGTGAGCGGGACCGCGCGGCTCAGCGCGGCACTCCGCGGCCGCAACTACCCGGGCCTCAAGCTGTACAACGAGACGTTGCAGGGGCTCGGCCACGAGGACGCGCCGGGGACGGCGGCGGTGCGCGGGATTCGGCTCTTGTACTCGAAGTAGGGGCGGTCAGCCCGCGTGCGCCCGGGCGCGCCTCGCGTTAGGCGAGCGAAGAGATCGCCGGCGGAGCGACTGCTCACCCGCTACGGCGACCGTCGCCGCGGGAACGCCTCGCCGTCGAGCCAGATTCCGGTCGCCGGATCGGTCGGATCGGCAATGAGGATGTAGGACTCGAGCGATCCGTCGTCATACGTGATGCGGAGCTGCAATCCTTCGACGCGGTAGCGCCCGCGCTGGCTCGGCGCGACGCTTCGCGTTACGACGGACGCATCGCCCGCCGCCGCCTGCGCGCCGCTCCCCCTCCCGCGCACGACGCGTCCGTCGCGCCAGAAGCGATAGTCCTGCCAGACCGTGACGGCGTCCGTCCCGCCAACGGCGACGTTGCCGACGCCCGAGAGGGCACGAAAGTATCCGTCGAGGCGAAAGTCATCGGGGAGGCGCTGGTAGGTGTTCTGAAACGAGGGAGCCTCCCACCCGTCCTGCTTCGCCAGCTGCAACTTCCCTCCTTGGCGACGCCAGTGCGTCCAGTCGTCGGGGTGCGCGCGGCGATGCGCCTCGATCCCGGCGGGGTCGGCGAGTCCTGTCACGTCGATCAGCGCGTCGCCATTGCGGAAGAGGACGATCGGGTAGATCGCGAGTGAGATGAACCCCCCGATGCCCATGCTCGGGCGCGAATCGAAGCCGAACGCCTCGATCGATTCGAGGAGCGGAGCCGCGGGGCGGGGAACTGCTCCAGGAGAAACGCCCGAACGCGTTGCATCTGGCGGCGGTGCATTCGCCGGTTCGTTCGGCGGGCGCGCGACGACGCCTGCAGCCGATGGTGGCGATGCAGCAGCTGCATTCGCCGATCGGTCGAGCGCCGAGAGCAGGCCAGGGGCATTCCTGGCGAACAACGCTTCGGGACGTCGCGTCGACTGCAACGCGGCGCGACACGACCAAAGCGTGAGCGTTCCGTACTTCCTGAGGACCGCCTGCCTGGCGTCGATCAGCCGAGCGTTCTGCGTAGCATCAGACTCGAGTTCAACCATGCGTGCGCGCACGAGATCGACGCGATTCGTCGTGAGCCACGTCTCGACCTCGGCGGCGTCCTTCGCGGACAAGCCTTTCCCCTTGGCGCAGAGCTCGGCGAAGTGGTCGAAGGTAAGGACCGCGGACACGGCGCTAGCGAATTCCCGATCTAGCATGTCGGGGCGCTGCGCCTTGGCGGCGACGGACAGGAGCGCGATGGCGCACAGCGCGCGGGGGAGTGCGCGCGCTTGAGAGCGGAGAACGGACGTGAGGAGTGACAGCGTCATTGGGTGACTGGCGGGCGTGAGGCGTTAGGTAGCACCGGCGGTGAAGGGCTGTCTGTGACGCCGGTCGGGCACGCGACTGACTGTTGCACACGCGAGAAGGCTGGCTCGACGTGCGGTGCCCCTTGCCTGCGACCTCGTCCGTGCCGCAACGTCAAGCGACATCCAACGCCTATGGGCATGGCAAGCACGTGACCCCCTTCGAGTATATCCTCGCGTTCGCCGCCGTCATCCTCGGACTGGCGGTCTCCGAGCTCGCCATGGGGGTGCACCGCCTCCTGAGCGCGCGAACCGAGGTCCGGTGGGACTGGCTCGCGCCGCTCGCCGCGGTGGTCGTCTTGCTCAAGATCATCACGCAGTGGTGGGCCTGGTACAGCGCCCAGGCGCTTCCGGGCGGTTTGCGCTTCGAAATGTTTGGGGCGGTGATTGTCGGTGGATTCCTGCTTTTTCTGCTCGCGGCGACGCCACTCCCGGAAGCGGCAGCGTCGGGCGAGCCGGTCGACCTCGCGGCTCACTTCGAGCATGTGCGGCGCCGATTCTGGCTCCTGTTCGCGGCGCACTGGGTCGTCGCGACAGGGGTGAGCGCGTGGGTGCAAGTGGCGATGCTCGGGGCCCACCTCTCCCTGGCTTCGCCGGCGTTCCTCATCGCGCCGGCGGCGGTGGCGATGGCATTCGTGCGGTGGCGGTGGGCGCAGGGAGGGGCGCTGCTCGTGCTGCTCGGGTTGTACGTGATGCAGTATTTCGGTAGACAGCTGGTGGCGAACTAGAGACGATCAGGCCGCTTCTTCGCAGCCGCCCCGGTGACGTGGGAGACGCTCGTCGGGTCTGTCAGGGCATGCATCACGTCCAGCGACGCACCTCTCCCCTCGCTCGTGCCGCGAGCCTGTCTGGCTCGGCGGAGAGCCGCTCGCGACTGCCGATCACTTGTCTCATCCTTGCGGTGCTTCCCGCACTTCTGGCGTGCGGCGAGAATTTGGGCCCCGATCGCGGAGACCCGGCGCGCTTCAAGTTTTCGGAGAACTTCACGTTCTCGTGTGGTGCGTGGTATCCTCGGCCTCCCGACGTGACGTTAGGGCTGTTCGACGTGGCGGTGGGTCGCAGCGCCTCGGCGCCCAACGACCGGCCGAGCGACGGCGCGATTCGAGCGCTCGTACGAGCGGGCGGGACCGTGGTGTACCGGTTCAACGTGGGCAAGGTGCGCGTCATCCTCCCCATCGCGAATGCGGGAGCCCTTGGCAAGCGCCTCGTGGCGGTGACCGATCCGCGCCGAGCGGAGGATACCGTGACGGTCGGGTTCCGCGGGGCGATCGTCACCGAGGAGGTGACGCGGCTCGGCGGCCGGATTCTCGGGCGATCGGACAACACGGGAACAGCAATCGCCTGGATCCCCGATCCTTTGGTGCCGAACCTTCGTCGCGTTTCGCGCGTCGAATACGTGGAAGACGCGACGGGCGTACTCTGCCTAACGTGATTTGCGTGTCGCGCACACCACGACGCGGATCGACTCGGCGATGTGCTCAGCCGCTGAATTCCCCCCAGCGAATGTATCCGCGGATCGGATTGACATACGCATTGCACTTTTGCTCGAATCGCAGTTCGATTGCCAGAAGGTCCGAATTGACGTAGCGCACACGATCCACGGCGAACCAACCGACGAGTTCACAGCCACTGCCATTTCCGAACCACGACAACCCGCCAACTGCGGGGTTGTGCGCGGGATACGTCTTGAGGTGATCGTAGAAGCCAGTCTCGACCAAATCGATCGACGACATGCCCTCGAAATCTCCCCGAAACCCGCCGGCGGAAATGCTGAAGTGTCGACCGCTGCTGGTGGCAACGAGGCCGACGCGGTAGAGCGCAGTTACTCCTCCACCGAAGTTGTTGTCCGGGTCGCTGATGTAGACGACGCTTCCCGTCGCCGGGATTGCTCCCGCTGGCGGCTGCCACAGCCCGGCGGGAATCGGCCGGACCGGACCCGGTGGAACGGTCGGGTCATTCGCACTCCAGTGAATGGTTCCGTGCAGGGCTGCCGCTCGCTCCTCGCAGTGTTGCTCGAAGCGCATATCGAGGGCGAGAAGCGTCGAGCCGATGCCTGCACTCCACAGCAGGCTGTCGATCACGAAGGATCCGGTGATCGTATTGCACCCGCGCCCGTCTCCGTCCCAATTCAGCCCTGCACCCGTTCCCTGAAACGGCCACCGGGTGGCGTTGGCATACGTGCCAGCGACGAGTTGACTCCCCGACGGGACCTGGAAGGTCGCATTCCAGATCTTTTCGCCAAAGATCGCTACCCGGATCGACGAGCTGTTGCCGACCACCTCGAGTTCCGCGTCGGCGTTCGTGTAGCTGTAGTTCCCTCCAGACCCGATATAATCGCCGGAGTCGCTCTCAAGCGCGATCCGGTTCGGTCCCCGGACGTTCACGCTCACACTCGCCGTCTTCCCACCAGCGCTCGCGGTGATCACCGCTGCGCCCGTCGTCACGCCCGTGACCAATCCATCCGCAGAAATCGTGGCGATGTCGGGGCGACTACTGACCCACGCGATGGCCTGGCCGGCGAGCGTCGTCCCCATCGAGTTAGTCGCCGACGCCGTGAGCTGCATCGTACCGCCAACGACAAGCGAGGGCGCGGGAGCGCTGATCGTCACGCTGGCGACAACCTTGCTCTGGTCTACCGGAGGGGCGATCGGAGCGGGATCGGCGCCGCACGCCGAAAGGGAGAACGCTCCGATGAAAAGTATGACGGTCGAGTATGCGGCTCTCGTCATGGAATGGCGATGGTTATCGACTAGGCACCGAAAGCGTATTGCGCGCGCGAACGTAGCGGCGATTCGTCTACCTCGACCGCTTGTCTACGTTCACGTCGAGATCGTGTAGTTCGAAACATGTAGAATCCCTGGGACGGTACGAGTCGATCAGCGTGCGGGACAGCGCACCGAGGCGTCGTCGCTATCCTGTCAGTTCCCCCCAACGCACATAGCCGCGCAGCGCGGAGCTCTTCCCGTCGCAGCGTTGTTCGAATCGAAGCTCCACGCCCGCGAGCGCCCCGTTCACGTAGCGTGTGCGATCGACGGCGAACCAGCCGGCGAGCGTGTTGCAGCCGCGTCCGTTCCCCGACCAGGAGAGTCCGCCGACGACTGCATTGTGGTACGGGAATCGAGTGAGGTGGTCGTAGAAGCCGGTTTCCACTGTCGCGATGACGTTCATCGCTTCGAATTCGCCTTCGTAGCCGCCGGCGTTGACGCGGATGTGGCGCCCGCTCCCCGATGCGGCCACGTCGCTCTGGAGAAGTTCGGTGACGCCACCGCCTACGAAGTCACCCGGGTCGCTCTGCAGATACACGACGTCTCCGGTGGCGGGGACGGCCCCGCTGGGCGGTTGCCACACGGTCGCAGGAATCGGGCGCACCGGACCGGGAGGCGTCGTCGGATCATCGGCGCGCCAGTGGATCGAGCCGCGAAGCGCCGGGAGTGCGCCTTCGCAGTGTTGTTCGAACTGCAGGTCGAGCGCGACCGGCGTCGATGCAGTCGTCGTGCTCCAGCGAATGCTGTCGATGACAAAGGTGCCGAACGTCTCGTTGCACCCGCGCCCGTTGCCTGACCACGAGAGCCCCGCGCCATTCCCCTGAAAGGGAGGGCGCGTCGCCCCGCGATAGGTGCCCGCGACGAGCTGTCGGCCAGCGGGGGCGACGAATATGGCGTACCAATTCTGTGTCCCCCGCACATCCATCGCGATGGAGGTCAAGTCCCCATACACGCTGATCTGCGCGTCGGCGTTCGAGTAGCTGAACGTCTGTCCATCACCCACGAAATCGCCCGCGTCGCTCGTGAGCACGATACGGTTAGGGACGCGGACCGTGAGCGTAAGGCTCGCCGACTTTCTCCCTGCCTTCGCCGTGATCTCCGTGGTCCCCGATGCGATGCCCGTCGCGATCCCTGTTGGGGAGACGGTGGCCACCGCGGGGTGGCTGCTTTCCCAGATGATCGCCTCCCCGCTTACGACTGCTCCCGCCGGGTTGGTGGCGGCCGCCACGAGCTGCGTCGTGCTGCCGACCATGAGCCAGTCGACAGGCGAGGAGAGCGTGACCTTGGCGACGACCATCGAACTGTCGATGCTCGGATCGGACGGCGAGTCCGCGCCGCACGCGGCGAGTGCGGCAACGGCGCACGCGGCGAATACCTTGGCAAGCGTCGAGCGAACGGCTCTCATGACAGCACAGCGAAAGTCGTACACCTCCGGAGCGGGGGCCCGGCGACGGAAAAGGTATCGCCAGTTTGTGCGTTGAGGTAGACACGCGTTCACGTGCGTCGGCATCCGCTCGCCGACGCCACCCGTCGAACGCGCCCCCTACCGCCCCGTAATCCGCTCGAAGTCCGCCCGGTTGAAGACCCGCGCGTCCTCGTAGAACTCCACGCGCCCCGAGTCGAGGTCGTGCATCCCCCCCACGACCCCGATCTTCTCCTCCTCGATCATCCGCTCGAGGATGTAGCTGCGATCGATCACCGACTGCACCGACCGGTGCACGTTGATGCGCGCAACATTTGCAACAAACGCCTTGTTGCCGGAGTGACGATGGGCGGGATCGGAGACGCTCTTTTCCTGGTAGACCGCGGGCTGGATCTTGCTCAACAGCTCGGTGAGGTTCCCCAGCTCCACGTGGTCGCACGCCCCCTTCACGGCGCCGCAGTTGGAGTGTCCGAGCACCACGATCAACCGGCTCCCGGCGATGCGACAGGCAAACTCCATGCAGCCGAGGACGTCGGTGTTCACGATGTTCCCGGCCACGCGGATCGAGAAGATGTCGCCGAGTCCCTGGTCGAAGATCAATTCCGCCGAGGTGCGGCTATCCATGCACGAGAGGATCGTGGCGAACGGCCACTGCCCATCGCGGGTCGCGTTGGCCTGCTGCAGCAGGTCGCGGTTTGCGTTGAGGTTGTTGACGAAGCGCTCGTTTCCTTCGCGCAGGAATTCGAGCGCGCTCTGGGGCGTGATGGTGGCCTGTGAGGCCTGGGTGTGGACTCGCATAGAAGGCGAAGGATAACAGTTGGACGACGACCGGCTACAGGCTCCACGTCTTGCCGCCCACCTCGTCCAACGGAATGCACCCGCGGTACTCGCCCGGGATCGGATCGTAGCTGAGGTAGTTGCGTCCGATCTCCTCCGACGAGAAGTATCCCCACAGCGCCGCGGACTTGAGCTGGCGATGGAAGCTCACCGGCTCCTGCTTGCCGACGGCCGTTCCCCAGACCGACGGATTGAACGTTGCGCTGGCCTCGTCCGCGGAACGAAAGACCTGGCCCTTCTCGTCTGCGCTCAGCTCCGCGAAGTCGCGACCGAAGCGCTCGCGGCATGTGGCGTTGAATGCGTCGATCTCGCGCACCACGCGCTCCTGCCCGGCCTTGTCGTAGAGCTGTGCGAAGACGAGATCGAGAAAGACATCGGTCTTCACGTCGAGCGCTCCCGGCGTGCTCGTACGCGGCAGGAGAAAGTCGACGAACGCCGAGACGAAGCGCGCCTGGTCGGCGCCGAGGAATTGCGGCTGCCACGACACGCGGTCCTGCTTTGCACAGGCCTGAAGCAACGCGGCCAGCGAGGGGGCGCCGAGTACGGTGCCCGCGAGGAGCGTCGTTCTGCGGAGAGCGGTTCTGCGATCCATGGTGAGTTCGTTCGGGGTGTACCCATCGTCGTGTGAAAGCGCCGGGAAGACAAACGTCGCAGAGCAGGCTCCCGGAGACGTCGCGCGACCGTCAGAGGTTCTTTCGCTTGATCTCGTCCACCGCGTGGTGCGCCGCCCGCGCAGTGAGCGCCATGTAGGTCAGCGAAGGATTCACGCACGACGACGAGGCCATGCAGGCCCCGTCGGTGACGAACACATTCGAGCACGCGTGGAGCTGGTTGTGGGCATTGAGCACCGACGTCTTGGGATCGCGCCCCATGCGCGCCGTCCCCATCTCGTGGATGCCGTACCCCATCTCGTGCTCGTTGTCGAAATCGACGATCTCCTCCACGCCGGCGCGCTCGAGCATCTCACGGGCGTCGCTGCGGATGCGACGGTTCAGCGCAAGCTCGTTCGGTCCCCACGTCGCATCGATCGCCAACGTGCGCTGCCCCCACTTGTCGAGCTTCGCGTCGCTCAGGTACGCATGGTTCGCGTGCGACGGGAGGCACTCGGCGAAGCCGGTGATGAAGAACTCCCACGGGCCGGGATGCATGAGCCCATCCTTGAAGTCGCCACCGAACTCTCCCGCGTTGGCGCCCGCACCCCATCCGGCTCGGCTCCCTCCCCCCTGAAAGCCGAAACCGCGAACGAAGTCGGCGGAGCGGCTCGCTGCATCGACGTTGACGTAGCGCGGGATGTAGATGCCGTTTGGCCGTCGCCCCTTGTAGTACTTGTCCTCGAATCCCGGGACCTTCCCCATCGCGCCGATGCGGTAGGTATGGTCCATGAGGTTGTGCCCCAGTTCCCCGCTGTCGTTACCTAGTCCGTTGGGGAAGCGAGTGGAGGTGGAGTTGAGCAGGATCTGGGTCGTGCTCAGCGTCGAGGCGTTGCAGAAAATGATCCGGGCGCGGTACTCCAGTGCCTCGTTCGTTTCCGCGTCGATGATGCGCACGCCCGATGCGCGTCCGCTCTTCTCGTCGTAGGTGATCGACTGCACGATCGAGAAGGGGCGGATCGTGAGGTTCCCCGTCGCCTCCGCCGCGGGGAGCGTGACCGCGTTGCTGCTGAAGTAGGCGCCGTACGGGCAGCCGCGGTCGCAGCGATTCCGGAACTGGCACTTGCCGCGCCCGTTGAGGGGCTCGGTGAGGTGTGCGACGCGGCCGATGATGAGGTGGCGCCCCGGAAAGTCGCGCTCGATGCGCGCCTTCACGTGCTGCTCGACGCAGTTCAGCTCCATCGGCGGGAGGAAATGGCTGTCGGGCAAGTGCGGAAGCCCTAACGCTTCACCGCTGATGCCGGCGAACTTCTCGACGTAGGTATACCACTCCTCGATGTCGCGATAGCGGATGGGCCAGTCGACGCCGTGGCCATCCTTCGCGTTGGCCTCGAAGTCGAGGTCCGACCATCGATAGGTCTGCTTTCCCCAGAGCAGCGAACGCCCGCCCATCTGGTGGGCCCGCACCCAGAGGAACGGCTTGACCTCGGTGTAGGGATTCTCTCGGTCGTTGGCGTAGAAGTGCTTGTTGTTCTCATTGATGAATCCAACCCGCACGCCGATCTCGTGATCGCGCCGATCCTCGGCCGAGAGCGAGCCGCGCAGGTCGAAGTCCCACGGATCCTTGGTGGCGGTCGGATAGTCGACGCCGTGGCGGACGAGTCGCCCGCGTTCGAGGACGAGGGTCTTGAGTCCCTGCTCGCACAACTCTTTCGCGGCCCAGCCGCCGCTGATCCCCGAGCCGATGACGATGGCGTCGTAGGTGAGCTCCTGCTGGGCGTCGATGTTGAAGTTGGTCATGGTCCAGGCGAATGGTTCGAGCGCGTGCGCGGCGACGCGGACAACGTGCTCTTTGATGCCGCGCTTCGCCACCCACCAGCCACCTATCCCACGATTTTCTCCGCGATGCCGCGGCCCAGCAGCTCGCACCCTTCGTGCGGCAGAGCGTGCACCATGCGCTACACGACGGGCGAGGCCACTCCCAGCGAGGCGCCTAGCGCAGCAGGAGCCAGGCGATCAGTGCGGCCAACACCACGCCGCTGGCCATCAGGAGCGCGCGCCAGGTGCCGACGCGGCGATTGAGGGTGTGGGGGCGGTGCGCCGACGAATCCCCGGGCGACGAGCTCGTGTCGTCGTTGCGCGACGCCGCGCGCGATGTCGGCGTCGCCCGCTCCGACTCCCCTGGCGGTATTGCACCTGGCGGCGTTGCGCCTGGCGGCTGCGTCATCGGCGGTTGCGCCCACTCCGGCGGGATCGCCCCCTTGTGCCACTCGCCGGACTTGGGCGGCGGTGTGGTCCCGCCACCGAGCTGCTGCCACATGCGCTCGCGCGACGCCGCGCGGCGCGCCTTGGCCAGCGCGTTGATGAAATCGGTCGCGGTCGCAAAGCGGTCGTCGGGGTTCTTGGCCAGCGCGGTGCTGATCGCCATCTCGACCGACGGGGCGACCTCCTGGCGCAGGCGGTGCAGGCTGGGGACCGGATCGGTGAAGTGGCTCACCACCACCGAGCGCATGGTGGTCCCGACGAATGGCGGGCGCCCGGCCAGCATCTCGAACAGGACGCACCCTAACGAGTAGACGTCGGCGCGCCCGTCGACCGGGCCCGTGCTCGCCTGCTCGGGACTCATGTACGTCACCGTTCCCACCGCCATCCCCGCGCGGGTGAGCGAGTTTCCGCTCGCGCTCTCGTTCAGGAGCTTGGCGATCCCGAAGTCGGCGACGACGGCAGTTCCGTGCGTGAGGAGGATATTCTCCGGCTTGATATCGCGGTGCACCACGTCCTGCAGGTGCGCGTGATCGAGGGCGACGGCGACGTCGCGGGCGATCTGGATCGCCTCGTCGACGGGGAGCTGCCCCTCGCGCGTGAGGCGATCGCGCAGCGTCTCGCCGTCAACGGCCGGCATGACGTAGAACATCAGCCCGTCTTCGTCTCCCGAATCGAGGAGGGGGACGATGTGCGGGTGATTGAGCTTTGCCACCAGCGCGATCTCGCGCGCGAAGCGCTCGTGCCCCATCACCTCGGCGACCTCGGGGCGAAAGAGCTTGACGGCGACGCGGCGTTGGTAGCGCAGGTCGTTGGCCAGGACGACGGTGGCGGTCGCCCCCGTCCCAAGCTCGCGCTCGACGGCGTATCGCGAACCGAAGGCGGCGTTGAAGCGCTCGACGAGACCGGGAACGGGCTTGCTCACCTAACGCCTCACAGCGGTCGATTCCAGCAGGAGCTCGCGCACATCGCGCGCCTTGCCCGCCTTCTCCAGTTCCGCCCAGATGCGCGCCACGGTGTCCGCGTCGACCAGCCCGGCAGGGGAACCCACCGACGGACCGGACATCCCGTGCGCCGAGCGGAAAGCGTCGACCGCGGCGACCGCTTCGGCGGTGTAGAGGTTGGCGTCGTCTCCCGCCACCAGCGGCGCGGTCCCGGGGCGAAAGAGTCCAAGCGCGTGCAGCATCACCTTGAGCTGCCAGACGTCGTTACCGCCGAACTGCTGCAGCGTGCGATAGCCGAGCGTCTGCGAGATGGTGTCGTAGATGCGTCGCAGCTCGTCGACCGGCTCCGGATTCTCGCAGACGGAGATGTTGACGGTGACGCCGTCGGCACGTCGGGCGCGACCGGGGCGTGAATCAGCGACGATGACGGCCGCGGACTGTGCGCGCCCCTTTCGGGCGTCGCCGCCCGCCGCGTGCCCCGCCGCGATCGCCTCGATCAGGCGGTCGGCGAGGTGACGCGGCGATCCTTCGCTCTTCTCGAACGTCATGGCTACCGCATCCACGACCTGCGACCCCTCGAGGAGGTTTCCCTGCGTCACGTAGTTAGTCCCGGCGCGGTGCCCCGCCCAGGGAGAGGTACGCGTCCCCGTGTGTTGCGCGCTCCGACCGTCGATCCCGATCACGCCGACCTGACGCGACGCCGCGGAGCTGTCGGCGGCGAGGAGACGCGTGAGCGCCGACTGTGCTCCCTCGCCCTTGGCCAGGGCGTCGAGCAACTCGGCGCCGTATTCGGTGCGGGTGTTGGCCTGCGTCGCCACCGCACCCACACCGGCGCGGACCCAGGGGACGCCGTTCCCGACGCAGGGTACCCGCGTGGTCACCGCCACGCCGACTTCACCGGTGCGTGGGTCGATCGCCGCGATCGAGAAGGTGTGGAAGATGAGGGAGTCGCGCCACGCCAAGGGCTCCTGCGCGTCGACGCCGCGGGAGAGACAAATGACCAAAAGTGCCAGCGGCGCGACGAAGCGCGACGCCAGCGGCGCGGCGAACCGCGACGCCAGCGGCGCGACGAACCGCGACGCAGGGTGCAACCGCCGTCCGCCCACGCGCGTGGCTCGCGTCATTCGTCGTCGTCGCCGGTGTCCCAGCCGCGTGGCTTCATGCGTGTCACCACCCCGCCCATGAGCGCCAGTCCCGTCACCCGGATCACCGGCGCGTCGTGCTGCGCGATGGCCGGGAATCCCCCCGCCTGATCCTCGAACCCTCCCATGATCGCGAGGCCGTCGACCTCGAGGCGCACGCCCGGGGGGACCGTGATGTCGATCCCCCCCATGAGCGCGAGTGCGTGGATCTCGGTGATGGCGCCGGTGAGCGTGGCGTCGCGCAGGTCGAGCTGAATTCCCCCCATGATCGCCAGCGCTCGCATGCGTTTGGGCACGAGCCAACTCCCGCGGCGCACGAGTCCCCCCATCATCGCGAGGAGCGTCCGGATCTTGTTCCCCGATCCCGCGTCCGCGACCGACTCGTCGACAATCGCCGGCGCAGAGTCGAAGCCGGCCAGTGGCGGCAGATCGTTGGTCGTGGCGTCGAGCTGGTACCACTGCGTCGCCTGCAGCGCCGCCTGCACGCGGAACTCGTACTCGTCGAGGGTCAGATGATCCTGCGCGAAGTGGTCGCCCAGATCGCGGACCACGCGCTCGCGCTCGCGTTCACCGATGACGGCCGGGAGCGCGCGCCCTCCTTCCGGAGTTGGAGTCTGTCGAGCCATGCGTCGTCCTCTTACGCGATGGCGGGCTTGGCCTTCGCGAACTGGTCGAGGCC
>CAZWVG010000042.1:0-25097 GCA_964637355.1 uncultured Gemmatimonadaceae bacterium
ATGTAGTGTACTCATCAGGTCACCCCTCCCCTCGAGAATTCCCGTATCCGCTCCACCCCCCGCCCCACTCCCCCCGCCTCCCCAAACCCGGCCCGCAACCGCGCCGCCGACTCACGAAACCCACCCTCGCTGAGCACCCGCCGCACCGCGCTTCGCAGCCCCTCCGGCGTAACTCCCTCCCGCGTGAGGCAGACCCCAGCCCCCAACGCCTGCACCTGCCGCCCCACCAGTTCCTGTTCGCTCATCTGCGGGATCACCACCAGCGGCACCCCACGCGACAGTGACTCGTTCACGCTGTTCATCCCCCCGTGCGATACGAACACCTGCACCCGCTCGAGCAACGCCAGCTGTGGCACGCGCGGTACGATCACGAAGTTCGCGGGTGGCACGCCGATGGTTTCGAGTGAGACCTTGGTGCCGAGTGCCAGCACGACCTGGACGTCCTCCTGCCCAAACGCCTCGAAGCAGGTCCGATAGAAGGCCGCGTTGTCGTTGAAGAGCGTTCCCAGCGACACGTAGACCAGCGGGCGATCGCCTAACACATCCCAGGGGAACGAGGCCACGTCTTCCGCCCGCGTGGTCGACGGACCCACGAACACGTAGCGCTCATCGAACGACTCGGCGCACGGCTGAAAGGCACGCGACGTGTAGACGATGTTGAGCCCGGAGCGCCCGGTCACCGAGGCGATCACCCCCGGACCGTCCACGCCATACGTCCGGCGCAGCTCCCGATGCAGCCGCTTGGCCATCGCCATGTGCCGGAGCTTGGAGAGAAATCGGCGCCCGCTCCTCGGCCGGAGCCCCTGCCGCACGGCGAACGACATCACGTGCCGGTTGACGGCGAAGGTGGGCACCGAAGTCACCACCGGGACGCCGAGGATCTTCCCGACCCACTGCCCCCACGGCGCGACGGCATCGGTGATCACGTAGTCGGGGCGCTCGCGCCGAAAATCCTCCAGCTCGGCCGCCAGCACGGTCGAGGCGGTGCGCATGAGGAGCCACGACAGTTCGTCGGTGTTGACCGGGAGCTCGTGCATCTCACGCAGGTACGCGTCGCGATAGGCCCTGAAGCTCCCCCCGACTCCCTCGATCGCCCCCCGGAACTGCTCCGTCGCGTAGTACGTCACGTCGTCGCCGGAACGCCCCAGCTCACCCACCAGCGGGAGCGTGGGATTGACGTGTCCGTACAGGGGGAGACTCAGGAAGAGGGCCCTCGCCACCTCAGCGCTCCTGTCGCCAGGTCGATGTCGCGCCGGATCCCTTCATGAAGACTGAGGCGCGCGCCTCAAGTATCCCCCCCGAACGCGTCGCTGTCGACCGGTCCGCCAGCTGCACTCCACGCACTCGTCACCGCGCGGATGTGCGCTGTACCCCTTCCGGCCGCGCACCGAACCACGACATTGCAGGGTATACCTTCTCCCGTCGTCCCAACACGACCCCACGCTCACCGCGCCATCAGCCGCCCATACATGTCCTCCAAGCAGTCGCCGCCACCGCCCGAGGCACCCGGTTCTTCCGTTTCGCGCCGCAGCTTCGTCGGCGCGGTCGCCGGCTCGATCGCCACGGTCGCTCTCGGCTCGACGGCGCTCGCCGAGCAGGTCGGAGTGCCGACGTCCGGATCGACGGCGTTCCAGTCGCAACCGAGCTACCCGATCGGGATCGAGCTCTACGCCGTGCGCCGCGAACTCGCTCGCGATCTCCCCGACTGCCTCAAGACGGTCGCCGGGATCGGCTATCAGGTGGTCGAGTTCTACGCCCCGTACCTCGCCTGGTCGATCCCGTACGCCAAGGAAGTCCGCCAGCAGCTGGACGACCTCGGCATCAAGTGCTACTCGACGCACAACTCGATCGCTGCGCTCACGCCGGGCGAGACGATGACGAAGGCGATCGAGATCAACCAGATCCTCGGCGCTCGCCACATCATTCTCGCCTCCGCTCCGCAGTCCACCACCGGTGTGGAAGGCTGGACGCAGCTCAGCGCACAACTCGCCGCCGCGTCGAAGCAGCTCGAAACGGTGGGGCTCCAGGCCGGCTACCACAATCACGCCGCCGAGTGGCAGAAGCTGGAGGACGGGCGTCGGATCATGGACGTGATCGCGGCCAACACTCCCTCAAACTTCGTGCTGCAGCTCGACGTGGGAACCTGCGTGCAGGCCGGCGCCGACCCGATCGCCTGGATCAAGGCCAACCCGGGACGCATCCGCAGCATCCACCTCAAGGACTGGGCGCCTGGTTCGGAGGAGCAGGAGAAGGGGTACCGCGTCCTCTTCCGCGAGGGGATCTCGCCCTGGAAGAGCATCATCGCCGCCGCCGAGTCGGTCGGCGGGATCGAGTTCTATCTCATGGAGCAGGAAGGGAGCCGCTTCACCGAGTACGAGACGGCGCGCCGCTGCTACGACTCGTGGCGCGACCTGCGCCGCCCGCCGCCACCGAAGAAAAAGCGGTAGGAGAGTTCACCCCTCCCCGCTCACTTGAGCGAGGAGAGGTACTCCAGCACGTCGCGAAGCTCGCGCCGCGAGAGGATCGTCCCCATCGGCGGCATGGCCGACGGACCGTTCACGCGCCGGGCGATGTCGCCCTTCGCCACGCGACGCGAGCTCCCGCCAGCGTCGACGACCACCGCCGCGTCGCTCTCTTCCATTAGGGTTCCGACGACGCGCTGCCCGTTCCTGAGCGTCAGCTGCACCGGACCGAACCCCGGGGAGATGCGCGCACTCGGGTCAAGGAGCGCCTCGAGGAGCTGGTCGCGCGACAGGCGCGACGCCACGTGAAGGAGACGCGGTCCAACGCTCGCGCCGGAGTCGGCCGTGAAGGTGTGACAGCGGACGCATTGGGCCGCCACGCTCTCGTTGACGATCCGCTGCCCGCGCCGCGCGTCGCCGCCGCTCAGCAGGTCGGCGTTGGCCGAGCGCGGTGCCTTCGCCTCGCGTGCCTTCTCCAGGGCTTCAACCCGCGCCTTGAGCTTCGCATCGTTTGAAGACTTCGCCGCCTCGGCGATGTCGAGCTGGATCGCCGAGGGGGTGGTATCGGTCGACGCGCGCTCGACCAGGCGGGCGAGCACGGCGCGTGCTTCTGCTCCTTGCATCTTGCCGAGCGCCTCGACGGCCGACTGCTGCTCGGCGAGCGTCCCCTTCTCAACGACGCTGGCAAGCAGCTGCGCGGTCGTTGCCTCGGGGAAGTCGAGCCCCGGCATGGCGCTGATGGCGGCGGTGCGCACGCTGGGTTCGGCGTCCTGCAGTGCGGTGCGCATGGCCGCGTCGAGGTTGGCGGGGCGCAACGTGACGAGCGTCTTGAGCGCAGCGACGCGCAGCTCGGGCGCCGCCGCCGACTGCAACGTGCGCGCGATGCTGGGCGCCGACTCCGTGAGCCGCAAACGGCCGACGGCGTCGAGGAGTGCGACCTGCACGGGGTGATTGGTGCTGGCGAGGATCGGTTCGACGACCGCGGCGAGCGCGGCGCGAGCGACGGTGGAATCGTGCGTCACCGCCCCGATGTACGAGCCATCGACGCGATCGAGGATCGACGGCTTGGGCCAGACGGCGAGCACGGCAAGCGCCTCGCGGCGTAGCGCGTCACTGGCGGATGAGCGGGCGGCGTAGCGCGCAACGCGCTGTGCCGCCTCGGGCGTCGCCACGCGCAGGTTCGCGCTGATCGCGCGCCTTACGAGCGGCTCCCCGGTCCAGTTGGCGTCGAGGACCGCCGCCAGCGCCGGGAAGGCGTCGGCGATGCCGCGATCGTCGTTGATCGCCCGCGCCGCCTCGGTCACCACAAGCTCATCGCGATCGTTCAAGAAGCGCGCGACTCCCGCGTCGTGCATCCGTCGCAGCACCACGACCGCCGCCAACCGCACGGCGCGTGACGGATTGTCGGCCAGCGCCACGATCGGGTCCGGATCGCCGATGCGCGCCAGTGCCGTCACGCCGGCATGTCGCAGGTAGGTATCCCGATCATCGTTGGCGGCCAGCATGGCGATGAGCGGAGTGATTGCGGGCTGATACCGAATACGCCCCAGCGCCTCGGCGGCAAAGAAGCGCGCACGCGCCGAGGTGTCGGCGAGCTGCGCAACGAGTGCGGTGGCCGGTGCTGCGAACCGCACGTCGCCGATCATCTTCGCCGCCTGCGCGCGGATCTCTGGATCGCGGTCGATGAGGAGTGGCGCGAGGACGCTGGCGCGACGCACGTCGGCGCGTGCGAGCTGTCCGATCCCCCAGATTGCGTGGATGCGCGCGAGCTGGTTGGCGTCCTTACGCGCGACGCCGGCGAGGTCGCCGGCGGCATTGCGATCGACCAAGGCAAACTGCGCCTTGCGTCGAATGCGCATGTCCTGATGGTGCAGCAGTCCGACCAACTCCTTGGTCGACTTGGTCGCGAAGTCGGCGGCGATCAGCGTGCGCACCTCGGCGCGCAGCGGGTCGGCGTTTTCGGTGACGTCGACCTTCCAGATGCGCCCGCGCCCCTTGGTCCCCCATCCGCGGATCCAGTCGGCGAGGTAGAGCGCACCGTCGGGGCCGAACTTGACGCCGGTCGTCAGGACGCCGCGAATGACCGCGGAATCACTCGCGAGGCGGAAGCTTGCCCCCTGCGGCGCGAGCCTGAAGCCCTGAATCGTTGCGCCCCCCGGCTCGCCCGGAAACGACGAGCTGAAGAACATGTTGCGCCACGCCTCGCCCAGCGCTGTTCCCGGGTTGTAGTCGAAGCCGGACGGACCGGCGTGCCAGGGAGCGAGCGGTGGCGTGATGTACGCGGCCTGTCCTTGCCAGCGCGGCTGGAAGAGCTTCTCGTCCATCCACACCTTGTACGTGTTGTTGTCGGGATCGACGTACTTCCCAAACTGCCAATTGATGCGCCACCCGACTTCCATGCCGTCGACGACGTACACAAGGCGCTCGAATTCACCGGGATGATCGCCGTCGTTATCGGGCGCGATGAGGTTGCCGTACTCGTCGAAGGTGAAGTCCTGCGGATTGCGCAGCCCGGTCGCGAACAGCTCGGCGTCGGTGCCATCGGGATTGGCGCGCATGATCACGCCGCTCCACGGATTCACCAGCTTGCGTCCGTCACGCGTGGTGATGTTGACGCCCAGGTCTCCCTGCTTCCAGTAGAGTCGCCCGTCGGGGCCGATGATCGGCGACGAGAGCCCGTGTCCCCCAAAGCCGATGTGCACCCCGGAACCGTGCGCGAGCGACTCCTTGGTGTCGATCACGCCATCGCCGTTGGTGTCGCGCAGTCGCCAGAGATCGGGGGAGACGGTGAGGTAGAGAGAGTTCTTGTACCACAGGACGTCGTGCGCCACGTCCGACACGAGGTCGTTGAAGTCCTGGAGGATGCGCGTCGAGACGTCGGCGATCCCGTCGCCGTTGGTGTCTTCGATCCGGTAGAGCTCTTCCTTGAGCACGGTGAGGTCGTGCCAGTCACGCACGCCGTCGCCGTTGAAATCCTTGAGCCACTGGTTCTTGTCGCTGTTCTCCGGCGCGAGGATGCGCTGGTAGAAGGCGCGCTTGTCCTCGACGTTGCTGAAGGTGATCGACGGAACCATCCAGTCGCGGTGCGCACGAATGTCGATCTCGTTCTCGCCCGTGCGCGTGGTGCGCGTGACGTAGAGTCGCCCGTTGTCATCGAACGAGAGCCCGATCGGGTCGGCGATCATCGGCTCCGGCGCCCACAGCTTGAGCGAGAGCCCCGGGGCGAGGCGCGCCGAGACGGAATCGCGCCCCTCGGCGGAGAGGCGTGCCGCCGAGTCGGGGGAGAAGCGGACGACCGAGGGAGTGAACGGGGCCGCAGCTTCGACGACCGGCGCGGGGACCGCGACGGGTGTCGGGGGAGGTGGCGCCACTCGGCACGTCGCGAGGAGGGCGAGCGGTGCGGCGGCGAGCACCCGCGCGCGAGAGCGACGTCGGGAGTGCACATTCCTCGTCAGGCGTGCAGCTTTGGCGGCGCTCCAGTCTTCTTCGAACCGTGCCAATTTCATGAGCTCTCGTCGCGTCCGGGGCCATCGCCCGTCCATGCTGCTGTCTCGCGCACATCCGTTCGCGCTCGCCCTCCTGCTCGCGGGATGCGGCGACGGGGGCTCGAGCGGTGCGCTCTTCGAGCTGCAACCAGCGTCGCGCAGCGGGGTGACGTTCGCCAACACGATCACCGCGAGCGACTCGGTCAATGTGCAGACGGATGTCTACATCTACAACGGGGCAGGCGTCGCAGCGGGCGACATCGACAACGACGGACTCCCCGATCTCTTCTTCGCCGGGAACATGGTCTCGAGCCGTCTCTACCTCAACAAGGGAGGGATGAAGTTCGAGGACATCACCAAGGCGGCGGGAGTGGGGACCGACCGTTGGGCGACCGGCGTGAGCATGGTCGATGTCAACGACGATGGATGGCTCGACATCTACGTCTCGGTATCGGGCCCCGAGTGGTCGTCGCCCGAATCGCGCCGGAACCTCCTCTTCATCAACAACAAGGACCACACGTTCACCGAGTCGGCGAAGGCCTACGGCGTCGACTCGAACGGCTTCACCACGCACGCCGCCTTCCTCGACTACGACGGCGACGGTTGCCTCGACCTCTTTCTCCTCGAGAACTCGCCGCGCGACTTCACCCGCGCCGACGTCTCCGGCATTCCCGCCGGAATGCGGAGCGAGACACCCGACAGCTACAATCAGCTCCTTCATAACGACTGCCAAGGATCGCACCACTTCACCAACACCAGCGAGCAGGCGGGGATCCGTCGAAAGTCGGGATACGGGCTGGGCGTCGCCATCGCCGACGTGAACAACGACGGACGCCCTGACATCTACGTGTCCAACGACGTCGTGACCAACGACGTGCTGTATGTCAACAACGGTGACGGCACCTTCACCGACAAACGCCCGACCGCGCTCCGGCACACCAGCTACGCGGGGATGGGGGTCGACGTCGCCGACTTCAACAACGACGGGTGGGCCGACGTGCTGCAGGTGGACATGATGGCGGCCGACCTCGTACGTCGTAAGCGGACCACGGGCTTTCTCACATATCCCGGCGTGCTCGACTCGCGGAGTCGCGGCTTCCTCGACGACTACTCGGAGAACACGTTGCAGCTGAACAACGGACGCGTTGCCGGCGGCGAGGTGACGTTCAGCGAGGTCGGGCGCATGGCGGGGATCTCGCACACCGACTGGAGCTGGAGCGCGCTCTTCGCCGACTTCGACAACGACGGGCTCAAGGACATCTTCATCGGCAACGGCTATCCCAAGGCGGTGAACGACCTGGACTACATGTCGGCCACCAACGCCGCGCGTCGCCCCGGTGCGAGCGCGGGGACTCGCAAGGCGGGGATCGATATCGTCCACGCGCTCCCGGCATACGACGTCTCGAATTACGTCTTCCGCAACCGCGGCGACCTCACCTTCGCCGACGAGTCTCGTGCGTGGGGAATGGAGCGCCCGAGCCTCTCGTACGGCGCCGCCTACGTGGACCTCGACAACGACGGACGCCTCGATCTCGTCGTCAACAACATCGACGCCGAGGCGTTCGTCTACCGCAACGCGCACAAGGCGGACTCGCTGCATCACTTCCTTGGAGTCATCCTCGCCGGCGATTCCCCCAACCGTCAGGGGATCGGCTCACGCCTCGCCATCTCCGCGGGAGGCGTCAAGCAATACCTCGATGCCATCCCGTACCGCGGTTTCATGTCGTCGATGGACGACCGTCCCCATTTCGGGCTCGGCGGCGCCTCACGAGTCGACACGCTCGAAATCACCTGGCCCGACGGGCGCCGTCAGGTGCTCACCAACGTCGAGGGCGATCGATACATCACGCTCAAGCAGTCCGACGCCAGCGCGCCGGGCGCGACGCCACCCGCGCCGCCAGCCGCAACGCCCTTCGTGCTCGCCGACGCGGCGCACGGTGCCCAGTACCTGCATCAGGCATCGACGTCGGTCGACTACAGCGTGCAAGCGCTCCTCCCCTATCTCATCTCGCGGCAGGGACCGCCGGTCGCCACCGCCGACGTGAACGGCGACGGATTGGACGACGTGTATGTGGGAGGAGGGCCGGGGAGCGCCGGCGTGCTCTACCTGCAGAATGCCGCCGGTGGCTTCGTGCGCGCCCCCGACCAGTCGCCCTTCGTGCGCGACAAGGAGTTCGACGACTGGGGGGCACGCTTCTTCGACGCCAATGGCGACGGGCGACCGGACCTCTACGTCGCGAGCGGTGGCTACTCCATCTCGGCCAGCTCACCGCTCCTGCAGGATCGGCTGTATCTCAACAAGGGGGGCGGGCGATTCGTGCGCGACAGCTCGGCGCTCCCCGAGATGCTCACCAGCACCTCGGCGATCGCCGTCGGTGACTTTACCGGCGACGGACGCCCCGATCTCTTCGTCGGCGGGCGTCTCACGCCACGCGACTACCCGAAGGCGGCGCGCAGCTACCTGCTGGAGAATCAGGGCGGGCGCTTCGTCGATGTCACCGCTCAGTACGCGCCCGAGCTCGCGAAGGACTACGGAATGGTGACCGCGGCGGAGCTGGTCGACTTCGACGGCGATGGTCATGCGGACCTGGTGACGGCGGGGGAATGGATGCCGCTGCGCTTCTTCAAGGGCGCAGCCGGCAAACTCACCGATGCCGGGCCGAGTATCTCGCTTCCATCGACGAGAGGCTGGTGGTTCTCCCTTGCCGCTGCCGACGTCGACAAGGACGGGCGCCCCGACCTGATCGCGGGGAATCTCGGGCTCAACTACAGCTACACCACCTCCGACTCCGCGCGGTTCGGCGTGGTGGCGGCCGACTTCACCGGGAATCGCACGACCGACATCGTCCTCACCGAGGAGCACGGCGGGCAGGAGTACTCGGTGGGCGGGATGGTGCCGCTCGGACGCGAGCTGTACACGCTCGGGTTGCGCTTCCCGACGTTTGCCTCGTTCGCCTCGGCCACGCTGCAGCAACTCTTCGAGCCGGCCGCGTTGCAGCAGGCAGTGCACTACCAGGTCGACACCTTCGCCAGCACCTACCTGCATAACGACGGCGGCGGGAAGTTCACCAGCACGCCCCTCCCGCGGATGGCACAGATCTCGGCGATCCGCGGAATCATCCCGATGGACGTGGATGGCGACGGACACCTCGACCTGGTGGTGGCGGGGAACCTCTACGACTCCGAGCCCAACGTCGCGCGTGCCGATGCCGGCAACGGGCTCTGGCTCAAGGGCGATGGCGCTGGGCATTTCACGCCGGTGGTTGCGCGCGCGAGCGGGCTCCTCGCCTCGCGCAACGTCGCGGCACTCGCGCTCGCGCGCACCGCATCCGGGCACGCGCTCTTCGTCGCCAACACTGGCGACTCGCTCCAGACCTTCCTCGTGCGCTGAAACGAACACGGCACCGGTGCGATTGCACCGGTGCCGTGTTCTGGGTCGTGCGGTGTAGCGGTCCTGCGATTCGAGCGCTTACCAGCCCGGGTTCTGGGTCAGGCGCGACTCGGTCCCGACCTTGCTCAGCTCGAGCTGAACCGACGGGATCGGGTAGAAGTTGTGACGCGTCGCGAACGCCTCGGCATTGGCGAGTTGGAGGCGCCGCAGCTTCTCGGCACCACCGGCCACGCCGTTGATGTAGGCGTTGAGCGTCGTCGCCGCGATGCCCCAGCGCTTGAGGTCGAAGAAGCGCTGCCCTTCCATCGCCAGCTCAAGGCGCCGCTCGTACCGCACTGCGGTACGCGCGTCATCCTGCGAGGCGAACGGCGTCGTGTACTGCCCGATCTTGTAGTGCGCCCAGGTGATGCTGGCGTCGTTGATCGGCACGGCGAGCGTCGCGCGATCGGCCCCGGTCCCCTGAGCCTTCTGCGCCGCGCGGGCACGGACCTGGTTGATGAGGTTGCGCGCCGTTTCCATGCTCCCGGCCTCGATCTCGGCTTCCGCCAGGAGCAAGAGGACGTCGGCATAGCGCAGGATGTGGATGTTCACCGAGTTGAGCTGCGTGTTCACCCATCCCACGTTGGACTGCGCACCGGACCCCTTCTCGTGCACGTTCTTCTTCGGGCTGTAGTAGCCACCGAAGGAGGGCGAGCGGATCCAGTCGGAGGCGTGGTTCCCCCAGTCCTTGTACGGCGTGCCGTCACGCCCGACGGTGAAGTCGAGGCGCGGATCCACCGTCTTGGTCCCCGTGAAGGCGGCCGTGGCGGTGAAGTTGGCATCGCTCGAGTTCCAGTTCGCGTCGGTCAACGCGATCGGGAGACCGGTGGTCGAGTTGGTCACGAAGAAATTGACCAGGTTCTGCGACGGCTGGTGGAAGCCGCAGCAGCCGAACGGACTTCCCGAGTGCGGGAAGTTGAGGCGCTCGCCGTAGTTGGCGTTGTTGCCGTTCGGCTCGCCGTCGTTAGCCGAGGCCTGGTAGGCGAAGATCGTCTCCTTGCCGTTGGCAGCGTCCTGGTAGCCGGTCCACACCTTGTCGAAGCTCGTCTCCAGCGCGTACGGCCCGCTGTTGACGACTTCGCGGAGCGTGGTGAGAGCCGCCGGATAGAGCTTGGCGTACATCTGCACGCGCCCCTTGTAGGCCTTGGCTGCCCAGCTCGTGGCGCGACCGACGTTGCCGTTGCGCGGCGTCGCCGTGAGCTTGGAGATGGCCGCGTCGAGATCCTTGATGATCTCGGCCGGCACGTCGGCTGCGGCCATGTTGGCCTTGCGGAAATCTTCGTCATCTTCGCGGTAGTACGGGATATTCCCGAACATCCGCCAGAGTTCGAAGTGGTAGTGCGCGCGAAGGAAGGTCGCTTCGCCCTCGATCCCGGCCGCGTCGGCGGCGGAGATCTCGTTCGGCGAGGCTTCCTGCACCTTCTTCAGGAGGTTGATCGTCGCGTTGGAGCGAACGATGCCCTCATAGGCCGCGCGCCACTTGTCGTTGATCCAACTTTCGGCGTCGGCTGTTCCCCAGTGGTAGGCCTCGACGTCGTTGATGCCGGTGGCATCGGTCGACTCCGAACCCTTGTAGGCGTCGTCGCTGACGACGCTCCCCCAGATCCAGTCGCTGACGGCCGCGCCCTGCGTGCCGCCTACGCCGGTCGTCCAGTCCAGGGCACGATAGGCCGCGACGAGCGTCCCTTCGACCCCAGCCTTGTTCGAAAGCGTTCCCGAATCCAGCGTGCCCTGCGGCGTCGCTGCTTCGCTCAGGAAATCCTTGCACCCGTACAGCGTCAACAGGCTGCACAGCAAGGCCGTCCCGACGAGCAGAGGCTGCCTCGATCGTACTCTTTTCATCGATTGCCCTCCAAGAAGTATTTCACGCGTCAGAACGAAGTCACGATGCCGAAGCTGAACACGCGGCTGCTGGGATAGCTGCCACGGTCGACGCCGCGGTACTGGTCACGGATGTCGCCGGCTGCGCCGGAGACGTTGGCCGCCGGGAGCACCGGGTCGAGACCGTCGTAGCCGGTGATGGTGAACAGGTTTTCGGCCTGCACGTACACCTTGGTCTGCGACAGCCAGCGGATCATCGACGGCGGCACGTTGTACCCCAACTGCAGGTTGCGCATGCGCACGTACGACCCGTCCTCGACGTAGAACGACGAGACGGCGTGGCTGTAGTTGTCGTTCACGTCCAGGCGCGGATACTTCGCATTGAGGTTCTGCGGCGTCCAGGAGTTGTCGAGCAGGTCCTTGCGCACGTTCGTGGAGAACTGGCGGAAGACGTAGAATTCCTTCTGCACGTCGAAGATCTCGTTGCCAAACGATCCGAAGACGGTACCGGAGAGTTCCCAGTTGCCGCGACGGAGGCCGAGGTCGATGCTCCCGGTGAAGTCGGGGTGCGGCGACCCGATGATCGTGCGGTCGGCCGACGTGATGACGCCGTCGCCGTTCACGTCCTTGAACTTGATGCGGCCGGGCGCGGCGCCGTCCTGCTGTGCGTGTGCGGCGACGTCGGCGGCGTCCTTGAACATCCCTTGCGCGACGAGCCCGTAGAACGCGCCGATCGGCTGGCCGACCTGGTTGATGACCTGGTTACCGAAGCGCGTGGAGATCGGGCCGTAGAAGAAGTCCTGCGTCCCGTCGATCCGCACGATCTTGTTCTTGTAGTGGCTCCCCTGGAACGTGAGGTCCCAGTTGGCGCCCGCGTGCCCGATGGAGAAGTCGACGCCCTTGTTCTGGATCTTGCCGATGTTGACGATCGGCGGGGCGGCGATACCGGCGGTCGCCGGGAGGCGCGGGTCGTACAGGAGGTTGTTCGTCTCGCGCTGATAGACGTCGAGCACGACGTTGATCTTGCCATCGAGGAAGGCGAGGTCCGCGCCGACGTTGGTCGAGCGGTTCTCTTCCCACTTGAGGTTCGGATTGCCGAGCGACGTCTGGCGGAAGCCCGCCGCGACGGTGCTGTTCGAACCGGTCACGTCGTAGTACGTGTCGCCACGGTCGCCGCCGAACTGCGAGACGATGCGGCCCGGCGGAATCGCCTGGTTGCCGGTGACGCCGTAGCCC
Source organism: uncultured Gemmatimonadaceae bacterium (assembly GCA_964637355.1). Lineage (GTDB taxonomy): Bacteria > Gemmatimonadota > Gemmatimonadetes > Gemmatimonadales > Gemmatimonadaceae > SCN-70-22. Next base: position 12,435 of record CAZWVG010000042.1, read on the forward strand.
ACGCGGATCATGGCGTCGGAGAGCGTCTTGTTCCCCTGGAGGAACGGCTCGCGCGAGATGCGCCAGCCGAGACCAAAGGCCGGGAACGTCCCCCAGCGGTTGTCGGGGCCAAGGCGCGACGAACCGTCGCGACGGACGGTGACGCTGGCGACGTACTTGTCGGCGAAGTTGTAGTCCGCCTTGCCGAAGTACGAGAGCAGCGCGTAGTGCCCGCCGGTGCTCGACACGTTCTTGGTCGAGGCGTCGCCGAGCGCGTCCTGCACGTAACGCGAATCCGTACCGGTCGAAAGGAGCGAGGCGAGGCTGGCCGTGATGAAGTGGTTGTACCCGGCGTTCGCTTCCTGCCCGAGCAGGATGTTGATGTTGCTCGAGCCGTACGTCTTGTTCATCGTGAGCGTGTTGGACCACGTCCAGTCGGTCGACGAGGAGGAGTTCTCGTTGATCGAGTTCGTGAAGCCAGGCTCCGAGTTTTCCGGCGTGATGTCGTTGAAGCCGCTGAAGCCGCCCGATCCCAGGTTGAAGCCGAAGGACGTGCGGGCAGCGATGTTCTTCGTGACCTCGTATCCGGCGAAGACGTTACCGAAGACGCGGTTGTTGCTGCTGATGTTGTTGCGCGCCTCGAAGGCACGCTTGAGCGGGTTGCTCTGGTTGCCCAGGCCCACCGACTTGCCCGACGCGAAGTTGCCGTTGATGTCGCGCACCGGCACGACCGGCTGCATCAGGATGTTCTTGCCGAGGATGCCGTCTTCGGCGTAGCCGCCCGGATCGTCGGGCAAGCCACCCACGTGGCGCTCGAGCGAAAGGGCAACGTTTTCACCGAAGTTGAAGCGCTTGCGGTTGAACAGCGTATTGGCGCGGACGCTGCCGCGGCGGAAGCGGTTGTAGGCCGCGGTGCCGTCCTGGTCGAAATAGTTGAACGACACGCCGTACGTGTTGTCTGCACCACCGCCGGCAACACTCAGGTTGTAGTCGCCGACCATCGCCGGCCCGAAGACCGCGCTCCACCAGTCGGTGCCGGCGCTCCCCGGCATGATGAGCGAGTTCGGGTACGAGTACTTCGTCGGGTCGACCGTGGTCGGACGCCCGTACGAGTCCGTGGCCGTCGCCGTCCCGCCCGCTGCGTAGATGTAGGCCGGGACCGTCGGGTTGTTCGGGTCGCCGTAGATGTTCGTCGGCACCGGAAGCCCGGCGTTCTCGTAGCTGGCCTTGACGATCTTGAAGTAGTCGAGCGCGTTGGTGATCAGGAAGTCGTTGTAGCCGCGCGCCGGCGTCGCCACGCCCGTACGCGCCGTGAAGCGCGCCTTCGGCGGTCCCGCCGCGCCCTTCTTCGTCGTCGAGATGATCACGACGCCGTTGCTCGCGCGCGAGCCGTAGATCGACGCCGCCGAGGCGTCCTTGAGCACCTGGATCGACTCGATGTCGTTCGGGTTGAGCCAGTTGATGTACGAGTCCTGCACCGGCGTCCCGTCGACGATGTACAGCGGATCGTTGTTCTGGAACGACGAGATACCGCGGATGCGCACCGTGGCGCGCGAGCCCGGCGACCCGCTGTTGTCGACCGTCACGCCGGCCACCGTGTTGAGCTTCTGCAGGACGCTGGGGCCGGTCTGGCGCGCGGCAGCGTCGGTGCTGAGGCTCGCGACCGCGCCCGTGATGTCGGCGCGCCGCTGCTCGGTGTACGAGGTCACGACCACTTGCTCCAGGTACACGACCTGGGTCATCTGCACGTCGATCGTCGTGCGCCCGCCAATCTCCACCTGCTCCGGACGACGTCCGATGATGGTGAAGTTGAGCGTCCCGTTGGGCGGGGCATTGATCGAGTACCGGCCGGCCGCGTTGGTGAGCGCACGAATGTCCGTCCCTTGCACCTGGACGTTCACGTTGCGCAGGGGTTGGCCTTCCGTCGACGTGACGGTCCCCGTAATGGTGGTTTGTCCTGCTGCTGGGGGCGCCGGGTTTTGGCCGAACGCCGTCCCACTCATCGTCATCGCCAGCGCGAGCCCTATGCCCGCCGCGCGCACGCGACGAGTGAGGGAGCGCCGGACGATCGTGCTACCGAACGAATGCGGCTCCATGGTTGATCCTCCGAGAATGGCACCTGTGCCTCTTCCTGCCGAACGTCGAGTCTCCGGCAGGTCTTGCGGTCTTGCGGCTGTCAGTCGGGGGGTCGAATGGCGGGGGATTCCCGAGGGGCGTCGCTAGGACGCGCCTGGGATCTCACCTCCGGCGCGCGCTGATGGCGGCCGCGCGTTACGCGGCCAGAAGAAACGGCGAGACTCCTCGTCACTCGACCATGTGTTCGGCGCGGCACACGCGTCGCCACGCGTGGTCCGGACTGCCCCCCGGTCCTTTGCAGCAGCAACGCGGTATCCCGAATGCGAGCGAGGCACATCAGAGAACGACCCCGCTCTCCCCAATGGGGAACGCGAGGCCGATGACTTCATGCCACTTCGCAACTCGGTCCTACTACCGCGCAGCCGCATCTGCCTTCCCGGTCCGGAAGTTGGGCGCTGAAAGAGCTATGGATTGCCGGATGCTGGATGCCGGTCGCCGCCCGACATCCCAAAGCGGAGTCGTATTACCACTCCATTTTCAGGTTGTCAAGAACGTGTCATCGTCTTCTTGCGACTCGCGGTGCTGCGATGCGCCGATGGGATCGCCGAAGACACCCTTGACCATGCGACACGATCTCGTCCTTTTGTCGCGTCACACCCAACCGGGGGGAGCGACCGCCCCCTTCGTTCCGAACGCCTAGCGAGCCGTGCCGACATGCTCTCCCCGTTCACCCGCCCCGTAGCCCGTCTTCGTCGGCGCATCTGCTTCGCCACGCTTCTCCTCGCGCCCCTCGTCGCCCCGTTTCGCGACATCGCGGCACAAGTCCTCGGAGACGTCGTCGATGCGGGGGCGGCCTTTCGCGAATCCAACCAACTCCTGTTTGCCGCCTCACGACTCACGGCCTTCAACGCCGCCAGCGGACAGGGGACGCTCCAATGGGATCGATACGCGATTCAGCCCTCGTTCAATTTCAGCAAAATCGATCTCGGGTGGTCTCGCGCGACGTCCAGCGAGTTTCCCGGGACCGAGTACGACCGCGATCCCGCGCTCCCCTTCGAGATCTCCTTCGTCTCACCGCGCACACTCCGGCTCCGCTTCAACACACGCAACCTCCCGCCTGCCGGGAGCGACGCGCCGGAGTCACTCATGCTTGCGGGGCCGGTCCCCCGCGATGACTCGTGGCGCGTGACCGACGGCGACAGCGTGGTCACCTACGCGAGCGCCTACGGCCAGGTGCGCATCACGAAGAATCCGTGGAGCATCGAGCTCCTCGACGCGCACGGCCAGCGCCTCACGCGCACGCAGCGCCTGGGCGAGCCTAAATCGTTCTCGCCGTACATCCCCTTCTCCTTCCTCCGCCGTGCCCGCGACGCAGGTCAGAGCACGGCGGCGACCTTCGAGCTCGCGCCCGACGAGCGCATCTATGGATTCGGCGAATCGTTCACCCGCCTCAACAAGCGCGGGCAGCGCGTCGTCGCCTTCATTCGAGACGGCATGGGGGCGCAGAGCCAGCGGCAGTACAAGGCGGTCCCGTTCTTCGTGAGCAGCCGGGGCTACGCGATGTTCGTCCACACCAGCGCTCCGGTCACCTTCGACGTCGGCGCCGAGTTCGACGCGCACCACACGATCTACTCCGGCGACGACTTCCTCGACCTCTTCGTCTTCCTTGGCGATCCCAAGGCGCTGCTCTCCGAATACACGGCGCTCACCGGGCGAAGCCCCGTCCCCCCGCTCTGGTCGTTCGGGCTCTGGATGAGCCGCATCACCTACAAGTCCGAAGCCGAGGTCCGCGATGTGGCGGCCAAGCTGCAGCAGTACCGCATCCCTGCCGACGTACTCCACCTCGATACGGGGTGGTTCGAGACCGACTGGCGCAGCGACTACCAGTTCTCCAAGTCACGCTTCACCGATCCGGCGGCCATGATCCGCGACCTCGGGAAGGACGGCTTCCATATCAGTCTCTGGCAGTACACGTACTTCACGCCGAAGAACGCGTTGTCGCGCGAACTGGCGAGCCAGGGGCTCACGGTGAAGGACGCCAAGGGGGAACAGGCGAGCGAAGACGCAGTCCTCGACTTCTCCAACCCCGAGGCGCTCGCCTGGTATCGCGCCAAGCTCACCCCGCTCCTCAAACTCGGTGTCGGGGCGATCAAGGTCGACTTCGGCGAGAACGCGCCGACCGATGGCATCTACCACTCCGGGCGCACCGGGTGGTACGAGCACAACCTCTATCCGCTGCGCTACAACAAGGCCGTCTTCGACCTCACGAAGGAAGTGAACGGCGAAGGTGTGATCTGGGCGCGGAGCGCGTGGGCCGGGAGCCAGCGCTATCCGCTCCACTGGGGGGGCGACGCCGAGAACACCAACTCGGCGATGGCGGCGTCGCTGCGCGCGGGGCTCTCGTTCGGGCTGTCGGGATTCACGTACTGGAGCCACGATGCGGGAGGCTTCGTGGATCGCGCCCCACGCGACCTGTACCGGCGCTGGCTCGCCTTCGGCGTCCTCACCTCGCACACGCGCACGCACGGCGCGCCGCCGCGCGAGCCGTGGGAGTACGACTCGGCGATGGTCGTGGACTTTCGCCGCGCGGTCGAACTCAAGTACCGGCTCATGCCGTACATCTACGCGCAGGCCAAACTATCGTCTGCCAACGGATGGCCGATGCTGCGCACGCTCTTCTTCGAGCACCCCGACGATCCGACGTCGTGGATGGTCGAGGACGAGTACATGTTCGGGTCGCAGCTCCTCGTGGCGCCGCTCTTCGACGAGTCGGCCAGTCGGCGTGTCTACCTCCCGCCGGGAACGTGGATCGACTACCAGTCGCGCCAGCCGTACGAGGGGGGGCGCTGGTACGACATGAAGGGCGGGGCGATCCCCATCATCCTCCTCGTGAAGAACCACTCGGCGATCCCGCACCTGGCAGTCGCCCAGAGCACGGCCGCCATGCAGTGGAATGACATCGAGATCCAGACATTCAATGTCGGCGGCGGCGAGGCGACGGGGAGCGTTACGCTCCCGGATGGAGACGTGCAGCCGCTCGTTGTCCGCAGCGGGCGTCTGGCGAAGGACCCGTACGCCGGGCGCGTGCGCTGGCGGATCGCATCGCGTTAGGCCCGTCGCGAAGTCAAGCGTGACGGCGGGAGCGCGCGCGGCAGTCCTGCGCGCCGCCCCCCGTGCGTCGCGCATCGAGCGGTGGCGCGTTAGGCGCTGAACTGCCGCAGGTGGTGGTCGGTGTGCTTGTACAGCAGCACCGCCCACTCGTCCGGCGTCATGGGCCCAAAGAAGCCGTGCGGGTTCTTCGTGCACGCCGTGGGGCCGCCATCGGCGAAGCGGTGGAGCAGTGCCAGCAAGCGCGCCCGCTCGCGCTCCAGGTCGGGCGTATTGGTGATGATGAACTCCGGCGCCGTCGGACTGTTCTGCCGGAGCGGCTTGTCGTCGTTGACGACCATCCCCTTGACGAAGCCGCCGATCAACCGCCCGAGGAAGACGCGCTTGATCTCCACGTCGCCGAGCGCCGACTCGAATCCGATGGCCATGTGCGCGACGGCCTGCGGGAGCGACATCTTCCCCCATTGCCGCGCCGCGTCGGGGCGAAGGGCGCGAATGCGCGCATCGAGCTCCGCGACGCGCTCGGGGTCGTAGACGTTTCTCAAGGCGGACGGGGGACGGGGGACGGGAGACGGGGGGTTGGGACGCGAATGTGGGGGGAGCTGTCTCATCGCCGCAAGGCGCGCAGACGCTGCATCGCGCATCGGCCCGTCGCATCAGCGTCACGCATCGGCCCGTCGCATCACCGTCACGCGTCGCCCGACGCATCAGCGTCACGCATCGGCCCGTCGCATCACCGTCACGCGTCGCCCGGCGCGAGACCCTAACACGTCACCCTAACACGTCACCCCAACGCGTCACCCCAACGCGTCACCCCAACGCGTCACCCCAGCAGCACCACGAGCGATCCGGGAGCCCGCCGGCGAAACTTGGTCGGCGTGAATTCGGGGATGGGGATCGCTCGGAGCTCCGGAAGAGGCGTCGGTGACGGACCGCAGCGAAGGGCGGCGCGCAGCATCGTCTCATCCTCGCGCGCGGCCTCGCGCAGCCACTCCGTCATGTGAGGGAGACCGCTTTCGATCAATAGGCGCAGACCGTAGCGCCACGCCATCCGCTCATAGATCCAGAAGCGACGCGGAAAGCGGGCGATCGCCTGGTCGAGTGGGAGCGCACCGAGCTCGCGATAGAGCGCACTCTGGTGCCACTGCACCGTGTGTCCGAACAGGTGCAGCAGCGTCGCCAGGCGCACATCGAGCGCCACGTCGTCATCGATGAAGATCGACGCTCCGTCCAGGTCGCCCACGTCCTTTCCGCCGAGGTCGAAGCCGTGCACGCGGAGACCGAACGTCGTCTGAATGACGCCGCGCACGACGAGATACGGCGTGGTGAATGGATCGGAGGAGGCAACGGCCATGCGCACAATCTGGCCTGCGCGCTATCTCGCGCGCACCCCCTTGAGCTGCCCGTCGGCGAATGCCCAACGCTGCGCTGCCATCACGAAGACCGGCTGGCGAATCGTCGTCACCGCGCGCGGATCGCGCATCGGCGCCACCGTCACCTCCGCATTCGCCAGCACCACCAGCTGCATGCGCGCGAGGTCGTTAGGCGGGATGTCGGCGGGGACGCGGAGCCACCGTGCGGCGCCTGGCTCGAGTCGGCCAAGGCGCCAGGAGCGCTTTTCTCCTACGAGATAGATGTCGAGGCGGTCGCGCCCCTCGTTGTCGAAGCGCAGCGATTCGGCGCGCTCGCGAGCGACCTCCACCGGTTCGGGACGAACCGTCGCGCGCGCACAACCATCGAGCAGGCTGGCGACGACTAACAGGACGACGGGCGCGACGAGCGCGCGCGCTGGAATGCGAATCATGGGATCCTCCAGGGTGGGTCGAGCATCGACTGGCGCCGAGCGCCATCGGGCGTCGGAGAGGCGCCCGATTCCTGACGCGAGAATTCGTGACGAACCCACTCATCGCCCCGAGAGAAACCGTTTGTCCGTTCCCACGTTCTAATCCTTACCGGTGCGCGCGCGCATCGCGCCCCCGATCCTCGCCGCAGCCGGGTCACGTATCGCATGCACCCCTCTCCCCCTCCCTTCTTCGCCGAGCCGCCCGAGGGCGCCCAGCGGGACGAGGTCACGGAAGAAGCTCCGGAGTCCGCCGGCGACCAGCACGCCGTCACCGGACTCCTGCAGGCGTGGAGCGCGGGAGATTCGGGCGCGCTCGAGGCGCTCTTCCCCATCGTGTACGACGAGCTGCGACAGCGCGCCGGGCGCGTATTGGGGCGCGAGCGCGCGGGTCATACGCTCCAGCCCACCGCGCTTGTCCACGAAGCGTACCTGCGCCTGGTCGACCAGCAGCGCGTGCGATGGGAAGGGCGCGCGCAATTCTTCGCAATCGCCGCGCGTGTCATGCGGCGCGTTCTCGTCGACCATGCGCGTGCGCGACTCGCGGGAAAGCGAGGCGCCGGCGCGCAGCACGTCACGCTGATCGACGCAAGCCTCGACGCGAGCGCCGCAACATCCAATGAAGCGATCGACCTCCTCGCGCTCGACGATGCCCTCGAACGGCTCGCCGCCTTCGACCCTCGCAAGGCACGATTGGTCGAGCTGCGCTACTTCGCGGGCTTTTCCATTCCAGAGGCAGCGGAGGCGATGGAAGTCTCGCAGGCCACGGTGATTCGCGACTGGAACCTCGCGCGTCGCTGGCTGCACCGCGAACTCTCGTCGTGACGACCCCCGCCGCCGGCACCCCGTCTCCCGCTCCCACGCCCGAGCGGTGGCAAGCGATCGAGGCGACGCTGGAGCGGGCGCTCGCGCTCCCGGCGCATGAGCGATCGGCGTTTCTCGATGTCGCGTGTGCCGGCGACGCGGCGCTTCGTCGCGAGGTGGAGTCACTCATCGCGGCGGAGCCGGTGACCGGCTTTCTCGAACGCCCCGTCCTCCCCGACCTGCGCGCATCGCCGGACGACGAACGCGAGCGGGAGCGCGCACTCCAACTATCGACTGCAGGGACACTCGGCGCGAGCATCGCCGCGCGCCTCACCGGCGCGGTAGCCGACCGGTACGAGATCGAGCATGCGCTCGGACAGGGTGGGATGGCGATGGTCTTCCTCGCGCGCGACGTGCGGCACCGTCGCCTCGTGGCGATCAAGGTGCTGTACCCCGAACTCTCGGCGGTCCTTGGCCCCGATCGATTCCTCAAGGAGATCGAGCTTACCGCCTCGCTGCAGCATCCGCATATCCTTCCCCTCTACGACTCGGGGAGCGCGGACGGACTGCTCTACTACGTGATGCCGTACGTGGAGGGGGAGACGCTGCGCACGCGTCTCGAGCGCGAGCGACATCTCCCCGTCGCCGATGCGTTGCGCATCGCGGGCGAAGTGGCAGGCGCGCTGTCGTACGCGCACACGCGCGGCATCGTGCATCGCGACATCAAGCCGGAGAACATTCTCCTGCAGGGTGATCACGCGGTCGTCGCCGACTTCGGCATCGCCCTCGCCGTCCAGCACGCCGGGGGCGAGCGCATGACGCGCACCGGGCTCTCGCTCGGCACTCCACAGTACATGGCGCCCGAACAGGCGATGGGGGACCGGGTCGTGGACGCGCGCGCCGACGTCTACGCGTTAGGCGCGGTGACGTACGAGATGCTGGCGGGAGAACCGCCGTTCGCCGGCACCACCGCGCAGGCGGTGGTGGCGCGAGTCCTCACCGAATCGCCGCCGCCGCTCGCCGCACGCCGCCCGCACGTGCCACCGCACGCCGACCTGGCGATTCGCACGGCGATGGAAAAGATCCCGGCCGACCGGTTCGCCAGCGCCGCCGCCTTCGCCACTGCCTTGCAGGACGCGCAGGCGGTGCCGCTGCCGAAGCCGACACCGCCAGCCGCAGGCGTGGCGCGTTCGTTCTCCAGGCGCACGGTCGGGATGATGGCCGGATGGGCACTCGGGCTCGTTGCCGTCGCGGCGGTGGCCGGGTGGATGCGCGGGCGCGCGGGCGCCGAGCGGGCGAACGCAGAGCGCGTGGCGTCCCTTCCCGCCCCAGCCGTTGTTCGCTTCGCGCTCGACGCTGACTCGAGCGTGCGAGGGCTCGGCGCGCCGGCGATTGCACCTGACGGCAACAGCGTGGTCTACCTGGGGAGCTCGGCGCGCGGCCCGGTCCTCCTCGTCAGGCGCGCGGGAGAGTTCGCCGCACGCGCGCTCCCCGGAACCGACTATGCCGACGCCCCGTTCTTCTCGAGCGACGGCACGGCGATCGCCTACTCGGCGAACGGCGCGCTCTGGCGACTCGATCTCGACGGGGGGACGCCGCAGAAGCTCACCGCGATTCCCAACGACGGCGCCTTCGCCGGCGGCTCGTGGGGGAGCAACGACGAGATCCTGTTCAGCGTGGAAGACGGTGGGCTCTTCCGCGTGCCGTCGACCGGTGGCGAACCGATCGCCGTCACTGCCGCCGCCCCCGCCGGGCGCCTCCTGCACCCACACTGGATTCCCGGGGCGCGCGCCGCACTGGTGACCGTGGCGCGGGGCGATGACGCGGGGCGCGTCGGCGTGCTCGATCTCGCCACCGGCCGGCTGCGCGAGATGGAGCCGGGTGCAGGGGCGCGCTACGCCGCCGGCCACATCGTCTTCGCGCGACGCGGAGGCGAACTCTATCGCCAGCCGTTCGACGTCGAGGCGTTGCAGCCGACGGGATCCCCCTCGCGCCTGGAACGGGGACTCGACGGCTCGGCCACCACGCCATTGCAGCTGGCGGGACTGTTCGACGTGTCGCCCGGTGGGGCCGTCGCCTATCGCACCGTCGAGGGCGACGCCGACCAGGAGTCGGTCCGCCTCGTCGTCACCGACCGCGCCGGACGCGTGCAGCGCACCATCCCCACCCGCGTCCCCTGGTCGCCGCGCTTCTCCCCCGACGGCGGGCGCATCGCCTACGGCGCTTTTCCCGCAGGGCGCGGGCCCAGCGAGCTATGGGTCACCGACCTCGTCACCGGGAGCACCGTCCAGCTCACCGACGACGGACGCGACAACAACGACCCACGTTGGAGTCCCGACGGGCAGTGGCTCGCCTACTCGGCCATCGCCAGCCGCGGCAAGGACCTCTTCGTTCGGCCGGTGGCCGGCGGCGTGCCGCGACAGCTCACCGCGCAGGAAGGATCCGAATGGCCCACCGGCTGGTCCATCGACGGAAAGCAGGTGGTCTTCACGCAGTGGAGCGACGGCGACCAGGGGGACATCTGGCTGCAACCCGCAGCTGGCGGGGCCCCGCGCCGGCTCGTCGGCACGCACGCCCACGAAACGGGCGCGAGCCTCTCCCCCGACGGGCGCTGGCTCACCTACCAATCCGATGAGAGCGGGAGCGCGGAGATCTACGTGGCCGCCATGCCCGACGCGGCCAACCCGGCGCGCATCTCCCCGTCGGGCGGGGTGAATCCGATGTGGGGGAGCAACGGGCGGGAGATCCTGTATTGGCAGGACGACCGCCTCGTTTCAGTCACGATTAAGGTGGCCCCGACGGGAGGGTCTCCCTGGTTCACGCCGCCGGAACTCCTCTTTCGCGCGTCGTACACGCCGAATGAACTCCCCATGTTCGACGTCTCGCGCGACGGGAGTCGATTCGTGATGGTGTCGCGCGGGGTGCGCACGGAGCGGTTGATGCTCGCGACAGGGCTGCTCTCGCCGGGGGCGCGGTAGCGGGCTTCCGTAAGGTGGCAGGGATTCGTGGCGGGGAGCGCGACGCGGAGTCGGGTTGACGTTTCGAGGTAGTGGTGCGGTTGCAAGCGGGCGAGAGGGGGTTGGGGCCCCCCCCCCCCAACAACAACATGCCGCCCCGCCCTCCTCGCACCATCACCATTCCATTGCCGCCCAGACCAATTCGTCGCACCGGGAGCGCTGTCCATGGTGTGACCGACCGCGCGCGATCTTGCCCGGACGCGGTGCGTCGTACAACGTGAACAGGCGAAGGGGCGCCCGATCTCCCCCCTTCCCCTCACCCGCGGCAGGTGACGCGACGTCGCCACCCGTTCCCTCGCGTAGCGACGACGAAGCAGGTCACGATGGCATGATGAGGTTCCTCGCTCCGCCGCGCCGAGCGCCATCGACGTCCACCTCGCCCATGCGTGCGCGCCAGCTCGGACGCGCCCCACGGCGCGTGCTCGCGCTCCCGCTCGCGCACTCGTTTGCACGCTCGCTTGCGCGCTCGCTTGCGCGCTCGCTTGCGCGCGCGCTCGCCACGCTCGCGCTCCTGTCCCCCTGCGCGCGCCGTGCCGACGCGCAGGATGCGCGCGAGTTCACTCGGCAGGAGATCCTCGTCAACAACTTCGAGAGCAGCGACCCACGACTCGGACGCCAGGCCGCATCGGCGATCCGCGGGCGCGTGCAGCGGCTCTATTCCCGGCGCGAGGTCGTCGTGGCGGGGACGGGGGACGCGTCGGTCCTCCTGGCGGGGAGCGGGATCGACGTGAGTCTCCCACTCAGCGGCGGAGCGCTCACCGGCGTCGCGCGTGCCCTTCGCTCCGATGAGATCCTCTCCGGGAAGGTGACGTCGCTCGAGGGCGAGTCGATCCAGCTCGAGGGGCGTCTGAGCCTCGTGCGCGATGAGCGCCTGGTACAGCCGCTCCGCGCCGTGCGCGCACCGACGCTCGACTCGGCGGCCATCCTCTTTGCCGCCTCCGTGCAAGCGGCGCGCGTGCAGCTCTATCCGCATCGGCGTTGCGAGAATGCGGCGCGGCAGCTGCGCTTCCAGCAGGCGATCGACGCCGCGCGCGCGGGGCTCGTCGCCGATGCACCGCAGGCGATCCTTCGCACCTGCCTCATGACGTCGCTCGTGCAGATCGGTGCCGACTCGCGCCAGGTGCTGCGCGAGGCCGACGCCGTCCTCGCCGTGACGCCGGAGAGCTACTGGGCGCTCGAGAGCGCGGCGAGCGCCTATGACGCGCTCGGCGACAAGGGACGCGCCGGCGCGCACTGGCTGCGGCTGGCGGCCACCGATTCGTTCAACGTCGATCTCACGCGTCGCGTGGTGCGGGCGCTGGTACGCGGTGGGAATTCACGCCTCGCCCGTCCACTCGCCGAACGCTTGTCCAACGCCGACCCCGACGACGTGGGGATGCTCCGCATGCGATGGCAGGCAGTCTTCTCGCTCAAGGAGTGGCGCGAGGCCGCGACGGTCGGCGAGAAGCTTATGGCGCGCGACGCCGAGTCGCGCGACGACAGCACCTTCGTCCTCCAACTCGCCTCGGCAACCCGGCTGGCGGGCGACAGCGTGAAGGCGCTCGCGGTCGCCGCCGGCGGCGTCCTGCGATTCCCCGGCGACGGGCGTCTCTACGCCTTCTACGCCCAGGCCGTGCAGGGCGAGGCGACCGTGGCCGCAGCGCGCGGAATCGATCGCTTTCCCCAGGTCGCCGAGTTGCAGCTGCTGCAGTCGCAGGAACAGCGGCGCAGCGGGCGCGCCGACGATGCGCTCGAGTCGCTGCGCCGCGCCCTCGTGATCGACTCGACCCTCGACCAGGGCTTCCTCCTCCTCGCGCAAGCGCAGGCCGATCACGGCGACGCCGATGAGGTGCCACCACA
>CAZWVG010000042.1:25107-29419 GCA_964637355.1 uncultured Gemmatimonadaceae bacterium
CTCTCGGTATATCGCGCCCTCGCCGCCGGCGACGACAGCATCCTCGTCGCACAATTCGCCCTCGCGCGCGGAAATGCCCTCTTCCGCGCGGCCAACCAGAGCAAGGAACGGCGCGACCTTTCGGTCGCCCTTGGCTTTCTTGCCTTTGCCGACAGCGTGCACGCGACACCGCAGTCGCGCTTCCTGTTCGGCGCCACCGCGCTGGCCGTCTCGCAGGTCGCGGCGACCGAGGCGCCCAAGACGAACGAGTGCGCCCTGTCGCGGCTGGCGAGTTCGCTCCTCCCGGTGGCGCGCGAGAAGCTCACGTTAGGCGCGGAGGTCGCCCCCGAGGCGGCGCGACAGTATCTGACCTACGTCGAGCAGCTCGAACCCGTGGTCACGCGCCAGGTCGAGGCGCTGTGCGTGACCGGCTCGTCGGGTGATTCGAGGCCTTAGGGCGCCGCGCGTTGCTGCACTGGCGTCCAGTTCTCGGGGAGCGGGATGCGATAGTAACGATCGATGCGCCAGGCACCGTCGTCCTCGTGGCGCCACTCCATCACGAAGCGCCCGTATTGCGCGCTCGGCGGCTGCCCGGCGAAGCGTAACTTCTCGAAGTACGTCCCCCACACCAGCGCAGTGGGGCCGAACAGTTCCACGGTGTCGGCCGTGGCGACCGCCGAGTCGACCACGACGCCGGGAAACGACTGCACGAACGCACGGATCGAGTCGCGGCTCACGATCGGCGGGATGCCCGGCTCGAAGAGCGTACCGCCAGCGGTGAAGAATGCGGAGCTCGCGTCGGCGTCGACCGCACGCGCTGCCGCCGTGTAGGCATCGAGGCGAGCCAACACCTCGCTGCGCGCCGTGGCGTCGTCGGTGGTGCGCTCGCCCCCTGCCCGCTCGGCGCACGCCAATGTGGCGACGAGCAGGACTCCGATTGCGATCAGCGGCCCGGTTGCTTGCGAGCGCAGGCGTGCGGCGAAAACGCGCGTCATCATCATGGGAGGTACTCCGCACAGTGTTCGCTGCACAATCTCGGGACGATCGCCCCTACGCGCGAGAGGGCGGGCGCGGTGGGCGGCGGGGAGGTGAGCCGCGAAGGAGCGACGCGGTTGAACCGCGAACGAGCTGCGGCGGTGCGTCGCGCCCGGCGCTCGCAGGCAGCGATCGAGCGGCGTACGCGAGACGATCAGCACGCGCGAGCCGGGTTCACTCCCACCGAAAGACGCGCGATGCGATCGTGATCCCTACCGCGGCGATGACCGCGAGCGCGGCGACATCGGTGCGATGCGCCCACCACCCGCTCCCGTCCCACACCCCCTGCATGAGCGCGACGGCGTGCGTGGTGGGGAGAAGACTCGCCACGGCGCGCAGCGCCGCGGGGGCGCGCTCCAACGGAAAGAAGAGTCCCGAAATCGCTGCCATTGGATAGAGGAGCGCGGCGGAGATCGGCTGGGCGAAGCGCGCCGTCGGGACCATGCTGGCGATGATGAAGCCCAACGATAGAATGCTGAGCGTTCCCACCAGCACCGCCGCGGTGAAGCTCACGACGTTCACCTGCATCGCCCCCGGGAAGACGCGCTTCCCCGCCAGGAGCAAGAGTCCGAGCCCGATCACCGTGAAGACCATCTTCACCGCCACGTGCGAGCCGAGGATGGTGATCGGCGAGAGCGGCGTCGCGCGCAGGCGCTTGAGAATCCCGCCTTCGCGATAGATGGCGATGATCGCCACCAGCGACGAGACCGCCCCGAGCGCGATGAAGAGCGCCGCGAGGATCGCGACGTTGAACGGTGCACCCTCGGCGTCGGGCGCCACATCGCCGCCGAACGAGCGCCCGAGCACCAGGAAGAGAATCACCGGGACGAACAATGTCCCGATCACCCCCATCGGCTCGCGCACGAAGATCTTCGCTTCGAGCCATGTCAGCTTCCAGAATCCCTTGAGCATCGTCTACTCCCGCACCGTGTGGCCGGTGAGCGTGAGAAAGACATCCTCGAGCGACGGCTCATCGGTGCGGAAGCTGGTCACGCGAATTCCCTCACGCGCGATGAAGGCGATCACCTCGGAAACGAAGGCGTCGCCCTGCCCCGACAGCGTGTGCGTGATGCCATCGCTCGACGAGTCCGTGAGCCCCGGAATGCTCGCGAGCCGCGCCGCGATCTCCTCGCCCGTACCGCTGAACGTCACGCGGCGCTGCGGACAGTGCCGGCGCACCAACTCGTCAGGCGTCCCCAACTCGATCGTGCGCCCGTGCTCGATGATTGCCACGCGGTCGCAGAGGCGCTCGGCTTCCTCCATCAGGTGTGTGGTGAGGAGCACCGTGGTGCCGCGCGCACGGATGTCGGTCACGAGCTCCCAGATCGCGCGGCGCGCCTGCGGGTCGAGCCCGGTCGTGAGTTCGTCGAGGAAGACCACACGCGGCTCGTGAATCAGCGCGAGCGCGATGAACAGGCGCTGCTTCTGTCCCCCCGAGAGTGTCATGAACCAGGCGTTGCGCTTGGGCGTGAGGCCGAGCCGGTCGAGGAGCGCGTCGCTGTCCACCGCGCCGTCGTAGAGCGACGACCAGAGATCGACCGCTTCCCACACCTTGATGCGCTTCTGCAGGTGCGCCTCCTGGTGCTGCACGCCGATCTGCTGGCGAAGGCGCGAGGCATCGGCGTGCGGATCGAGTCCGAGGACCCGAATCGTCCCGGCGTCGTGGCGGCGCAACCCCTGGATGCACTCCATGGTTGTCGTCTTCCCCGCGCCGTTGGGGCCGATGATCCCGAAGATCTCCCCCTCGCGCACCTCGAGCGAGACGTCCTGCACCGCGCGCGTGTTGCCGTAGCGCTTCTGGAGATGCTGGACTTCGATGACGGGACCGGCCATGCAGACGCTACGGAGTGAGGAGAGGGATTGTGTCAGGTAACCTACACAGCGATGCACGCACGAGTGCCTCCGCGCGTGCGCGCGGCTGCGACGCCGCGTGAATCCGCATCGGTGCCAATCTGCGTGTCCGTGCCTACGCGGGCACCTGCATGCGCTGGCGCGCACGCGAATGGCAGGACAGAATCCCGCCGATGAACGCGCACGCCTCCGCCGCTCGCGCGCCGCACCCGTGGCGCTACGCCGTGCTGTACTTCCCCATGGGATTGATGATCGGCTATCCGAGCGTCGCCCTGGGCTACCTCTCCGCTCGTGCGGGGCTTCCCGTGTCGGCGGCAGCTGCAATGGTGGGGTCGGCCTTCTTTGCCCACGCATTCAAGTTCCTCTGGGCTCCGCTCGCCGACTACTCGCTCTCGCGCAAGGCGTGGTACCGCATCGCGATCACGGTGATGGCGGCGACACTCCTCGCCATGACCGCGACACCGATGCGAAGCGGGAGTATCGCGCTCCTCTCGCTGCTCGTTCTCAGCGGGAATCTCGCCGCGACCTTCGTCGCGTTCGCCACCGAAGGGCTCATGGCGTTCAACGCCGGCGCCAACGGACGCGCGCGCGCGAGCGGGTGGTTCCAGAGCGGCAATCAGTTCGGACAAACAGCGGGGGGCGGGCTCGGACTTTGGCTCACGCGTCACGCTCCCGCGCCATGGATCGCCGGCGTCGCGCTCGGTCTGCTGCTCCTCTGCTGCTCGTTGGCGCTGATCGGCCTGGCCGAACCCGAGGCGACGCATCGTCATGCACCTCTCGCCGCGCGCGGGCGCGACGCGTGGAACGAACTCGTCTCGCTCCTCCGCAGCCGCGCCGGACGCATCGGCCTACTCCTGGCCATCCTCCCCATCGGCACCGGGTCGGCGCAGTTCCTCTTCGGATCGCTGGGCCCCGAGTGGAACGCCTCCGCCGACTCGGTCGCCTTCGTCCTCGGAGCGGGGGGCGGGATCGCAATCGTCGCCGGCTGCATGACGGGGGGAGTACTCGCGACGCGCGTGCCGAGCGCGCGGGCATACGCGATTGCGTGCGCGATCTCCGCGTCCGCAGCGCTCCTCCTCCTCGTCTCGCCGCGCACCTCGCTCGGCTACGCCGCCAGCACGCTCTTTTACTCGTTCGCCCTCGGTCTCTGCACGGCGACGCTCACCGGCATGGTGATGGAAGTGATCGGGGATCGCGCGGCGGCGACGAAGATCAACGTGTACTTCGCGATGAACACGCTCTTCGGCCTCCTGATGCTCCGCGCCGACGGGTGGGCCCACGACCGCTGGGCGACGAGCGGGATGCTTCTCCTCGAATTCGGCGTTGGCGCTGCCTGTCTCGCGCTCTTTGTGTTCCTCGAGCGTCGCGTGCGAGGGACCGAGCTGCCGGCGATCGCGGCATGACGACGCGCGCGGCGCGTTGCGCCCTCGCCCTTCGCGCCGCGCAC
>CAZWVG010000043.1:0-29025 GCA_964637355.1 uncultured Gemmatimonadaceae bacterium
AGTCGGGGAAGGTCGGCATCATGATCACCTTCCAGAATTCCGATCATTTCCGCTCCCCCGACGACGTCGACACATTCTTCGGTTTGGGACAGCGCCTCTCGCAGCTCACCTACAACTATCAGAACCGCATCGGGAGCGGCTTCCTCGAGGAGCACGACGGCGGTCTCACCGTCTTCGGTCGCTCGATCATCGAGCGGATGGAGAAGGTGGGGATGGCGGTCGACGTTTCGCACTGTGCCGATCGCACCACGCTCGACACGCTGGATTTCGCCAAGCGTCCGGTCGTCTTCTCGCACGCCAGCTGTAGGGCGCTCCTCCCCGGGCACCTGCGCTGCAAGACCGACGAGATGATCCAGAAGATGGCCAAGTCGGGGGGCGTGATGGGGATCCCCTTCCTGCGGATGATGGTGCGCCAGCAGGAGCCGGTGACCATCGAGAACGTCCTCGATCACTTCGACTACGTGAAGAAGCTGGTGGGAGTCGAAGCGCTCGCGGTCGGGAGCGACATGGACGTCGTGGGGAATCCGAATCCGGTCAACGGCCCTGGCGCCGGCAATCCGGCGACTCCCAACTTCGACCGCTACCAGCTGCATGTGGATGCCAAGGGGGAATGGATGTTGACCATCGCCGGGCTCGATCACCCCAAGCGCACCTTCGACCTCACCGAAGGGCTCATCCGTCGCGGCTACACCGACGCGCACATCACCGCCATCCTCGGCGGGAATGCCATGCGCGTCTTCCGCACGCTGTGGGGGGCATGATGCGCGCGACAGGGACGTTCACCGTGCAGATGACGCCGCAGCCGCCGGACGATTTTGCGGACGGCACGAGCGTGGCGCGCCTAACGCTGGACAAGGTCTTCGAGGGCGACCTGACGGCGCGGAGCAAGGGACAGATGCTGAGCGCGATGGGGCACGTGAAGGGCTCGGCGGGCTACGTGGCGCTCGAGCACGTGCGGGGGACGCTCGCCGGATGGGAGGGGTCGTTCGTGCTGCAGCACAGCGGGACGATGAATCGTGGGACGCCCACACTCGTACTCGCCGTGGTACCCGACTCGGGGACCGGAGCGCTGACGACACTCGCGGGAGAGATGCGCATCCTCATCGCCGACGGGAAGCATTCGTACGAGTTCGACTACACGCTGGATACCCCTCCGCTGCCGGCGTGAGCGCGGGGCAGCAGCCGGACCACGCGCGGCGCTAGACGCCGAGCCAGGTCCAGTTCGTGTTCGCCGGGTCGCACTCCTCGGGACGCACCGGTCGCATGAAGACGTCGATGCTGAGGTACAGCACCTTGGAGAACGGATAGAGCGCGATCGGGGCGACGAACATTCCGCCGGCCGCTCCGTAGGTGATCGCGTCCCAGTTCACCGTCGGCCACGAGAGGATCAACGCGCTGCCGAACAGGACGGCGAAGAGGAACTCGGCGACGATGAGATTGAAGAACATCGCCCCGGTGAAGTACGAATCGCTCGAGCGCTCGAAGCGGA
The DNA here is from genome assembly GCA_964637355.1 of uncultured Gemmatimonadaceae bacterium. Classification (GTDB taxonomy): domain Bacteria; phylum Gemmatimonadota; class Gemmatimonadetes; order Gemmatimonadales; family Gemmatimonadaceae; genus SCN-70-22. The sequence goes on from CAZWVG010000043.1 coordinate 1,490, forward strand.
AGTGACACGTCGCGCAACGGGTATGCACCGTCCCCCACGACTTGAGCACCGGCGACTGCCCGCAGTTAGGGCAACGCAGGCGCAATGCGCGCCCGAAGAGTCGCAGCGCGTTGGTGAGGGTCCGGTCGGGCTCAGCGTGTGGGGTGGGCACGGTGACGTGACGTTCTATTGACGCGTGTGGCACGGGGTGGGACGAGGGCTCGGGTGCTCATGCTGATGTGACGGCGCAGGCGCCTCCCCCTCCTCCCAACGCCTGACCTCCCGCGCGCATGGAAGGTAACCCGATCGCCCCGCCGCGTGCCTGACTCGGCTGGAGGTCAGCTCAGAAATGGCCGACGTTCTCCGGTCGGTCCCCGGCGGCCGCGCGACCGGCGACCGTGTGTGAGATGACTTGCGTTCCTTCCGCGCAATGCTGCATCTGCGCTGAGAGTTTGCCAATCTGCATGCGTTGCTCGGGAACCCTGCGCCGAGTCGTGTCATTCTCGTCGGGCACGGAATCCCTGGACCCTCGATCGGGAGTGCGCACGTGAACGGAGCCGAAGATCGACGCCTCGCTGAAGACGCGCGTCGCCTGGTGAATTGGAAGCGGTGGGGCCCCTACCTCTCCGAACGGCAGTGGGGAACGGTGCGCGAGGACTACTCGCCCGGCGGCAACTGCTGGGACGACTTCCCGCACGACCACGCGCGAAGCCGCGCCTATCGATGGGGCGAGGATGGCCTCCTCGGCATCAGCGACCGCGAAGGGCGTCTGGCCTTCGCCGTCGCGCTCTGGAACGGGCGCGACCCGATCCTCAAGGAGCGACTCTTCGGCCTGACTGGTCCCGAGGGGAACCACGGCGAGGACGTGAAGGAGTGCTACTACTACCTCGACGCCACGCCGACGTCGTCGTACCTCAAGGCGTTGTACAAATATCCGCAGCGCGCGTTCCCCTACGCCCAACTGGTGGAGGAGAACCGCAGGCGCGGCAAGGACCAGCCGGAGTTCGAGCTCACCGACACCGGCGCCTTCGACGAACAGCGCTACTTCGACGTCGTTGCCGAATACGCCAAGGAAGGCGCCGAGGACGTGCACATTCGCCTAACGGTGCACAATCGCGGGCCCGAGGACGCCGACCTGCACCTGCTCCCCACGCTCTGGTTCCGCAACACCTGGTCGTGGGGACGGACGGGGGAGAAGTTCCCGTCGCCGCCGTCGATCCGTGCGCGCGATCCGCGCAGCGTGGTCGCCGAGCACGAGACGCTCGGGAACTTCGTCTTCGAGTGCGACAGCGCGAGCAGCGGGGAAGAGCCGACCTGGCTCTTCACCGGCAATGACACCAACGCCGCGCGCCTCTACGGCAGCACGAACGTCACGCCGTTCGTGAAGGACGCGTTCCACGATTACGTGGTGCGCAATGATCGATTCGCAGTGAACCCGGCGGCGCACGGGACCAAGGTCGCCGCCCTCTTCAAGCTCAACGTGCCGGCTGGCGGACGCACTGTCGTGCGCCTTCGTCTCCGCCCCGATGTCGTTCGCACCGACAAGACCGAGCGCGCCTTCACGGTCGCCTTCGACGAGACGTTCGAGCGTCGCATCGAGGAGGCAGACGCGTTCTACGCGTCGCGTATCCCCTCCACGCTCACCGCCGACGAGACCTCGGTAGCTCGGCAGGCATACGCCGGTTTGTTGTGGTCCAAGCAGTTCTACCACTACGCAGTCAACGAGTGGCTCGAGGGCGATCCGGCGCAGCCGGCGCCTCCCGCCGAACGCAAGCGCGGGCGCAACGCCGACTGGTTGCACCTGTACAACGCCGACGTCATCTCGATGCCCGACGCGTGGGAGTATCCGTGGTACGCCGCGTGGGACCTCGCCTTCCACGCCCTCCCGCTCGCGCGCGTCGATTCTCACTTCGCCAAGGAGCAGCTCCTCCTCCTCCTGCGCGAATGGTACATGCACCCTAACGGACAGATCCCGGCGTACGAATTCGCCTTCGGCGACGTGAATCCGCCGGTGCACGCGTGGGCGGCCTGGCGCGTCTACAAGATGAGCGGTGCCCGCGGCGAGCGAGACGTGCTCTTTCTCGAGCGCGCCTTCCACAAGCTCATGCTCAACTTCACCTGGTGGGTGAACCGCAAGGATCCCGAGGGGCACAACCTCTTCGGCGGTGGCTTCCTCGGGCTCGACAACATCGGCGTCTTCGATCGTTCGCAGCCACTCCCCACCGGCGGGCACCTCGAACAGGCCGACGGCACGGCGTGGATGGCGTTCTACTGCGCGACGATGCTCTCGATGGCGATGGAGCTCGCGCGCACCAACCCGGCGTACGACGACGTGGCGTCGAAGTTCTTCGAGCACTTCGTGGCGATCGCCGACGCGATGAACTCGCTCGGCGGAAACGGGCTATGGGACGAGGATGACGGCTTCTACTACGACGAGCTGCACGTCGGTGGAGAGCACATCCCCCTCAAGGTGCGCTCGATGGTCGGACTGATCCCGCTCTTTGCCTGCGAGATCCTGGAGGAAGAGACGATCGCTGCCCTTCCCGGCTTCTCCAAGCGCATGAAGTGGTTCCTCACCAACCGTCCGGAGCTGTGTCGTCACATCGAGACGCGCGCCGAGTCGAACGGCGACGGGACGCTGCACGAGCATCGACTGTTGGCGATTCCGTCGCGCGAGCGGCTCGAGCGGGTGCTGCGCTACCTCCTCGATGAGTCCGAGTTTCTCTCGCCATATGGCATTCGCTCGGTGTCGAAGGTCCACGAGGCGCAGCCCTACGTCTTCCTTGTTGGCAGCGAGGAATTCCGCGTGGGATACGATCCCGCCGAATCCAGCAGCGGATTGTTTGGTGGAAATTCCAACTGGCGCGGGCCGATCTGGTTCCCGCTCAACTATCTCCTGATCGAGGCGCTGGAACGATACGCGCATTTCTACGGCGACGAGTTCAGGGTTGAGTGCCCAGTGGGGTCGGGGACGATGCTCACGCTTGATCAGGTTGCGCACGAACTCTCGATGCGGCTGGCGAAGCTCTTCCTTCCCGAGCAGGGCGGTCATCGCCCGGTGCACGGCGGCGAGGAGCGGTACGCGCGCGAGGAAGCCTGGTCGGACCTGGTGCTCTTCTACGAGTACTTTCATGGCGACACGGGGCGCGGCGTGGGGGCGAGTCACCAGACCGGGTGGACGGCGCTGGTCACCCGCTGCCTCGAGACGGTGGCGGCAAGCCGTCACAAGACAAAGCGTGTCAATCACCACGCGCACGAGCACCGCCACCCGACGTCGCACGATGAAGCGCCGGCGCACCTCGAGGCGATCGCTGAAGGAGCGCTCGCCGGGTCACCAGACTCGATGGAGCGTGTGCCATGAACCCCAACGCCGAGTGGCTGGAGAGCGATGGGCTGGGCGGTTACGCGATGGGGCGCGTCGACGGGATTCGCACACGCCGCTATCACGCCCTGCTCACCGTCTCTCGTCGCCCGCCGACCGAGCGCGTCACGCTGGTGAACGGCTTCGACGCGTGGCTCGAGACGAGCGACGGGCGTATCGCCCTCACCGCGCAGCGCTACGTCCCCGATGTGACCGCTCCCGCCGAGCGCGCCGCGCTCGTCGACTTCTCGCATCTTCCGTGGCCGACCTGGCGATTCGCCCTCCCGAACGGCGCAGAGCTGACGCAGGAAGTCGTCGCGCAGCACGGCTCGCCATTGGTCGCGGTCTCGTGGTCGACGTCGGCGCCGGTCGACGCTACGCTCGTCGTGCGTCCGTTCCTCTCGGTGCGCGACACGCACGGCACCACGCACGAAAACACCGCATTCGACTTCACCCCGCGCGTTGCCGGCCATCGCATCGACTGGCGCCCCTACAGCGGCGAACCGGGCGTCACTGCCGTGACCAACGGGGATTTCGTACCGGAGACGAACTGGTACCGCTCCTTTCAGTACGACGAGGAGCGTGCGCGCGGACTCGACTTCGTGGAAGACTGTGCGGCGCCCGGGACGATCCGCTTTGCGCTGCGCGAGGGCCGGGCGGTACTCGCCTTCGGGAGCGACACCCCGGGTGAGTCATCCCTCCTCGATGCCCGTGCACAGCGGTTGTGGGAGGTGGTGTCTGGTGCAGAGCGCGCACGCCGCGCCGCCTTCCGCACGCCGCTGCATCAGGCGGCCGATGCCTACGTGGTGCGTCGAGGTGCCAACGGCGGACGAACGATCATCGCCGGCTATCCCTGGTTCTCCGATTGGGGGCGCGACACGTTCATCGCTCTCCGCGGTTTGTGTATCGCGGGGCGGCGGCTGGATGACGCGCGGGCGATCCTCCTCGAGTGGGCGCACCACGTGAACCAGGGGATGCTCCCGAACTTCTTCCCCGAAGGCGGGGCCCCGGCGGAATACAACTCGGTCGACGCATCGCTCTGGTACGTGATCGCGGTGCACGACTATCTCGCCGCGGCGGAGCGAGAGGGGAGCCTCGCGGTCTCCGACGAGCAGTCGCTGCGGCGGGCCGTGACCGACATCGTCAGCGGCTACGCGAACGGGACGCGCTACGGCATTCACGCCGATCACGACGGGCTGCTCGCCGCGGGCGAGCACGGCGTGCAGCTCACCTGGATGGACGCACGCGTCGGCGACTGGGTGGTGACGCCGCGCATCGGCAAGCCCGTCGAGATCCAGGCGCTCTGGATCAACGCGTTGCAGGTGGCGGCGCGCTGGGAGCGGGGCTGGGGCGAGGTCGCGGCGCGCGCTCGCGCCTCGTTCGCCGCGCGCTTCTGGCACGAAGGGAGCGGGTCGCTCGCCGACGTGGTGGACGTCGATCACCAGCCGGGCGTCGTGGATCTCTCCCTGCGCCCCAACCAGCTCCTCGCCGTGGGCGGACTTCCGTGGCCGCTGGTCGAGGGGGAACAGGCGCGCCGCGTGATCGAGCGCTGCGAGGCGTCGCTCTGGACGCCCGCCGGCTTGCGATCGCTTGCACCTGACGACCCGCGATACGTCGCTCACTACGGCGGCGACATGCGCACGCGCGACGGCTCCTATCATCAGGGGACCGTGTGGGCGTGGCTTGCCGGCGCCTTCATCGAGGGATGGGTGCGCGTGCACGGCGACACGGCAGACGCTCGGCGCGAGGCGCGGCAGCGCTTCCTCGAGCCGATGATCGCCCACTACGCCGATGCGGTCCCCGGGCAACTCTCGGAGATCGCCGACGCCGAGGCACCGTGGGCGCCGACCGGTGCGCCCTTCCAGGCCTGGTCGGTCGGGGAAGCGTTGCGCCTGGCGGAGTCGGTCCTCGTCGCGCCGCCCGATGACACTCCGGCGCGCGCTTCAGCCGCCGAGGTACCTGCGCGGCGTGTACGTCGCACCACCGACACGCCCGCGCTCGCGCGATGACCGCGCACCCCCGTCGGTTGCACATCGCCGAGTACGCGATCGAAGGAGGCGCGCTCGGGAGCTTCATGCTCTCGGCGTGCCTGTTCGGGGCGCTCATCTTCCACCCCGACTCCCCAGTGCGTCGTTATGTCCACGCGCCGCTGGCGATGCAGGCGACGATGGGAGTGCTGATGGGGCTCACGCTGGTGACGCTCGTCTACTCGCCGTGGGGACGGCGAAGTGGCGCGCAGATGAATCCCGCCTTCACCCTCACGTTCTATCGACTAGGGAAGATCGCCCCCGCCGACGCCGCGGGTTACATCGTGGCGCAGTTCATCGGTGGTGCGCTCGGCGTCGCGCTCTCGGCGACCATTCTCCGGATGATGCTGTCGCACCCGAGCGTGAACTACGTGGTGACGCGTCCCGGGCGTGCCGGAACAGTCGCCGCCTTCGCCGCAGAGGTCGGGATCAGCTTTCTGCAGATGCTCCTCGTGCTCACCGTGTCGTCGTCGAAACGGTGGGCGCGATACACGGGCGTGTGCGCGGCGATCGCCGTGGCTACGTACATCACGCTCGAGTCGCCGATCTCGGGAATGAGCATGAACCCGGCGCGCACGGTGGCGTCGGCGGTCGTGTCGGGGGAGTGGCACGCCATCTGGATCTACTTTGCCGCGCCGCTCGCCGGGATGTCGCTCGCCGCCGCGCTGTTCACGTTGCGCATGGGACGCGCGGCGGTGCCGTGCGGCAAGCTGATGCATGCGACGCCTTGTCTGTTCTGTGACTACGCCGCATCGACGGCGCAGCGTCAGCACGTACAGGAGGACGAGCCGGAGCGTGGGCATCCACACGCGCCCGAGCGTGCGCACGGAGGCGCGTCGACGCACGTGCACGCACTCGCGCCCGAACACGCGCGTCCCCGCACGCCTGAACACGCGCGTCCCCGCACGCCTGAACACGCGCCCGCAGGCACACACGCACACACGGGCGCGCTCGCGGACGCACGCGAGAGCGCGCCGACGCGCGAAGGCGCCGCGCCGTTCGGCACGGCATAGCCCTCCCGGCACCGGCGCGCGCTGCACCGCGCCCCCGCTCCCCCCACCCAAATCAGTAGCTGCAGGACGCGGGAACTCTCCTCCCAGGGGCGTCATTACAGCCGCCGCACGAGATCACGGGATCTCGGCCGACCCCAGGCGGATCAATGACCCACGAGACGCACTTCGACGTCATCATCATCGGAAGCGGTGCCGGCGGCGGCACGCTGGCCTACACGCTCGCCCCATCGGGAAAGCGCATCCTCCTCCTTGAACGCGGTGACTACGTCCCGCGCGAACCCGAGAACTGGAGCACGCTCGAGGTCAACAAGAACGGGCGATACAACACCAAGGAAGAGTGGCGCGATACGCGCGGACGCGCGTTGCACCCGCACACGAACTACTACGTGGGCGGAAACACCAAATTCTACGGTGCTGCGCTCTTCCGCCTGCGTCGCGAGGACTTCGGCGAGATCCGCCACCACGGCGGACTCTCCCCGGCCTGGCCGATCACCTACGACGAACTCGAGCCGTACTACACGGAGGCCGAGCATCTCTATCAGGTGCATGGCGAGCGTGGGGTCGATCCGACCGAGCCGTCGGCGTCGGCGCCGTACGCGCATCCGCCGATCAGCCACGAGCCGCGCATCCAGCAGCTCGCCGACCACTTCCAGGCGCATGGCCTGCATCCGTTCCACACGCCGTTAGGCGTTCGCCTCAACGAGCGCAATCGTCGCAGCAGTCCGTGCATCCGCTGCGCGACGTGCGATGGGCACCCGTGCCTGGTGAACGCCAAGTCCGACGCGCAGGTCCTGTGCGTCGACCCGGCGCTCCAGCACGAGAATGTCACGCTACTCACGAACGCGCTGGTGAAGCGACTCGAGACGTCGCCGTCTGGAACGTCGGTGCGCGGAGTCGTGGTCGAGCGCGCAGGGCGCGTCGAGCGCTATTCCGCCGACCTGGTGGTGGTGAGCGCCGGCGCGATCAACTCGGCGGCGCTCCTCCTTCGCTCGGCAAACGATCAGCACCCGAAGGGACTGGCGAACGCGTCGGACATGGTCGGGCGTCACTACATGGGGCACGTGAACTCCGTCCTCATGTCGATCTCCAAGTGCCCCAACCCGACCGTCTTCCAGAAGACGCTCTCGGTGAACGACTTCTACTTCGGGTCGCCCGAGTGGGAGTTCCCGATGGGGCACATCTCCTTCGTGGGAAAGCTCGACGCGGCGACGCTCTCGGCCGGCGCGCCGGCGATCGCTCCGCGCTGGACGCTCGACCTCATGGGGAAACACTCCCTCGACTTCTGGCTCACCTCCGAAGATCTCCCCGATCCCGACAACCGCGTCTCGCTCGACCGCGACGGGAACATCGTCCTGGCCTACACGCCTAACAACGAAGAGGGGCATCGCCGGCTGCGCGCCAAGCTGGAAGACCTCATGCGCCGCCAGCCGCCGTGCGCGATTCACGGCAAGGACTGCCACGAAGGGTTGCACCAGCGCTCCCTCTTCCTCGGGCAGCGCATTCCGCTCGCGGGCGTGGCGCACCAGAACGGGACGATTCGCTTCGGCGACGACCGGCGCAGCTCGGTGCTCGACCGCAACTGCCGCGCGCACGACGTCGACAACCTGTACGTCGTCGACGCGTCGTTCTTCCCGTCGAGCGGCGCAGTGAATCCGGCGCTCACGGTGATGGCGAATGCGCTGCGCGTGGGCGATCACCTCCTCGAGCGTCTCGGATCGTCGCGCCACTCGGTGACCCGTCGTATACCGCAGCAGCTCCTCGAGCCGGCGACGATCCGATGATTCCGTCGACAGCTGCCTCAACGCGCGCGCGCTGCACGGGGAGCGCGCGCCCCTCCTCGCACCCGTTCGCGCGCGCTGCACGGCTCACGAGCGCACTCCTGGCGATCGTCGCTTCGGCGGCATCGGCGCAGGGAGCGCGCCACTCGGCGGCCACACTGCACGACGGCGCTGCTACGCCGGCCGCGACGCTGGCGCCGGTTGGAGTCGAAGACCTCCCGTCGGTCGGGATGACGGTCTCCAACATGGATCGCTCGATCGCCTTCTATCGCGACGTACTCGGCTTCCGCGTGACGTCGGACGCCGAGGTCGCGGGGAGTGCGTTCGAGCACCTCACGGGCGTCTTCGGCTCGCGCGCTCGCGTGGTGCGCTTGCGCCTGGCGGACGAGACACTCGAGCTCACCGAGTACCTCGTGCCGCGCGGGCGACCGATCCCGGTCGACTCGCGCAGCAACGACGAGTGGTTCCAGCACGTGGCGATCATCGTGCGCGACATGAACCAGGCGTACGCACGCCTGCGCGCGAACCACGTCGAGCATGCCTCCAGCGGTCCGCAGCGACTCCCAGATTGGAACCCGAACGCCGGCGGGATCGAAGCCTTCTACTTCAAGGATCCCGACCAGCACGTCCTCGAGATCCTGCACTTCCCCGACGGAAAGGGTGCCGCGAAGTGGCACCGCAACGCCGGTGACACGCTCTTCCTCGGGATCGACCACACGGCCATCGTCGCGCGCGACACCGAGCGCAGCCTCGCCTTCTATCGCGATCTCCTCGGAATGAAGGTCGCCGGCGCCAGCGAGAACTACGGGACCGAGCAGGAGCACCTCAACAACGTCTTCGGCGCGCATCTGCGCATCACAGCCTTGCGCGCCTCAGCAGGCCCGGGCGTCGAGCTCCTGGAGTATCTCGCCCCGCGTGATGGGCGGCCGTACCCCGCTGACGTTCGCGCCAATGACCTGCTGCATTGGGAGAGCACGCTCGCCATCCCAGACGCGGAGCGCGCCATCCGGCGGTTGCGCCTGGCGGCGGTTCCTGTCCTCACGGGCGGCGTGATCGCGCTCTCCGTTTCTCCCTTCGACTTCAGCAAGGCGCTCGTCGTGCGTGACCCCGACGGCCACGTCGTCAGGCTCGCCGAGCGCCGCTGACCATCTCTTCGACCAACTCACTACCGGAGCACCGCCCATGTCCCCCCGCATTCCTCGCTTGCTCATCGCCGCCGCCTTTCTCGCGGCGCCGCTCCACGCCCAGGTCGTGGCGCGCCACTCGCTCAACGCCGACGGTGCTCGACGCGTGATCGCCGCTGCCGTCGCCGAAGCAACTCGCCTGAACACCACCGGCGTCATCGCCGTCGTCGACAACGGCGGCAACCTCATGGCCCTCGAGCGCATCGACAACACCTTCGCTGCCGGCGCCAACATCTCCATCGGCAAGGCGCGCACCGCCGTCCTCTTCCAGAAGCCGACGCGCCTCTTCGAGGACATCATCAAGGGGGGGCGCACGCCGATGATTGCGCTCGACGACTTCACCCCGCTGCAGGGCGGCGTCCCGATCGTGGTTGACGGCGAGATCGTCGGTGGGGTCGGTGTGAGCGGCGCGGCGAGCGCACCGCAGGACGAGCAGCTCGCGATGGCGGGCGCCGCCGCCTTCTCGGCGATGCCGGCCGCGACATCATCCACGACGGGACCGATCCACGCCTGGTCGCACCAGGAAGTCGCCGCGGCCTTCGCCAAGGGCGCGGTGCTCTACGACGGCGACGGGACGCACAACTACATGGTGCACGCCTCGCGTCGCGAAGGGCCGGGGATGGCCGAGGTCCACGCCAAGGACACCGATATCATCTACGTGCTGGGAGGCAGTGCGCAATTAGTCACCGGCGGCACGGTGGTCGATGGGAAGGCCACGGCATCCGATGAAGTGCGCGGCGCCCGCATCGACAACGGAAGCTCGCGCCAGATCGCCTCGGGCGACGTGGTCATCGTCCCCAACGGGACGCCACACTGGTTCGAGAAGGTGCAGGGGCCGCTCACGTATTACGTCGTGAAGGTGCGGTAACAGCATGCGACCGCCTCTCACGATCCGCGCGGTCTCGGCGCTCGCCGCGCTGTGCATCGCAGCGCTCGCCCTTCCGCTCGCGGCCCAGGTCACGCAGGACGTTCCGTTTCGGCGCCCCGACGCCATCGTCGATCTGCGCACGACCGAAGGCGCGCAGCTCGTCCGCGGCGAATGGCGCTACCACGACGCCGACGTCGTCGCCGTCTCGCATCACGCTGTTGGGCCCGACCTCAAGCCCAGTGGCCCGCCCAACCGCACGTACGACCTCGAGCCCAAGGCTGGAGCAGCGGGATTCGATGATTCGACGTGGCCGGTGGTCGCCGCCACGTTGCTGGAGGAGCGCCGTAGCAATGGTCGACTCTCCTTCGGCTGGTATCGGTTCCCGATTACCGTGCCGGCGCAGGTCGGCAGCACGCCCACGCAGGGTGCAACGCTCGTCTTCGAGATTGTCGTCGACGACTACTCCGAAGTCTGGGTCGATGGAAAGCTCGCGACGCCGTTAGGCGCGAGCGGGAGCGGCGCCATTCGCGGATGGAACGCCCCCAATCGCGTCGTCCTCACGCGCGACGCGCGCCCCGGCCAGGTCTTCCAAGTCGCCGTCTTCGGCGCCAATGGCCCGCTCTCCGATCCGCCGGGGAACTACGTCTGGATCCGTTCGGCGACACTCGATGTCCACTCCGCCGCGAGTGTGGCGGCGAGCACGCCAGCGGTGGGTAAAGTGGAGCGGTTGCAGCCGGTGGTCGACGCGATCGTCCCACGCGACGCGCGCATCGAACATATCGCCTCGGGCTTCCTCTTCACCGAGGGCCCCATCTGGCACCCCGACGGCTACCTACTCTTCAGCGATCCCGACGCGAATACGATCTATCGTTATGCAGTCGATGGGACAGTAACGCCCTTCCGCACGAAGAGCGGCTACACCGGGACCAACATCGGCGAGTATCACCAGCCGGGGTCGAACGGGCTCACCCTCGACGCCGAAGGGCGCCTGACGATCGACGAGCACGGGCGGCGGCGCGTCGTTCGCCTCGAGAAGAACGGGCTCATCACCCCGCTCGCCGAGCACTTCGACGGCCAAAGGCTCAACAGCCCAAACGACCTGGTCTACAAGTCCGATGGATCGCTCTACATCACCGATCCGCCGTTCGGTCTTCCCAAGGTCTTCGACGATCCGCGCAAGGAGACCCCCTTCTCCGGCGTCTATCGCCTCGCCAACGGGACGCTGACGCTCCTCACGAAGGAACTCACCGGCCCGAACGGGATCGCCTTCTCGCCTGACGAGCGATGGCTCTACGTCAGCAACTGGGACGTGCAGCACAAGGTCATCATGCGCTACCCGGTCCGGCCTGACGGGACGCTGGGGAAGGGGACGGTCTTCGTCGACGCCACCACCTCGCACCCGGGCGAGCAGGCCTGGGACGGACTCAAGGTCGACCGTGATGGCAACCTGTACGCCGCCGGTCCAGGCGGGATCTGGATCGTTGCGCCTGACGGTACGCACCTCGGCACCATCGCCCCTCCCGAAACGCCCGCCAACATGGCGTGGGGCGACGCCGATGGCCGCACCCTCTACATCACTGCGCGCACCGGGCTCTATCGCGTGCGCCTCAACATCCCGGGCATCCGCCCCTGGCCGATGCCCGCCACCGCGAGGACTACCCCATGACCGCCGTGCACGACCCGCAACTCGCTCCCGACATCACCGACACGACCACCATGCAGGCGGTCGCCGTGATCCCGGGGACGCCTAACAGCATGCACCTGCGTCGCGTTCCGCGCCCAAGCGTCAACGACATCGCCGATGGTCGCGGAGTCCTGGTGCGCGTTCTCCGCGTCGGCGTCGACGGAACCGACAAGGAGATCAACGCCGCCGAATACGGCAATGCCCCCCCAGGCGACGACTACCTCATCATCGGGCACGAGAGCTTCGGCATCGTCGAGCGCGTCGGGAAGCACGTCACCGAGTTTGCGCCTGGCGACTACGTCGTGGCCTCGGTGCGCCGTCCGGGCTCGAGCGTCTACGACCGCGTCGGGCTGCAGGACATGACCACTGACGACACGTACTTCGAGCGCGGGATCAACCTGCGCCATGGCTTTCTCGCCGAGTACTTCGCCGACAGCGCCGACTACCTCGTGAAAGTGCCAAGCGAGCTGCGGACGGCGGGGGTCCTCATGGAACCGACGAGCGTCGCGGAGAAGGCGATCGGGCAGGCGTTCGAGATCCAGCGCCGCCTCCGCGTCTGGCGCCCGCGCCGCGCCCTCGTCATCGGTTCCGGAACGTTAGGGCTGATCGCCTCGGCGATTCTGCGGCAGCGCGGGCTCGAGGTCGTGACGATGGGGCGCAACGTCCGCCCGTATCGCAACGCCGAGCTCCTCGACGAACTGGGTGTGACGTATCGCTCCACCGCCGAGACGAGCGTGCGCGAGGCGGCGGCACAGTTCGGCCCGTTCGACATCATCCTCGAGGGAACCGGCTTCTCTCCGCTGGTCTTTGAGGCGATGGAAGCGCTGGGGAAGAACGGCGTGCTCGTCATGGTGAGCGTGACCGGAGGTGACCGAACCGTTGAGGTCCCCGCCGATCGCATCAACCAGGGCTTCGTGCTCGGGAACAAGGTCGCAGTGGGGAGCGTGAATGCCTCGCTCGCCGACTTCGAACGCGGCGTGCAAGACCTCTCGCAACTCGAGCTCTCGCACCCAGGTTGGCTGGCGCGCCTTCTCACGAATCCGGTGAAGGGGCTCGACAAGCACGAGGAGCTTCTCGCGACGCTCACCAGCGGTCAGGGCGTGATCAAGGTTTTCTGCGAGGTCGCACCGCTCGAGCACTAACTGCGCGGGACAAGGATATAGCGCGCGGCGCGGGGGCCAGGACAACGGCTCCCGCGCCGTGACGCGTTCGGGAGCCACCACCCCGGCACGACGGCGGGCGAGGCGCGCCGGACGGGGAACCCTGCGAACCGGAATGGCATTCCAGCCTCCCGAACCGGACGCACCCGTCCCTTGCCGCCGAGCGACACCATGACTGCCATAGCCCTCGATCGCGACTTCTCCCTGTCGGCCACGCCCTCGCTGTCGCTGGCCACGCCGTCGCTTCGCCTGCCCATCGCCGCGGGGATCGCACGCGCCTTTCTCGTTGTGCACACGCCCTCGTCCGTTGCAGCTGGACGTACCGAAGGCGAAGACATTGCACCTATCGTCGAAGAGACGGACGAGGCGACGCAGGCCTTCATCGCCGAGCTGCGCGAACTGGGCGGGATGTCGGTGATCGCGTGAGCCAGCTGCAACGCCCCACCCGCATCGTCATCCTCGGCGGTGGCTTCGGCGGACTGTCGGTCGCCCGCGAGCTGGAGCGTACGCTGCGCCCGAGCGAGTCGGTCGAGATCACGCTCGTCAATCGCGACAACTATTTCCTCTTCACGCCGATGCTGCACGAAGTCGCGGCATCGGACCTGGATCTCGCGACGATCGTGAATCCGCTGCGCAAGCTCCTGCGACGCACGTCGCTCTTCACCGGCGTGGTGCAAGCGATCGATACCGACGCGCGCACGGTGCACGTCACCCACGCCGACGGGACGCACGCACATGCGCTCCCGTATGACCACCTAGTCCTCGCGCTCGGTGCGGTCACCAACTTCTTCGGCATTGCCGGGTTGGAGTCGCGCGCCATCACGATGAAGACGCTGGGTGATGCGATCACGCTCCGCAACCAGCTCATCTCCCATCTCGAGGAAGCCGATTTCGAGTGCAGCCGCGAGATCCGCGAGCCGCTGCTCACGGTGCTCGTCGCGGGTGGCGGCTTCGCCGGCGTGGAGACGGTGGCCGCGGTGAACGATTTCGTGCGCGCGGCACTCCGCTTCTATCGCAACCTGACCACCGACGACGTGCGCGTCCTCATCGTGCATCCGGGTGACTATCTCCTCCCTGAACTCGGCGAGCGTCTCGGGCGCTACACGCAGGAGCGCTTGCGCGAGCGCGGCGTGGAAGTCGCGCTCAACACGCGTGTCTCTGCGGTGAACGGCGACGTCGTACTCCTCTCGGACGGTCGCGCGCTCCGCAGCCGGAACGTCGTCTGGACGGCGGGGACGTCGGCGAATCCGGTGCTCGACTCGCTCACCTGCACCAAGTCGCGCGGGCGGGTGGTCGTCGCCCCGACGCTCGAGGTTCCGGGACATCCGGGACTCTGGGCACTGGGCGACTGCGCCTCGATTCCTGCGCCCGACGGGAGCACGTATCCGCCAACGGCGCAGCACGCGCTACGTGAGGGGAAGCGCCTCGCCGCGAATCTCGTCGCGACGATGCGCGGCGAACCACTCGCGCCGTTCCGCTTTCGCACGTTAGGGCTCCTCGCCTCGATCGGTCGGCGCACCGGCGTCGCCAACATCTTCGGCATGAACTTCTCGGGTGCCGTGGCCTGGTGGCTCTGGCGCACGATCTACCTCTCCAAGCTCCCGCGCCTGGAGAAGAAGGTGCGCGTGGCCCTCGAATGGACGCTCGATGTCGTCTTTTCCAAGGACATCGTGCAGTTCGGCACGCGCCACGCGCCGACGATTTCGCGGCACGAACACGCGGGCGAGGAAGATCACGGGAACCATCCGGAGCGAGTTGGCAATCTAGACGGCGATGCGATGCACGACGCGTCGCCCTCGCTGACCCTGGAGACTGCATGATGCGCAAACAACTCACGATCCCCGTCGTCCTGGCGCTCGGCGCCGCGCTCTGGTTCGCCTTCCGCCCCGAGCGTCTGTTCGTCAACGCGAAGGTGAATGAATCACTCGGCTCGCTTCCCGGCGACGCCGCCTCGGCCAAGACGCTGGCCGCTGGCTCCTTCCACGGTGTGCACCACGAGACGAGCGGCACCGCCACCATCCTCAAGCTCGCCGATGGCAAGCGCGTCCTGCGCCTGTCGGACTTCGCGACGTCCAATGGGCCGGACGTGCGGGTCTACCTCGTCGCAGCAGCAGATGCGATGGACAACGCCACCGTCACCGACGCCGGCTTCATCGAGGTCGGAGCGCTCAAGGGGAACATCGGCGATCAGAACTACGACGTCCCTGCCACGATCGACCTGGCCAAGTACCGCACCGTCACGATCTGGTGCCGTCGCTTCGGCGTGAACTTCGGCAGCGCGCCGTTGGCCAGCAGCTAGACCATCTCACACACATCACACACGACTCCATCCCTGCGAGGACCACGCACGATGTCCACCCTGAAGACCCTCATCCTGACCGCCCTGGTCGCCCCAGCTCCGCTGTTCGCGCAGTATGCGACCGGGCGCGAAGTGCAGTTCACCGTCCGCGTCGAGAACGTCTCCACGCCCAACACGCTCAAGCTCTCGAACGGCAAGACCGCGCCGGCCCCCACCGCGCCGATTCTCTGGACCGTCACCGACGCCGGCAATCCGTTGTTTACCGCCGGCAAGAAGGATCGCGGACAGGGGCTCGAGCAGCTAGCCGAAGACGGCAATCCTGGCGTCCTGGCCGACTACATCAAGGCCAATCTCAAGAGCGTCGCGCACAGTGGCGTGGTGACGATGCCCGTCGGCGAGAGCAAGCCGGGCCCAATCCTTCCCGGCAAGGCGTACGAGTTCACCTTCCCGGCCGCGCCGGGGCAGCGCCTCACGATGGCGATGATGTTCGGGCAGTCGAACGACCTGTTCTACGCCCCGGGCGCCGCCGGCATCGCGCTCTTCGATGCCAAGGGGATGCCGCTCACCATGGACGTAACGCGCGAGTTGCAGCTGTGGGACACGGGGACTGAAGTCAACGAGGAGCCGGGACTCGGCCCCAACCAGGCGCCGCGTCAGGCCGCTCCCAACACCGGCCCCGCCGAGAACGGCGTCGTCCGCCTCGTGAAGGATGGCTTCAAGTATCCGATGGTGGCCGAAGTGATCCGCGTCAGCATCAAGCCGTCGCCCGTCAACACCGCGGCGCACTAAGCCGCGACAACCGAAGCCCTTTCTTTCACCGCGAGGAGCGCACCCATGGATACCCCGTTCGCAGCCGCCGTGGGTCGCGCTCCCTCGCTCCCTCCCGCACGCGACCGTCGCCTGTCGACGGCGCTCATGGCGGAGGTCGCGGATGGACTCGCGCGTCGGCAGCGCGAGCTCCCCGGGAGGTTCCTGCATGACCGCGCCGTTGCACCGCTCCGCCGCGCGATCGCGCAACAGCAGGCGGCACGCTGGCGCGAGGTCGAGGCACCGCTCGTTCGCGAATGGCTGCAGCTGCAATCCGGGCGGCGCGACTGCCGCCGCATCGTCCAGCTCCTCGGCGGATGTTCGGATAGCGCCGCGCCGCTCCTCGAACGCCCGGCCGACGCTGCACCGCTCGCCGGCTTCCTGGCGATCGACACGCACCCGGACCTTGCCAACGATGGGATGGAACTGGCGCTGCGTCGCGATCCCGAGCTCCGCGCATTCGCCATCACCACCGACGTGACGACGCCGCTCCCCGTGCGGCGAGCGACGGGGACGATCTTCACGCTCCTCAGCGGGGCACTCGGAAACTTTTCCCCTGTAGTCGCAATCCGCGTACTGCGCAGCATTCGCGCCGTCATGGCGCCGGGAGACGAACTCCTCATCGGACTCGACCTGCGCCAGGCCTCGCTGCGGGTGGCGCAGCAGCATGTGCCCGATGCATGGCTCACGCACTGGCACCGTCACGCGCTCGTGGTACTGACGCGCGACCTCGCGGCTAGCGTCGCCCCCGAACGCTTCACCTTCGCCATGCGCGCCTCCGAGGATGACCGGCGCCTCGACGAAGGGCTCGAGTGCAACGGAGCGACGCGCATCGCCGCCCCTGGGCTCGACGCCGTGGCGCTGCGTCCGGGCGACTTCATCCGCATCGCGGCGCATCATACGTACGATCGCGTGATGCTCCAGTCGATGTTGCGAGGCGTTGGGCTCTCGCTCGATGACTGGGCGGAGCGTGCGCCTGGCGACCATGCACTGGCGACCGCCACCATTCTGCGACATGATGACGGCCAGCCTTGACACTCCCGCCGGCGCCGCATCACTTGGTGCGCGTTCCCCAGCGATCGAGAGCGTGGTGACCACGGGCGCGTTTCACCCTGATCCTGAGCCGCATCGCGCCGCACCAGCCCCCCCCCGCCAGCGCGCTGCAGGGGCGCGAGGTGCGCCCCTTCGCCGACGAGCTGGAACGCGTCGTCCCGGCTGCCTTTGGCTACGCGTTACGCCTGACGAGAAACCGCGCCGACGCCGAGGACCTGGTGCAGGAAGCGGCGCTCCACGCCTGCCGCGGGCGCGACGGCTTCGAGCCGGGAACGAACTTCAAGGCGTGGTTCTTTCGTATCCTCACGACCACGTTCTGGGGGCGGCATCGGCGCGATCGCCGGCGCCCGTCGACGGTCGACTTCGACGATGCTCCAGTCCTCCAGCTCTACGCCCGCTCCGCCGAACACGGGCTCCCCATGTCGGGAGAGAATCCGGCGGCGGAGCTGATCGACCGCCTCGGGACCGAACGCGTCGCCGCAGCACTCGGCGCGCTTCCTGAGGAATTCCAGATGGTCTGTTCGCTGTACTTCATGGAAGATTTCGCCTACCACGAGATCGCCGACGTGCTCGGCGTCCCGGTGGGAACCGTGCGCTCCCGCCTGCACCGGGGACGCAAGATGCTTCAGAAGTCGTTATGGCTTGTCGCGATCGATGCGGGTATCGTCAGCGACGAATCCGGGAGATGATCCACGAATGAGTTCGCTGAACCGCTTCACCTGCGAAGAGGCCTTCCGACGCCTCGATGACTACCTGGACCGCGAGCTTGCTCCGCCGGAGTACGACCGCGTCCGGGAGCATCTCGAGATCTGCGAAGGGTGCGCCCGCGAGTTCCGCTTCGAGGCGAGCGTGCTGGGGAACGTCCGGGCGAAGCTGCGCGATGTCGTCGTCCCTCCCGACCTCGGCGCCCGCATTCGGCGTTTGGCCGAAGTCGACGCCGCGCGCCCCGATCGCGCCGACTGACCGGCGACGCATCATGTGATCGTCGGTGTGAGGCTGACCTCCGACGTCGCGGTACTCGACGTGCGGCGAGGGGTGTCGGGTTGCTACACTGGGTCGCTAATGTCGCGCAGCCGGTGCGATGCGAGCGCCGCAATGACTTCGGGCGGTGCGCCGCAGTGATCGAGGAAGTCGCCAGGGAGCGCCGCGTGCGCGCGCAGCGTCCACAGGTCGATCGACGACGGGTCGCCGAGGCGCAGGTCGTCGAGCCCCGTCGCCAGCTGCAATCCCGTCGCGCGCGCGAGCGACGTCTTGGACCAGAGCGACCCTCCGAATCGCGCCCCCGCGCACTTCACGCCGTTCAATGACGCGAGCGTAAGGTCAGCCCCGGTGAGGTCGGCTCCCTCGAGGTTGCACCCGGCGAGGATCGCCCCCACCAGCGAAGCGTGCGCCAGCGAGGCGCCGCGCAGGTCGCAGAACGAGAGGTCGGCGCCGGTCAGTTCGGCCCCCGCAAAGTCGGCGTTGCGCAGGACGCTGCGCGTGAAGTCGGCGCGATGAAGTGTGGCGTCGGCGAAGCTACTCGCTGCGAGGTTGGAGTGCTTAAGCGTGCACCGCGTACAGTCCGCGCGCCGAAAGCGCGTCCCGGCGTCACCCTTGGTGGCGCGATTGATCGCCTGGAGGCGGGCGTCGCCAAGTGAAGCGCGGGAGAAATCGGCGCGCACGCAGTCGCTCGATGTGAGGTCCGCGCCGATGAGCGTCGCCCCGACGAGCTGCGCACCGCGCAGGTCGGCGTTGCAGAGGTCTGCGCCGCGCAGGTTGGAGTCGCGCAGGTCGAAGTCACCGAGCGACGCGTAAGGAAGGTCGGCGCTCTCCAGCTGCAATCCGGCAAGGGAATCCTCGCTGCGAGTGAGTGCGATCATCCCCGTATCACGGCGACGCACTTCGATCATCCGTCACCTCCCGTTGAAACCTTTCACACCCCTTTCGAACCCCTTTCGAACGTCGCCACGACCTTGGCGCTCGTGCGTCCTCGTCTCTCACCAATCGCTGGGGAATGAACCACCGCAACCGTGCGTTACGGCATTCGCTCGTACGTCGCAAACGTCACCCGCGTCGTCTTCCCCTGCCCGTCATCGCGCATGTAGATGACGGCGATGGTGTTGTGGTCGAGGGAGAGGACGTTGGTCAGGCGTTGCGTCACCACGCCGTCCTTGGAGTTGATGATCTCGTTGACCGCATCGCTGATGCGGCGCACCGAGGCGTGCGTCTGTCCGGGATTCCCTGTCACCGGCATGTCGCGTCCGTCGAACTCGGTCACGTATCCCCAGCGTGTGGTGTCGCCGCTGGCGTTGACCGATTCGATCTGCACGCGCATCCCGCTCGCGCCGTACGGCGAGTAGGTCATGATGTTGCTGGCGGGGGCAGGGGCGTCGGACTTGAGCTTCCAACGACCGAAGCGGGGGTTGTCGGCGGCGGCGGGGGTCGCGCCCTGCGCGTGGAGTGCTGGAGCGACGAAAGCGCTCGCGATCAGAGCACTCGCGATCAGAGCACTCGCGATCAGAGCGCTCGCGATGAGAGCACTCGCGAAGCGCGTGGGACGCGCGACGAGGGTAGTGGTCGCGAGGCGGAGCGTGAGCGCCCCTTCACGGCGGGGGGGCGATTCCAGGTGAGTATGCGGCATGCGGAACGCTGCAGCGCGCGCGGCGCTCGCGCCAGAGTCAGCGGGGGCAGCGATATCGCGCTGTCGGACCGGTGCACTCGGTGCGCACCTCGCGAGTCTCGAATAACTCGCGAGTCTCGCGTACCTCGCGAGTCTCGCGTACCTCGCGAGTCTCGCGTACCTCGCGAGTCTCGCGCACCTCGCGAGTCTCGCGCACCTCGCGAGTCTCGCGCACCTCGCGCAGCGCCGGCATGCCAACCGCGTCGCCAGCGCGCGGCATCCTCGCGCGTCGCGCGCCAGCGCTGCGGCAACGCATGAGTCTCAGTCATCGCGTGTTCATGAACGACCAGCCTGGAGTGTCAAACGATTCGCAGCGTATCGCGCAGGCGAGTGGGAGGCAGGTCACAGCGCGCGTGCAGCTGACGGGATAGCCTCGGCGATACCAGGCGCCCCCTCGCCCCCCCACTCCCACCATCATGCCCCACCTTCCCGCTTCACCGGCCGCGGCAGTCGCGCTGATCCTCGTCGCCGTAAGTCTTTCGGCGTGTAGGGATTTCGATGACGCGACGCCAAACTCACGCACCACCCTCCTCCCCACCTCACCGCAGGCGGCGACGGTCGCGCCGCTCCCCGGACGCTCGCTCGCCGCCAACTGCTTCCAGTGTCACGGCACCGATGGAAACGCGGGCGAGCTCAAGATCGCCGGGGAGAGCGCATCGGAGATCGTGAGTGAACTGAACTCGTTTCGTGCGAAGAACCCGAGGAGCAACATCATGAACGTGCATGCCCTCGGCTACACGCAGGGCGAGATCGCCTTGATCGCCGACTACTTCTCGCAACAGGGGCACTGACCATGGAACGCCGAACCTTCCTGCAGAGCATCGGCGCCGCCGGGCTTGGCCTCTCCCCGCTCGCTGCCGCACTCGCACAAGGCAACGTTGGACCGTCGGCTGCAACCGGAAAGGTCGTGGTCGTCGGTGGCGGAATGGGGGGCACGACGGCCGCGAAATTCCTCCGCCTCTGGGGCGGAACCGGCGTCGATGTCACGCTGGTCGAGCCGAATGCGCGCTACTACTCCAACATCTTCAGCAACATGGTGCTGACCGGCGAGCGGAGCCTGAATCAGCTCGCCTTTACCTACAGCACACTTGCCGGTGCGTACGGCGTAAAGGTGGTGGGCGCCTCGGTCACGTCGATCGATCCGATCGGCAAGAGTGTCGCCCTCTCCAACGGGTCGACGCTCCCCTACGACCGCCTCATCCTCTCGCCGGGGATCGATTTCGAGCCACTCCCGCTGAGCGGGTCGGTGACCAATCAGGCGAAGATCGTGCACGCGTGGCAGGCCGGTACGCAGACGACCGCGCTCAAGGCGCAGATTCAGGCGATGCGACGCGGCGACACCTTCATCCTGACCATCCCGCCCAAGCCGTATCGCTGTCCACCCGGGCCCTACGAACGCGCCTGCGTCGTCGCCGACTACCTCAAGCGCGTCAAGCGTGGCGGCAAGGTGATCATCCTCGATGCGAACCCGGGCATCCAGGCCGAGGTGCAGAACTTCACCAAGGCATTCAACGTGACGCACCAGGGCGTCATCACCTACGTGCCGAATGCAGTCGTGACGAATATCGACGCCGACCGCATGATGGTGACGACCGACTCCGCCGGTGCCTTCACCGGCGCCGTCATCAACGCGATCCCCATTCACAAGGCCGGAAAACTGATCACCGGCTCGGGCATCGGCCTCGCCAACGCGCCCGGTCCCAATGGCGCACCGAACAAGTTCGCCGGCGTCGACGTGCTCACCTACGAATCGACGGCCGTCCCGTTCGTGCACGTACTCGGCGACTCGTCGGGAACGACGCAGCCCAAGGCCGGCCACATCGCCAACGCCGAGGCGAAGGTCTGCGCCGACGCCATCATTCAGCTCTTGAGTGGCGGAACGGTGAATCCTTCGCCGGTGACGAACTCGTCCTGCTTCACACCTATCACCTTCACCACCGCGTCCTGGCTCTCCGTCGTCTATCGGTATGACCCAGCGACGCGCAGCATGGTCCCCGGAGGCAATGGCGTCACGGAGTCGCTCGACGCCACCAGCGAGAACTACGAGGACATGCTCAAGTGGTTCACCAACCTCATGTCCGACACCTTCAAGTGAGGCGGCTTCCCGCCACGTGACGGTTGGTCCCGCTGCACGCGCACGCGCGTGCGCGCGTTCACGGGCATGCACGCGGGCATGCACGCGAGCTGCAACGGCGCCGGGCGACATCGTCATGAGGATGTCGCCCGGCGTCGCGTTCGCTGCTACGGCTTTGCCTCTCGCGCCAGCGCCGCCTCGAACACCCGCCGCGCCGTCGAGTCGACGCTGACCAGGCGCGTCATCCGCTCGTAGGAGGCATCGGTGTATCCATGCTCCTTGAGGAGCGCCTGTAGCGCCTCATGGAATTTCTCGTGTAGGGCGTCCTGCACTTCGCGCTTCTTGTTCTGCGGCTCGGCAAACTGCGCCTGATAGCGATCGCGCAACGCCGAGACGGCGAGATGCGTTTTGGCAAACAGTTCGATCGAGTCCGCGGGGACGGTCGCTCCCTGCGGCGTGGCGTGCTGGACCGACTGCTGCGCGGCCGCCGTCGAAGGTGACGGAACCGCGATCGCGAGGCTGGCGACGATGGTGAGGCAGCCAGCAAACCAGAGGCGCGTCATGGGCGCTGCGACTAGGGAAGGGAGGACCCGTTCGGCGACCAATGTCTGGAGCGGAGCGGAACGCGTCAACCGACATCTATAGAAAAGGGAGCTGATGCCTTGCGGCGCCGCTGACCCCCGGGGCAACTTCGCCCCGCTCGGATCGCTCGCAGAACTTTCCGTAGGCAGCAGTTCCCGGTACGCGAGGTGTGCATGAAGACGTTGCCGGCCCTGTCGATCCTCCTGGGAGTGGTGCTGGTCCTCCCGGCTCGCTCCGAATCGCGTGCGCCAGTCTCGGTCGGCGCGCCCGAACTCAACGGCGTGGTCAAGCAGTACTGCCAGAAGTGCCACAACGCGACGCAGCGGCGTGGCAATCTCTCGCTCGTCGATTTCGACGTGGCCGCGGCCCCCGCCAACGCCGATGTCGCCGAGAAGATCGTGGCCAAGCTGCGGGTAGGGATGATGCCGCCGCCGGGCTCGTCGCGCCCGAGCCCCGACACCCTCGCCGCCCTCGTCCGCACGCTCGAAACGCAGCTCGACTCGGCGGCCGCCGCGCACCCCGACCCCGGGCACCGCACCTTCCAGCGCCTCAACCGCGCCGAGTATCGCGCGGCGGTGCGCGACCTCCTCGGCCTCGACGTCAATGCCGGGACGTACCTCCCGCTCGATACCAAGAGCGACAACTTCGACAACATCGCCGACGTCCAGGCACTCTCGCCGACGCTGCTCGATGCCTACCTGCGCGCTGCCAGCGACATCTCCTGGCTCGCGTTAGGCAACCCGGCGGCGACCGAGGCGTCGCACACCTACACCGTCCCCAAGACGGCATCGCAGGTGGAGCACGTGGAAGGAGCGCCGTTCGGCACGCGTGGCGGGATCTCCGTGCTGCACGTCTTTCCGGCCGATGGCGACTACCTCTTCGGGATGAACTTCTTCCACGAGACCACCGGCGCCTTTGCCGGCGGCCTGGCGCGCGGCGAGAAGATCGAAGTCTCCATCGATGGAGCGCGCGTCGCCCTCCTCGATATCGATCGCTTCATGCACGCCTCCGATCCGAACGGCGTGGCGATGAACAGTGACACCGTGCGGATCACCGCGGGCGAGCATCGCGTCTCCGCAGCGTTTGTCCCCCCGTCGTTCCAGGGCGTGGTGCAGGACCTCATCTCCCCGCTCAAGTACTCGCTGAGCAGTACCTCCAACTCCACCGCCTACGGATTCTCGCTCCTCCCGCACCTGCGCGAACTCACGATCAAGGGGCCGTTCAAGACCACCGGCGTGAGCGAGACCGCAGTGCGCCAGCGGATCTTCTCCTGCCATCCGAAGACTCCCGCCGACGAACGTCCCTGTGCCCAAACGATCGTGAGCCGACTTGGGAGCGACGCCTATCGCCGCCCGCTCACCGACGGCGATCGCGACGGCCTCATGGCGCTCTACGACGCGGGCGCCAGGAGCGGTGGCTTCGAGTCCGGCGTTCGCACCGCGCTCGAGGGGATCCTCGCCTCTCCCGACTTTGTCTTCCGCTTCGAGCGTGCGCCGGCCGGCGTGACGGCTGGCGCGTCCTACCGGCTGCGCGACCTCGATCTGGCGTCGCGACTCTCGTTCTTCCTCTGGTCCGCCCCCCCCGACCGACAGCTCGTCGCGGTCGCGGCCAAGGGGACGCTCTCGCAGCCCGCGGTGCTCGAGCGCGAGGTGCGTCGCATGCTCGCCGATCCGCGCGCATCCGCACTCTCCACCCGCTTCGCCGCCCAGTGGTTGCGGCTCCCGGACCTCCAGCTCGTCCAGCCCGACATTCGCCAGTATCCGGACTTCGACGAGCAGCTGCGCGAGGCGATGCGCAAGGAGACCGAAACGTTCTTCGATCACCTCGTGCGCGAGGACCGGAGTGTCCTCGACCTGTACCGCGCCGACTACACGTACATCAACGCCCGCCTCGCGCAGCATTACGGCATTCCCGGTGTTGCCGGCGAGCGCTACCGTCGGGTGCAATACCCCGACAGTACGCGGCGTGGGATCCTGTCGCATGCCAGCGTGCTCACCCTCACCTCGCACGCGACCCGCACGTCGGCGGTGGAGCGCGGCAAGTGGGTGATGGAAGTGCTGCTCAACTCTCCGCCGCCACCGCCGCCGCCAGGCGTTCCCGACCTCGAAGCGACGCCCGGGAACAACGGCGGGCGCCCGCTGACGGTGCGCGAGCGCATGGAGCAGCATCGCAAGAGCCCCGCCTGCTCTTCTTGCCACAAGATGATGGACCCGATCGGCCTGGCGATGGAGAACTTCGATGTCACGGGGCGCCTGCGCTTGCGCGACAACGGGATGCCGATCGATTCGCGCGGCGAGTTGTGGGACGGGAGCAAGGCCGAGAACCTGCAGCAGCTGCAAGCCGCCCTACTGCGGCGCGACGAGACGCTCCTTCGCACCTTCACGCGAAACCTCCTTGCCTACGCGGTCGGGCGGCGCGTCGAGTCCTCGGACATGCCCACCGTGCGCCGCATCGTGCGCGATGCGGCGGCGCAGGACCATCGCATGACCGCCTACATCCTCGGCGTGGTGAAGAGCCCCGCCTTCCAGATGCAACGCGCCGATAGCGGGTCGGTCAAGGCCGAAGCGCCGGCGCCAAGTCCAAGCTCAACCTTCCGCTAGGGGACCGACGGCATGCCACTCATTCCTCGGCAACCGCTTCCGCGCCGCACCTTCCTCAAGGGGATGGGGGCGATGGTCGCGCTCCCGTACCTCGACGCGATGCTCCCGCTGCGAGGCGTTGGAGCTGCCCCCGCCGATCCGACCCGCCTCCTCTGCATGGAGATGGTGCACGGCGCCGCCGGCTGCTCCCCCTTCGGACTGGGCGAGCACCTGTGGGCGCCGTCGGTCACCGGCGCCGGCTTCGACCTCTCGGCCACCTCGCTGGCCCCGCTCGAGCCCTGGCGCAAGCGCCTCACCATCGTCAGCAACACCGACGTGCGCATGGCCGAGGCCTACAAGTCCGAAGAGATCGGCGGCGATCACTTCCGCTCGAGTGCCGTCTTCCTCACGCAGGCGCACCCCACGCAGACCGAAGGGTCCGACATCTACGTCGGCGAATCGCTCGACCAGATGTATGCGCGGCGCTTCGGGCAGTCGACGCCGATCCCGTCGATGCAGCTCTGCATCGAACCGCTCGATCGCGCCGGTGGCTGCGCCTACGGCTATTCGTGCGTCTACACCGACTCGATCTCCTGGGCATCGCCGACCGAGCCGCTCCCGATGATCCGCGACCCGCGCGTTGCATTCGAGCAACTGTTCGGCACGGGCGGTACACCGGCCGAGCGCGCCGCTCGCACCCGCAGTACGGCGAGCATTCTCGACTGGATCACCGGGCGCGTCGCGCAACTCAAGCGCGAACTCGGCGCCGGCGACCGCCAGCGCATGGAGCAGTATCTCGAGAACATTCGCGAGATCGAGCGCCGCATCCAGCAGGTCGAGGCGCGGAACGCGAGCGGCGAAGCGCGCGAACTCGCCGGCGCGCCCACCGGCGTTCCCGATTCGTTCGGCGAGCACGTGAAGATCATGTTCGACCTGCAGGTCCTCGCCCTGCAGTCCGACATGACGCGCGTCTTCTCGTTCAAGCTCGGGCGCGACGCCTCGGCGCGCGTGTATCCCGAGAGCGGTGTCATGACCGGCTTCCACCCCGCGTCGCACCACGGCAACAACCCGGCGCGCGTGAAGGAGTTCGCCGAGATCAACAAGTACCATGTGAGCTTGCTCCCGTACCTGCTGGAGAAGCTCCAGACGACGATGGACGGCGACACGCCGCTGCTGGAGAAGACGGCGATCGTCTACGGGTCGCCGATGTCCGACAGCAACACGCACAACCATCGCCGCTGCCCGCTGGTTCTTCTGGGCGGCGCCAATGGCAAGCTCGCCGGCAACATGCACCTCAAGGCACCCGACGGCACGCCGATGGCCAACGCGATGCTGAGCCTGATGCACGCGATGGGGATGGACGACGTCGAGTCGTTCGGCGACAGCACCGGCGCCTTCACCCTCTGAACCGATCTCACGGAGACGAGGCATGCAGATCTCTCCCCGCTCGCTGTCGCTGTCGGTAGTTGGCGTTGCCGGGTCGCTCTGGTTCGCAACATCGGTGAGCGCAACGCCCCGTTCGTCCGCATACTCTGCGGTTCAAAAGCCTTTCACCGCGGAGTCCGCAGAGTCCGCTGAAGTGCGTGCTTCCTCTGTGACCTCCGTGACCTCTGTGGTTCAAAAGCTTTTTACCACAGAGGTCAGAGAGGTCACAGAGGACACGGAGAACAACGGACCGTCTGCGCTATCGAACCAAGGTCCATTGCAACACCCTCTCGAACCGCGACGAGTCCCCTCCGCGTTCTCCGCGTACTCCGCGGTTCAAAAGCTTTTCATCGCGGAGTCCGCGGAGTCCGCGGAGTCCGCGGAGTCCGCGGAGTCCGCTGAAGTGCGTTGGCTCCCGGTGTTCCCTGTGGTGAAAGCCCTTCCCGCGGCGACCTCGGTAGTAAACGCCGTTCCCGCCACCAGAGGCGAAGAGCTCCCCGAGGCTGCGATGCGCGGCGACGCCGCGACCGTGAGGGAACTCCTCAAGAAGGGCGCCGACGTCAACGCCGCCCAGGGCGACGGAATGACCGCGCTCCACTGGGCCGCCACTCGCGGCGACGCCGAGCTCGCGAAGCTCCTTCTCAAGGCCAAGGCCTCGCCGAAAGCGACCACGCGCATCGGCGCCCTCACCCCGTTGCATCTGGCGGCGCAGTCTGGGAGCGCCGAGGTCGTCGCGGCGCTGCTCAAGGGCGGCGCCGACGCGCGCGCCACGACCGCCGTCGGCGTCAGCGCGTTGCACCTGGCGGCAATGTCTGGGAACGTCGAGGCGATCACCGCCCTCCTGGACGCCGGCTGTGACGTCAACCTCGCCGAGCCGGCGTGGGGCGAAACGCCGCTCATGGTCGCCGCCGCCCGTGGACGCGCCGCCGCCGTGCGCACGCTGCTCGCCCGTGGTGCCGACCTGCGCGCTGCCGGACGCACGATGGACCCGATGGCCGCGACCG
>CAZWVG010000044.1:0-28758 GCA_964637355.1 uncultured Gemmatimonadaceae bacterium
ACGGCGCCTCGCTCGACGCGATGAGCGCCTACCTCCTGCTGCGCGGGATGAAGACCCTGGGTTTGCGCATCGAACGCCAGAATGCGAGTGCCCTGACCGTCGCGCGCTGGCTCGAGCGCCACCCGCGAGTGTCGCAGGTCAACTATCCGGGACTGGAGTCACATCCGCAGCATGCGCTGGCGGCCTCGCAAATGCGCGGCTTCGGCGGGATGCTGAGCTTCGCCCTGCACGGTGGCTTTGAAGAAGTGAAGCGTGTGCTCCCCAGGCTCCGCCTGATGCACCGCGCGGCGAATCTCGGTGCGGTGGAGACGGTCGGAGGGCCGCCGGCGACGACGAGCCACGTGGAGTGCAGCGCCGAGGAGCGCGCGGCGATGGGGATTCCGGAGGGGTTGATTCGCTACTCGGTGGGGATCGAGGACGTCGCCGACCTGCTTGCCGATCTCGAGCAGGCGTTAGGGTGACGCTGGCGGGGCGTGTCGCCCCGAGTCGTCAGTGGCGCAGCGCTGCCGCCAGCGCCGTCGCCCCACGTGCGGCAATGGCGTAGATCGACATCTGCGGGTTGGCCCCGAGGCTGGTCGGGAAGAGCGAGCCATCGAGGACGGTCAGGTTGTCGGCTCGGTACACGCGCCCTAACGAGTCGGTCACGCCGAGTGTCTCGTTGCCGCCCATCGCGCACCCACCCATCACATGCGCGCTGACGATCCGGGCGTACGGCGCCCGCATGTCGAGCGAGGCGATCTGCGCGCGGGCGGCAGCGAGCGTGCGCACGGGTGTTCCGCGCTCGTGAAATGGCACCACGATCTGCGCCCCAGCGGCGAACTGGATCTCGGCCATGACCTGCATCGCCCTACGCGCTCCCTCCATCACGTAGCGCGAAAGCTCATAGTCGAGCACTGGTGATCCATCGCCCCGCAATTCGACCGATCCACCGACGCTCTCCGGATGGAAGCCGTCCCGCAACAGCGCGAGGATCACGTGCGCCTGACGGAGCCGCTTCATGAAGCCCGCGTGCTCGACCCCGAGCCCGATCATCGTGGATCCCATGAGCACGGGGTGAATCGGGGGGACCTCCAGCTTGAACCCGATGGCGCCGTTCTGGGGATCGACCTCGTTGAAGTGATCGGAATAGATCGACTGCGGCGCCCCGGCATACGCGTCGACCGGATCGGCAAACAGCGACGGTGAAAGGGTCACCGGGTGCAGGAAGGTGCGCTTGCCGATGCGCCGCTCGGGATCCGGCGCGTCGCTGCGCAGAAGCAACGCCGGCGTGTTGATGGCCCCGCCCGCGAGCACCACATGGCGCGCGCGCACGCGGAGCGCCTGGCGCGAACGCTCCAGACCGTCTCTTCCCATCAGGGTGACTTCGATCTCGCCTACCCTTCCCCCGCGAAAGACCAACCGCTCGGCGCGCGCACGATGGACGAGCATCGCGCCACGGTCGAGCGCCGCCGGAATCGTCGTCACCAACATCGACTGCTTGGCGTTCGTGGGGCATCCCATCCCGCAATAGCCGAGGTTGAGGCACCCCGAGACGTTGCGCGGGATGACGTGAGGAGCAATGCCCAGTTTGGTCAGGCCGTCGGCGAGGAGTTGGTTGTTGCGATTGGGCGGGAGCGCCCACGGCGCAACCTGCAGGCGCGCCTCCATGCGCTCCCACCACGGCGTGAGCGACTCCACGGAGAGGTCGGAGAGTCCGAAGTGATCCCTCCAGTGTGCGAGGGTCGATGCCGGCGTTCGGAAGGTCGAGGTCCAGTTCACCACGGTCGACCCGCCGACGGTGCGACCCTGCATCACGTTGATCCCCTTGTCCTTCGTCTTTCGCGAGGCTGCCTCCTGGTAGAGCGTCGGATACGCCTCCGATTCCCGCATGCGAAAGTCGGTCGAGCTGCGCAACCCGCCCTCCTCCAGGAGCAGGACTCGCAATCCCTCGTTAGCGAGTATCTCGGCGGCGGTCCCGCCTCCCGCACCGGTGCCGACGATCGCCACGTCTGCTTCGAACGTTTGCGTCGTCTCGGTCGGCAACGTGGCGCCATCGAGCACGCGCCAGCCGCGTGCCACGCCGGCCGTGATGGGATCGGGAAAGCCCTGCGCGCTCACGAGGCGACCCCGAGGATGTCGGGGGGGCCAGGGTAGCCGGTCGAGGTCCAGTGTGACGGCTGCGCGTACCATGACGCGTAGGCGATGTCATGCAGTGCCTGATAGGCGCTCACCAGCATCGGCATCCGGCTGAAGCGCCAGCGCTCCAGAACTCGGCGCGCATCGTTCGGCGTGATCGACGCCCACGAAGCCCAGCTCCCCGCCAGGAGCAAGCGAATCGCTCCATGGTCCAGCAGGCACGTCAGCTGTTGCAACTCGTGCCGGGCGGATGGCGCGAGCGCGGCGATCGTCTCCTCGACGTGGCCGAGCGCCGCTTCCATGGTAGCCGTCGTCCATGCGTTCGGCGCGACCACTCCGTCGAGGAAGGCAGGGAGCACGGCAGAGAAGAGCGCGCGCGTAGCGGGCGAGAGCGTCGCTGGATCAGAGGCGCAGCGGCGCAGACGCCAGCCGCCATATGCTCCGGCGATGAGCAGTGCCCCGGTCCCGACGGCTCCGGCTTTGATGAACATTCGTCGCGAGACGGGAATGGTTCTTCCCCCGGATTCGGGTCGACTTGGCAAGAATTAGCGGCTACGCTACGACCTGCGCCACATCCCGTCCATCAAATGGTTCTGATTCGGTAACCAACACGAACCCGACCACGTGACATCCACCCACGGCTCCAACCGCTCCCGCCTTCGCGACATCGCCCGGCGCGCCATGATCGAGCGTGGCTTCGAACCCGACTTCTCGCCCGCGGTTCGCGCCGCCGTGCGCGACATGCCCCCGGCGACCGATGCCGGTGACGCGTCGATCCGTGACCTGCGCGATCTGCTCTGGGCGTCGGTCGACAACGACGACACGCGCGACATCGACCAGCTCTCCTACGCCGAGGCACTCGCCGGCGACACGGTGAAGGTCCTCGTCGCGATCGCCGACGTCGATGCGCTGGTGAAGTCGGGCACCCCGATCGACCATCACGCCGAGAAGAACACCACGTCGATCTATACCGCCGCGGAGATCTTTCCGATGCTCCCGGAGGTGCTATCGACCGATCGCACATCGCTCAGCGCCGCGCAGGAACGCGTCACGGTGGTGATGGAGATGGTGGTTGCAGCCGACGGCATGGTGCAATCGTCTTCGGTCTATCGCGCCGTCGTGGTCAATCGCGCCAAGCTCGCGTACGACGCGCTCGCCGCGTGGCTGGACGGGAGCGCGCCTGCGCCCACGGCACTCTCGCAGGTGCCGGGGATGGACGAACAGATACGCCTGCAGGATCGTGTGGCGCGGGCAATGCGCGCAGTGCGCCGCGAACACGGCGCCCTGAGCCTCGATACGGCGAAGTCGCGCACCGTCTTCGATGGCGATGCGCTTGTGGAACTCGCCCCCGACGACTCCAACCGCGCGAAGCAGATGATCGAGGACCTGATGATCGGCGCGAACGGCGTCTCGGCTCGTTTCCTCGAGGGGCGCAAGTTTCCCTCGCTCAGGCGCGTGCTGCGCGTGCCAAAGCGATGGGACCGCATTGTCGAACTCGCGGCCGAACTCGGAACGAAGCTTCCGAACGAACCCGATGCACGCGCGCTCGACGAGTTCCTGCGTGCACGCCGCGCTGCCGCGCCGGATCGCTTTCCCGATCTCTCCCTCTCGGTCGTGAAGCTCCTGGGCTCCGGGGAGTACACACTCGGGTTGCCCGGCGAAGAGGCGATGGGGCACTTCGGGCTCGCGGTGCGCGATTACACGCACTCGACGGCTCCGAACCGCCGATTCCCCGATCTCATCACGCAGCGCCTGCTCAAGGCGGCGATGCTTGGCGCCGACGTGCCGTATTCCGTCGACGAACTCGCCGCGCTCGCGCGCCACTGCACCCTACAGGAAGACAACGCGCAGAAGGTCGAGCGGCAAGTGCAGAAGTCTGCCGCCGTACTCCTCATCGCTTCGCGCGTGGGCGACGAATGGGATGCGATGGTGACTGGCGCATCGGACAAGGGGACGTGGGTTCGGATTCGCCACCCGAACGTCGAAGGGAAGCTGGTCGAGGGAGCCGCCGGGCTTGACGTCGGCGCGCGACTTCGTGTGCAGTTGGTTGGTACCGACGTCGAGCGCGGATTCATCGACTTCAAGCGCGTGAGCGCGAGGGACGAGCATTGAGCGCGGTCTCGCCAAGGCGCTCCGCACCGCTCGCCGTCGCGTGGTGCGCCTGGGCGTTGGTTTTCTTCGTTGCGGCAGTCGCGTTCGATCTCGCGGCGAGCACCTACTTCATCCTGCTCCTCGTCGTCGAGCTGGCGCTGGCGTCGCGCTCGTATCAAGTCACCGGGCGGCGCGTCTTTCTGCTGCTGTTGTTGCTGCCGGCACTCCCGCTCCTGGCCGTCGCGCTCCCATCGCGGTTCGGGGCCGACGTAGTCAGACTGATGGCCGTGGCGATCCCGCCGCTCGTCGCTGTTTCGGTCGTGACCGTCCTGTCGAGCGAGCGCCTGCGCGCTGCGCGTGGATTCCGGTCGATCCTGACGGCGGTCGGCATCGCTGCGCTGGCACTAGGCGTTCGCAACATCGCACATCCGCTTCTGGCGCCGGCGCTCGACACTCCAGCCGGACGGGCCCTCGTGGCCGGATGTTATCGCGTGACCCGCGGGCGTTCGCTACCGAACTGGACGAGCCGCGAGTGGCCGCCCGCGGTCGCTCGCTTCGACACCGCCCGCTGGGTTGCTCGTGCGGAGCGCTTCGGCGCACAGCGGGATGAGTGGAATACTCACCTCGGAGGACCGTACTGGGGACAGGCCATGATTCAGTCACCCGGTGGCACGCCTGGCTGGTGGCGACCGCTCGGTCCGCGTTCGATCAGCGTGAACTGGACGCACGGGGGACTGGGCGGGTTCCGCGGCACGTTCCGGCTCGCGGGCGACGATCTAGTGGGCGCAGGCGAGTGGTTTCAGGACATGGTGTTGCCCATTCCGCTTCCGCCCCGGACCCTGGCGGTGCGCATGACGCGCATCGACTGCTCGGAGATGCGATAACTGCGTCGCCGTGCGGCGCGGCTTCACCGCGGTACGGAGCGGCGGCGCCGCATTCCCTACGCAGAGACTGCATCACACCATCGGCGATGAAGGCTGGTATCGGCGCGACTTATTTCACCACGACTCACGGACTAGATTCAGGGTGCGCCTCTCCGTGACCCGATCGTCTCGGCGGTGCCTCACCCGATTGACGTGCGCCCCCTCCCTCTCGCCCCACTCTCCTGAAGAAGACTCGACACCACGCGGCGCCGCTCGTCGCGCTCTTCGCCGCACTCCTGCTTGCATTCGTGACCGCATGCGAGCGAACGGGCGCTCGTGCCGATCGTGCCGAGGAAGCGTCGCGCGTCGCCGCCGTGTTCGAGACACCGGAACCGTACAGCGCCCGCACCGTCGACAGCACGGACTTCGACCGCTTCTTCACGCAGCACCCGGAGTACCGCGCCGACTCGGCACGCATGGCGGATTTCTACGCCCGCCGCAACATGCAGTTTGCCTGGATCGTGCGCGACTCGCTCACTGCCTCGGCCGATGCGTTCATCGCCCTCGCGGGCATCCAGGGCTACGGCACGGACGAGCGTCGACCGGGATGCGACAGCTGCGCCGTGAAGTCGGAGCTCGAGCTCACCGCGCGCTTCTTCGAGTTTGCCGCCCGCAATTACGGTGGCTATTTCAAGCAGGACCTGCGCGACCTCGACTGGTTCATCCCGCGCGCAAAGCGCGACATCGCGCAGCTCATGGACTCGCTCGCCGCCGGGACGATGGACCTCTCGGCGTACGAGCCGCTCCATCCGCAATACAAGCTGCTGCGCGGCGCCTTGCAGCAACTCGGCGCGCTCGCCGACGCACCGTGGCCAGCACTCGCTCTTCCGGATCGCACGAAGAAGCTCGAATTCGGTGACAGCATACCGGTCGTCGCCAGTATTCGAACACGCTTGCAGCAACTGGGCGACCTGGCGATCGCGACGCCGGCGCGAGAGAGCTCGACGGGCGTCGACACCTCGAGCGGGCGCGACTCCGTGATCGCTCCCGACAGCGCGATTGCTCGCGAAAGCACGAGTGCTCCCGACCGCGCGAATGCTCGCGAGAGCTCCGCGGTCGCCGATCGCGCAGAGCTGTTCGATAGCACACTCGTGCGCGCCGTCCAGCGTTTTCAGGCGAGGCACGGACTCGAGCCGGACGGCGTGATCGGACCTGCCTTCCTGCGCGAGGTGAACGTTCCGCCGTCGGAGCGCATGCGCACGCTCACCGTGAACATGGAGCGCATGCGCTGGCTCCCGGAAAAGCAGCCGCCTAACGCCTTGGTGGTGAACATCCCCGACTTTCGCCTGCACGTGTTCGAGGGGGACTCGGAGGCGTTCAACATGCGCATCGTCGTCGGCGCGACCGCGACGCACACCGTGATCTTTGCCGACACGCTCACCGAAGTCGTGCTGAGTCCCACGTGGACCGTTCCGATGAGCATCACCCGCAACGAGATCCTCCCGGCGCTGCGCAAGAATCCGGGCTACCTGCGCGCGAACAACATGGAGATTATCGGCGGGACGAAGGCGCTCCCGGTGGTCCGGCAGAAGCCGGGGCCTAACAACGCGCTCGGCCGGGTGAAGTTCCTCTTCCCCAATCGCTTCAACATCTACATGCACGACACGCCGGCGCGCACCCTGTTCGCGCAGGAGAAGCGTGCCTTCAGCCACGGCTGCATCCGCCTTGCCGAACCGAAGCGACTCGCCGACTACCTGCTGCGCGACGATCCCGAGTGGCCGCCGAGCCGCATCGAGCAGGTGATGTCAGGTCGGCGCGAGACCACCATTCGGCTCAAGGATCCTCGCCCCGTCTTCATCCTCTACTTCACCGCGTTTGTCGACAAGGACGGCGTGCTGAACTTCCGCGACGACGTCTACGGGCACGACAAGCGACTGGCCGAGGAGCTCTTTCGCGACTGACGCCTTCATGGCCAGGTCGTGAGTCCGGATCCCCCGTGTGTGCGGTCGCCGGTCGAACCATCGAGCAGCGGCTTCGAAGTGAGGATGGAGAAGTGGTCGAAGCGGAACGTCACGCGTTGCCCCGACTCATCCATGCCGTGCTCGCTCCCATCGCGCACGCGCCGAATGGCCCGCTGCATCTCCCGCAATCGCGCGCCTGACGCAATCGCCGTGTTGTGCGCGGGGTGCAGTACCGTGGAATCGGCCGTCTCCTGCACGAGTCGCGCAATCGAGCGCTCGTAGGCGTCGAGATCCGTCTCGGGGACATAGAGCCAGACGGTGGCGTCGTAATACGTATCCCCCGTCCAGAGCGCTCCTCCCGCTCGGTCGAGCAACGCCACGGCATCCGGGGTGTGGCCGGGGACATGCACGACTTGCAGAACGCGTCCGCCGAGGTCGAGGGTGTCGCCGTCGGCGACTCGTCGTGTGGCGCGCCACGCCCGCGTGTGGAACGACGCCGTGTCCAGCGCCGCCGGCGCCCCGCCGCAGAACGCCTCAGGCGCGACCTCCCCCGCCAACTCGGCGTGCGCGAAGCCGCGCTGGTTCGCTGCGGTATACGGCGTGTCCATCGCCAGCACGTTGGCAAACTCCGAGTTGCCGCCCACGTGGTCGTAGTGCGTGTGCGAGTTGAGTACACGCACCGGGAGCGACGTGAGGCGTTCGACGACCGGCCGGATCGGGACCATGCCCAGCCCGGTGTCGAAGAGGAGCGCGCTCGCGCGACCGACGATGAGGTACGAAATCGTCTCCTGGAACTGGCGTGCTTCGACGAGGGCAAAGACTCCGGGTTCGACCTGGTAGACGTCGAACCAGTCGCTCACCCCGGGAACGCGTTCGAGCGAAGCGTTCGCCGGCCGCGGAATCCTCGCGCACCATTGGTCGGTGACGAGCGAGGTGGTGGACGGCGGGTTGGTCGTGCTCGACGATTCAGGAGTGTCGGACTTCCCGCGGTCGGCGCACGATGCGGTGGCGACGACAGCAGCAACGAGCGAGGCTGCGAGCGTTCGCGACTTCAGGGCGAGAAGGGGCATCCGCAAATCCTCTCGACACCATGCGGGACTGTCAACTCGGGTGCGGGCACGTGCGCCAATCGCCGAGCCGCTCGACGTCCGACCGGCGGCAGCCATCGCACGCTGATTTTCACACGTGAATGTCAGCCGCCCGCTCGACGAGAGCCTCGCACGCTCGACAACGACGGGGCGAGGCTGCACCGTATGACCAGCTCGCCGACGCCGCGCTACGTACTCCGCTCCGTGCGCGCCCCCCCACTCTCTTCTTCAATGCGCCTCGCGACTGCGCTCGCCATCCTCCTGCTCGCCGTAGCCGTACCGAGTGAATCGCAGACGCTGGCGATCACTGGAGCGACGGTCATCGACGGTACGGGGCGTGCTCCGATCCCCAACGCCGTCATCCTCCTGCGTGACGGTCGCATCGAGGCGATCGGCGCCGCCGCCACCGTCAGGATCCCCAACGACGCGACGCGCCTGGACGGACGCGGAAAGTTCGTGATCCCCGGATTGATGGACGCGAACCTGCACCTCTACCTCAACGGCGACCTCGAAAGCCTCATCAAGCTGGAGGCTCGTTATCACGAGGTAGCGCTCGAGGGGGCACAGCTCGCGCTCAAGTCGGGGATGACCACGGTCTTCGATACGTGGGGGCCACGCGCGGCGCTCATCAGGGCGCGCGACATGATTGCAGCCGGCGAGGTGCCGGGGAGTCGCATCTATCTCGCCGGGAACATCATCGGCTTCAGCGGCCCGCTCGGCCCCGACTTTCGCGGCGCCTCCGCGGCACACGTGAGCAAGTCCTTCGCCAAGCGCATCAACGAAGCGTGGGAGCAGGGGACCGGGCGCGACCTCCTCTGGATGCCGCCAGATTCCCTGCGACGCGCGATCCGTGCCTACACCGCGTTAGGCGAGGACTTCCTCAAGTACGGTTCGAGCGGCCACGTGGACATGAACTTCATTTCCTTCTCCGAGCGTGCGCAGAAGGTCATCGTCGAGGAAGGACACCGCGCCGGGAAGACTGTCCAGGCGCACGTCACGTCGCCCGAGAGCATCGACATGGCGATCGATGCCGGCGTCGACATTCTCACCCACGGCGACATCTCCGGCCCGCGCTACACGATCCCCGCCGAGACCATTCGCAAGATGGTCGAACGCGGTACCTCGGTCTCGGTCCTCGCCGTCACCAGTCGGCAGATCGCCGCGCTCGAGAAGAGCGCGCCCAACGGGGTACTCACCCCCTACATGAAGATTGCGGCGATCAATATCCGTAACATGGTCAAGGCCGGGGTGCATCTCCTCGTCTCGACCGACGCCGGGGTACAGAATCCCGTCCTGCTGGCCGAATCGGCAACGCTGGCTTCGGATACGATCGACGCGCGCGTGAAGATCGGCGAAGGGCACTTCAACGCGCTCGTCGCGCTTGAGGAAGCAGGGATGGCGCCGATGGAGATCCTCGCGTCGGCGACGAGCAACATTGCCCGTGCCTACAAGGTCGACCGGGAGCTGGGAACGCTGGAACAGGGCAAGCGGGGCGACCTCGTACTACTCGACGCCGATCCGCTCCAGAGTGCGCGCAACTATCGGCGGATCAACGCGGTGATCAAGGACGGAAAGGTGGTAGACCGTGCGGCGCTCCCACTGGTCCCCATCATCAGTTCGCTCAAGCCGTCGCCCTAGTCTTCTCCGCATCCCAATCATCTCCATGCAGCACCGCATTCTGCCGACCCTTGTCGCCGCCGCCCTCGCACTCGGCGCGCCGATGGCTTCCGCCCAACGCGCGACGAGCACGCGCGCTCCGGACATCGCGTACGAGGCGACCATCACCGGATTGCAGCAGGCGATGGCCGAGGGACGCACGACGTCGTCCCAGCTGGTCGAGCTGTACCTCGCGCGCATCGCCGCCTACGACCATCAGGGACCGGCGCTCAATGCCATCATTCGCGTCAATCCCTACGCGCGACGCGATGCGCGAGCGCTCGACGCCGAGCGTCGGGGGGGGAAGGTGCGCGGTCCGCTGCACGGCATCCCGGTGCTCCTCAAGGACAACTACACGACACGCGACATGCCGACCGCCGCCGCGTCGGTCGCCCTCGCAGGACTGCAGACGGAGGACGACGCCTTCCAGGTGCAACGCCTGCGCGAGGCCGGCGCGGTGATCCTCGGCAAGACCAACATGCACGAGCTGGCCGCGGGGATCACCAGCGTCAGTTCGTTAGGCGGCCAGAGCTGCAACCCGTACGACCCCAGCCGCAACCCGGGTGGCTCGAGCGGCGGAAGCGGTGCAGCAGTCGCGGCGAGCTTCGCCGTCGTGGCGTGGGGCTCCGATACCTGCGGCTCGATTCGCATTCCCTCGGCGGTGCACAACCTCTTCGGACTGCGCCCGACCAAAGGGCTCTCCAGCACCGGTGGGATCATTCCGCTCTCCCACACGCAGGACGTCGGCGGGCCGATTGCCCGCACGGTGATGGATCTCGCCATCTCGCTCGATGCGACGATCGGCGCCGATCCGGCCGACACGGCGACACGTGCGCTCGCGCAACGCGAGCTCCCGCGATTCGTCGCCTCGCTCGATTCCACCTCGCTCCGCGGCAAGCGTCTCGCAGTTCTCACCTCGTACTTCGGCGACGCACCCGAGGACCGAGAAGGAGCCGAAGTCGTACGCGAGGCGCTTGCGCGCATGAAGGCGCGCGGGGCGGAGATCTCCGACGTCACGATCCCCGGGCTCGACTCGCTCGTGGGTCGCGCCAGCGTGATCGACTTCGAGTTCAAGTACGACCTGATGGACTTCCTTGCTTCTCGGCCTAACGCCAGGGTCTCCTCGCTCGCCGACATCCTGCGCCTCGGGCTGTACGACGTCGC
This sequence comes from uncultured Gemmatimonadaceae bacterium, assembly GCA_964637355.1. Lineage (GTDB taxonomy): Bacteria > Gemmatimonadota > Gemmatimonadetes > Gemmatimonadales > Gemmatimonadaceae > SCN-70-22. Next base: position 10,939 of record CAZWVG010000044.1, read on the forward strand.
ACTCGAGCAGCCCTTTCGCCGCCGCGACAGCCTCGGCACACGCGATAGCGCGCCATACAGAGAAGCGCTCGCCCGGCGCCAGCGCGCGCGCGACCTGGTCGTCGCCTTCCTCGACTCCGGTCGTTTCGACGCGCTCGTCTATCCGACGATGCGCCGCAAGGCGGCGATCATCGGGGAACTGCCGATCGGCTCGACCTGCGCATTGAGTGCGGTGACGGGACTTCCCGCGCTCAGCGTTCCCGCAGGCTTCACCGTCGATGGCCTGCCGATCGGCGCGGAGTTGTTGGGACGCCCCTTTGACGACGCGACCCTCCTGTCCTTCGCCTACGACTACGAACAGGCGGTGCATCCGCGTCGGGCGCCGAGCACCACGCCTCCACTCGTCGATGGGCGCGCGCCGGCGCCTGTGCGCTTCGTGACGACCGCGCAGAGTACGGGCGTAGTGGCGACCGGACGTTTCGCGTACGATCCGACGCATCGCCGCCTGGAGTACGCTGTGCAGCTGACGGGGCCGGCCGCCGGCTCGATCGCGACGGTCAGCATTGCCCGCGACAGTGCCGGAGTCGTGGGTCCCATCGTGCGCCGCCTTCTGGCGCAAGTCGAGAGAACGGCGAGCGGATCGATGATACTCGACGAGGAGGGACGACAGGACCTTCTCGCCGGGAGACTTTCGCTGTCGCTCTTTGCCGTCGACCACGCAGGGGCGCTGGTACGCGCACCCATGTTGGTGGCCAGAGGTGCCGGGCGAGAGTGAATTCTTCATCATCAAGGCAGGAGTTTCCGTTGATCCGCACGCAGATCGTCGCCGCCCTCGCGACTTGCTCCTTCATCGCCGTCGCCCCCATCGCGCCGCGCCTCACGTTTGCGACCGCGAGCGCTCAGGCTCCCGTTCCGGTCTCCGCCGCCATACCTAAGCCGGACGCGCAGGCGACTGCCATTCGCCGGTGGCGCGCCGCACACGAGACCGAGATCGTGAACGAACTCTCGGCGCTCATTGCCCTTCCGAACAACGCGTCGAACGCAACCGACATCCGCCGCAACGCAGAGGCGATCAAGACGATGCTCGACAAGCGCGGGCTCGGCGGTCGGTTTCTCGAGAACGGTTCGTATCCGCCGGCGGTGTATGGCGAACTCACCACACCGGGGGCGTCGCACACGATCGTGTTTTACGCGCACTACGACGGGCAACCCGTCACGCCGTCCGAGTGGATGACTCCCCCCTTTCAGCCGACGCTTCGCGCGCAGCCCGCCGCGGATGGCTCGCCAGGCGTAGTGAAGTCGGGGTCCGTCAATGGCCGCTACGATCCGGAAGATCGCATCTACGGGCGCAGTGCGTCGGACGACAAGGCGCCGATCGTCATGCTCATGTCGGCGATCGACGCCATGCGTGCGGCCGGGCAACGCCCATCGGTCAACGTGAAGTTCTTCTTCGAAGGGGAGGAGGAAGCCGGCTCCGCGCACCTGCGCAGCATTCTCGAACGCAACAAGGCGTTGTTGGCCGCGGACATGTGGTTCTTCTGCGATGGGCCTGCGCACGCCAGCCGGCAGCTGCAACTGGTCTTCGGCGTACGCGGCACGATGGGCCTCGAGGCGAAGGTCTTCGGTCCGGCCGGCGCGCTGCACAGCGGGCACTATGGCAACTGGGCTCCGAATCCCGGCATCCTGATCGCGGAACTGGTGACGTCGTTGCGCGATGGTGACGGGAAGATCCTCGTGGATCACTTCTACGACGACGTGCTCCCGCCGTCGGCAGCGGACCTCGACGCAGCCCGCGCGCTCCCACGGATCGATGAAGAGCTGCGCAAGAAGCTGCTGCTCGGGGCCACCGAGGCTGACAACACACCGCTTGCCGAGCGGATCATGTACCCGGCGCTCAATCTCCACGGCATCAGCGTCGGGCAAGTGGGCGCGCAATCCACCAATGCCATTCCCACCGAGGCAACGGCGACCTTCGACTTTCGCCTCGTGCCGGACCAGACGCCGGCGCACATTCGCCAGACGTTGGAGTCGTACCTGACACAGCGCGGGTGGTACATCGTCCACGAAGCGCCGACGCCGGAGGAGCGACTCGCGCACGCGCGCGTAGTCCAGCTTACGTGGGGCGGCGGCTACCCTGCCTACCGCACCGCCGTCGACGACCAGGTCGGGACGACGGTTCGACGCGTCGTCTCGAGTACGATCGGCAAGGACGTCCTCGTCCTGCCGATGCTTGGCGGGAGCATCGGGCTCGCCGAGTTCGCCGACGTCCTCGGTGTCCCGCTCATCACGCTCCCGACGGTGAACCACGACAACAGCCAGCATGCGAAGGACGAGAACATTCGGCTGCAGAACGTTTGGGACGGGATCGAGGTATTCGCCGGACTGATGACGAAGCTCGGGGCGGAGTGGCGGGTGGTGCCGTAGGGGAACAATGGGCGACGCTCTCATCGGCCGACGAACTCCAGGCACACTCCTCTCCTGCGCGCGCTCCCGCTCACTCGCGCACCTACTTCCCGACGCCAGACTCCCGTGTCGCCCCGTCGGACGCCCGCTCCACCCGCCACACCAGCTCCCACTCGCAGAACGCATCGTCCAGGTGCGCGCAGCGCACGTGCTTGACGCGCGGCGACTCGCCGCCGGCCTGCGCAAGCGCCTGTCGCAATCCCCCCGTCTGGCGCCGGCAGAAGAGCACATCGCGAGAATCGAAGCCCGACAGCCGCAACACGGCGCGTCCCGGCTCCTCTTCCACGACCTCCATGTCGCCGGGATAATAGTAGAGCTGGAACAGCGAGACGCTCTGCGTGAGGAACTCGTGCGGCGAGCGCTTGCGCAGGATCCCGCTGTAGAGCTGCACGCCAGTCGACTCGATGGAGTGCGCCCCCGATCGCTCCATCCACTGCGGATCGATCCCGGCGAGGAGCGCATCGGCGGCACGCCAGATCACCAGCAGGTCCTCGTACGGCCACTCCGCGGTCGCCTCGATGCGGGCAAGCTGCTCGCGCACGCGTTCGGGGAGCGATGCGACGACCGCGTCGCGCATCGCCGCGCCGTGGATCGCTTCGATATAGCCTAACGTTGCAAGTACCGTCGACCCGCGCGAGATCGTGACCGCGCTCATCCCTCCCCCTCCTCCTGGTCGCGATGGCGAGCCAGTAGCGCGCTCCGGTCGACCTTGCCGGAGCCTAACGTCGGCAGCGCATCGACGAGGGTGACGTGCCGCGGCACCTTGTAGCCGGCGAGCGAGGTGCGCACCCAGCGCACCAGCTCCTCGGCCACGATCGTCGCTCCCGAACGTGGCACCACGAATGCGCGCCCGACCTCGCCCCACTTCGTATCGGGCACTCCGACCACCGCCACCTGCGCCACCGCCGGGTGCTCGATCAGCGCCGACTCCACTTCGCCCGGATACACGTTCTCCCCGCCGGAAATGAACATCTCCTTCCGCCGCCCGCAGATGCGGTAGGCCCCATCCTCACTCCGCATCGCCAGATCACCGGTGTGGAGCCATCCCTCGGCGTCGACCGCCTCGGCGGTGCGAGCGGGATCGTCGAAGTACCCCGAGAAGAGCTGCGGGCCGCGCAGGAGCAACTCCCCCGGCTCGTCAGCTGCAACCTCGTGTCCCTCGCTGTCGACCAGACGCATGTCCAGGAACGGAACCGGCCACCCCACGCTCCCCGGGCGGCGCGGCGCTTCGTCGCTCGGCATCGTGAAGCAATTGGGACCGCACTCGGTCAAGCCGAATCCCTCCTTCATCCCGAAGCCTGCCGATCGCACGCGCTCCATCAGGCTCACGGGACACGGCGCGCCGCCGGAGATGAAGTAGCGGAGCGATGGAACAGGACGCCCCCATGCGCCGCTCTCGAGCAGGAGGATGAGCTGCGTCGGAACGGTCAGCGCGACCGTACACCCTTCGTCGGCGAGCCCTTCGAGATACGACGCCGGATCGAAGGCGTCGAACAGCACCACGCGCCCCCCGCGCTGCCAGAGCGGCGTGGCGAAGACGTTCCATCCACCGGTGTGAAAGAAGGGAGTGGAGATCGGCGCGACGTCGTCGGCACCGAGCTCCCATGCGGTCGTGGTGGCAATCGCGTTGTAGAAAACCTGGCGATGCGAGATCAGTGCGCCCTTGGGCGCACCGGTCGAGCCCGACGTGTAGAGGATCAGCGCGGGGGACTCGGCGTCGAGCTGCACATCGTCCGACGACAGCGCGCGTGCAGCTGACGGATGCCCCCCCGGCGCCACCCCGGCCGCCGGCCCGTCACCGTCCGCGGACAATTCGATCCACCGAAGTCTCGTCTCGTCTATGCTGGCCGACTCGGCGAGCGCCCGAAAGCGAGATTCACCGACGATCACCGACGGACGCGCATTGCCCAGCACACGCGCCAACTCGCGCGACGACAGGCGCCAATTGAGCGGAACGAGGACCGCGCCGATCCGCGCGCAGGCATACATCAGCGCCGGCTGCGCCGCGCGATTCGAGGCGAGCGTCGCCACACGGTCCCCGGCACCCACGCCAGCACGGCGGAGCGCATCGCGCCACGCATCGGCCAGCGCATCGAGCTCGGCGTACGTGAAGCGCTGGCCTCGACCGCGATCGACCAGGGCGATACGACTCGGCGTCACCCGCCCCCACCACCGAATCGGATCCGGGGTGGCCGACAACCGAGGCGCCGGGAAGTACGTCACGCGGGCCTAACGCGCGCCTACCGACGCGAAGAAGTCGACCACCATCCGCGACGCGTCCGGCCCCGCGGGATCGGTAAACGTCCCGTCCGCCGAGCCTCCCGACCAGGCATGTCCCAGCTTTCCTATCATGACGAGGTACGAGAGTGGCGCTCCGTCCTTCGCCCGATACGTCGACCGCCGTACGAGATATCCGCCGACATCCTCTTCCGAACGATTGGTTGCGCCACTCGTCGTGTCGAGCGCCTGCCCGCGGGAGAGCGCGCTCGTGAGGAACCACTGGCGCGCCGCCTGCGCCCCGTTGAGCGGAGCGACCACGGCATCTCCTTCTCCATGGATCACCAGCGTAGGGATAGGTCGCGCCCGGCTCCCCATCGCCTCGAAGGCCGCAACGGCATGCGGTTCGGGACTCGGCACGCCGCGCTGCATGGCGCCTAACGCCTCCATCACGTTCGCCGCCGCCGAGTGCACCAGCCCGGAATGGAGTGCGAGCGCCGCGTACTGCTCCGGATACGCCGCGGCGACCAACGACGCCATGGCCGCCCCCGCCGAAATGCCGGCGAGGTACACGCGATGCGGATCGCCTCCGTACCGCGCGACGATCTCTGCCGTCATCCCGGCAATGATCGACGGCTCGCCGGCATCGCGCCGTTGGTGCGACGGCTCGTACCAGTTCCAGCACTTGCGGGGATTGGCGCCCTCCGGCTGTTCTGGGTAGAGCACCATCCATCCGAAAGAACCGGCGACATCCTGCAACCGCGTTCCCCGCGCAATGTCGCCCGCATCCTGGGTGCACCCGTGCAGCATGACCAGGAGCGGTCGCCCGGATGACGGCGCGGAGCCTCCCGGCAGGTGCAATTCGTAGTCCCGCGCTCCCGCCGCGTTGGCGAAGCTCCCGCGCACCACCTCGCCCGACGGTCCAAGTGCACCCAGCGTCGCCATGAGCAGGATCAGTCCGGTCACAGGATCAACGGTCGTAGCGCACGCCCACGAACAGCATCGTCCCGATCGTCGGCATGTTGATCATCTCGAGATGACGCTTCCCGATGTTGCAGCCACGCTTCTCGATCAGCGTCCCCGGTGACGTCTGTCCGAGCCGCAGCTCGTACGACCCGCTGGTGCACGCCGCGAGATTCTGCAGCGAAATGTTGACCTGCGCGCCGATCGAGGGAATACGGCGCCCGAACGTCAGGTCGAGCGTCTCGAACGTCGGAATGATCCCGGCGTTGATCCCCGAACGGAAGTTGTATCCGGTCACGTGACGGATCGTGAAGCCGCCGAGCAGGTTGCGCTCAGGGGCAGAGAAATCCATTCCCACGTTCCACTTGGTCGGCGTCGTGTTGAGCGCCGTCGCCTCGAGCACCGCCGGCGGATCGGTCGGCTTCTTCTCCACGCTGCTCAGCTTCGTGAGGCTCAGCGTCCCCGATGCGGCAACGTGCTCCGTCATGACCCAGCGTACCCCTGCGTCCATCCCCTTGAGCTTCGCCTTCCCGAGGTTGAGGTACGTCAGCACCGACTGCGGACCGTTGGGCGACACGATGCGCTGCCCGCTCGCGTCGTAGGCAAACGTTCCCGACAGGTGCGCGTTGATCGTCACCAGCGGCGAGATGAAGTTCTCGTAGTCCGACTGATAGTATGCCGCATCGACGAAGAGACGGTTGCGCAGGATCCCCTTGTAGCCGACTTCGTACGTGGTGTTCTTCTCGGGGACGAGCGGCTTGTACGTCGCAATCGTCGTCCCCGTCGCGTTCTGCACGGTGAAGCCATCCTTGTTGCCATACACCCCAAAGCCGCCGAAGCCGGTCGCCAGCTTCACGAAGTCGGGGATCGAGAAGTAGTTGTTGAGCGTCGTCGGCGTCTTGAAGGCCTGGTTGTACGTCACGCGGAACGTCTGGTCGTTGACCGGAGTGTAGAGGAGCCCGGCCTTGGGGGAGAAATTGGCGTCGTAGGCAGTCGACTTGTCATACCGCCCCGACAGGACCAGTCGAAGCTGCGCGCCGAGCGGCGTCTCGCTCTGTGCGTAGATACCCTGCTGGTTGAGGATGAGGTTCTTCCCCGTCAGGCGGTCGATGAGCCACTCGCGCTTGGAGCTCACGTCGTCGCGACGGAGCTGCGCCCCGTACACGAAGCGCGTCCCCGCCAGCGGGGCGACCGTCACGTTCCCCTGGACTTCGGCCGCATACAAACGTCCCTCTGCAGGAAAGTCCGAGAGCTTGGCGACGGAGTCGTCGCTGATCGTCGCCGGCGTCACCGGACGGGCGCTCGAATACCGGTTGATCGCGTACGTATCGCCCGAGAGCGATTGCGTGGCATATGCGTTCGCGTACCAGCGCGGCGACGTGTACTTGAGCTGCGCATGGCGGTACTGCCAGTCGACGAGCTGATTGCGCCCGACGTTTGTCTGCCCGACGCCGTTCGACTTGCTCGCGCCAAGGTTGAACTCGAGACGATCGGCGCCACGATAGTAGACGAGCGCTCCCTCGCCGCGCACCACGTCGGTCTTCCAGTCCACCTTCCCGCCGATCCCCTGCTCGCGCACGTTCCCCGAGTAGCGGAGCTGGTTCTCGAAATCGTTCGCCGAGAGGTATTCGCCGCTCACCTTGTAGCCGAGGCGTCCGCTCGACGTGACGCCGGCGTGGCGCCCCTGGATATCCATGAAGGAGCGCGAACCGCCCGCCACTTCGAGTGTCGATCCCTGATACTGCTTCGGATCCTTTGACTCGAGCGTGAGCACGCCGTTGGAGGCGTCGGGACCGTACAGCGCCGAACCCGGACCAACCAGGACCTCGACGCCGGCCAGGTCGACCTTGGGGATCGTCGTGAAGCCGCCGACCGGGAGCCCGTTCTCCGGAAGGACGGCGACGCGCCCGTCTTCCATCATCAGCATCCGGTTGTTGAACGAGGAGTTGAAGCCGCGGGCATTGATCGCGACCGCCGTGATCCCGACCTGGATGAAGTCGATCCCCTTCACTTCCTTGAGGGCGCCGGCGAACGAGTTCCCGACCGAGTTGGCGATCTGCGCCGCCTCCAGTCGCGTCACCGTCGCTGGCGCATCGGTGATCTTCTCCACGCGCCGCGACGCCGAGACCACCACGCCCCCCAGCTGCAACGCCGCCGCGGTGAGGGAGAAGTCGACGGTCGCGGTTGCGCCGTCAGCCACGGTCACGTTCGGCGTCTCCATCGCGCGGCTCCCGATGCGCTGCACGCGCACGGTGTACGTCCCCGCCGGTACACCGGTGATCGCGTATCGCCCACTGGCATCGCTGATTGCGCCGTAGCGCGTTCCCAGCACGCTCACGCTCGCGTTGTCGAGCGGGCGGCTCGCCGAATCGGTGACGACGCCGGCGATCCGTCCCCCTTGCGCCTGCGCGACGCACGGTGCGCCCAACAGTGTGCCCAGGATCGCGCACACCGCGAGTACACGCTCCGTCCATCGAATGCTGCCTGTCACGCTCATCGTTCGTTCCTCCCGTCGGGAGCAAGGTGCTCAGTGAAATGCCGGCGATGCGCTCGCGCCGCCAGCGGCTCTCTTACGACTGCGACTCCTCACGCGGCACCATCACCAGTGCCTCGCCATCGATCACCACTTCATCGCGCTGGTTGCGACACGTCGTCGCCAGTCGCGCGCGCCGTTTCCCCTCATTCCAATCCACGATCTCCACGCGCGTCGTGATCGTGTCGCCGAGACGCACGGGGCGCTTGAACGACAGTGTCTGCGAGAGGTAGATCGAACCCGGCCCCGGCAGCTGCATCGCCAGGCACGCCGAGATGAAACCTGCCGACAACATCCCGTGTGCGATGCGACCGCCGAAGATCGATTTCTCTGCGGCCGCCTCGTCCATGTGCACGGGATTGAAATCGCCGGAGATGGCCGCGAACCCCTGCACATCGGACTCCCCTACCGTCTTGTGCATCTCGGCCCATTGGCCGACCGCGAGCTGGACATCGGACACGATCACACCTCCATCACGAAGCGCACGTCGTCGTCGAGCGTCGACGCTGCGGTCGCGCGCGTGAGCCAGGAGACGACGAAGAAGACGAGCAGCGAGGCGACGAGCGCGAGCGCCGTCGCGGTGACACCAGCGGGAAAGGTGAAGACCTTGAGGAAGGCCAGCGTCTCGAAGACGAGCGTCACCACGAGTCCGGTGGCGATGGACGCCACCGCGCCGGCGCGCGTCGCGCCCGGCCAGTTGAGCCCGATCGCCAGCGACGGCACGAGCGTCGAGGCAAACAATCCCCAGCCGAAGATCCCGAGGAAGGCGACCAGCGTCCCCGACGCACCGGCAACGGCGGTGGCGATCAGCGAGATCAGGACCGTCGACACGCGCCCCCAGAACAACTCGTTTCCGACGCGCCGCCCGAGCGCGAGCGGGAGGTCATGCGTGAGTGCCGCGGCCCCCACGCTCATGAATGAGTTCACGGTGCTCATGATCGCCGCCGCCACCCCCGAGAAGACCACCGCCGACAGGAGCAACGGCGTGAAGTGGAGGAGAAAGGTCGGTGTGGCATCGTCCGCACGTGCGAGGGGCGGGAGCGTGCCGCGCACGACCAGCGCCTTGACCGCCAACCCCACGCCGATGAAGAGGAGCTGCGAGATCACGATCGCCGCGCTCATGATCAGCGGGTACCACTTGAGCTTCCGCGGCTCCCGCAGCATGTAGAACTTGTGCACGACATGCGGTTGCCCTAGTGACCCTATGCCGAAGACGAAGAAGAACGAGAGCGCCGCCAGCGGCGTCATCTTCCCCCACGGCGCGAGGAAGGGCGCATCGGCGGGGAGGATCGTCGCGGCAAAGCCGGCATCACCCCCTCCAACCTTGAGCGTGTAGAGGAAGACCAGGATCGACGCCCCCGCCATCACCCCGCCCTGAAACAGGTCGGTGTAGACTCCCGCGAGGATCCCGCCCGAGACGGAGTAGGCGAGCGTGATCGCCATCCCGATCCAGAGCCCGGCAGTGAGCCCGCTTCCGAAGATCGCGTCGATCACCAGGCCGAGCGCGAGGATATTCGTCGCCATGTACCCGACGATCGCCACCAGCATCGCCACCGCTGCGAGCCCGCGCGCGAGGCGCGAGTTGAATCGTGCGGCGATCGCGTCTGGCACGGTGATCAACCCGCGCGCCTCCCCGAGCAGGCGCACGCGCTTGGCCAGCGTCCACGCGCCTAACGTCCCGGTGACGCCAATGGGGAGGATGATGAAGACCGCCCCCAGCCCCAGCGAGTAGAGCAGCCCCGGGCCGCCGATGAAGGCGAAGCCCGAAAGCGTCGCCGCCATCGCCGCGATCGCCATCGTCCAGAGTCCGATCCCCTGTCCGGCGACGAAGAAGTCGCTCGCGCTCCGCGTTTGACGCGCCGCCCACACCCCAATCCCCGCCACCACCGCGAAGTACGCGGTCGCCACGGCGATGATCGTCGGTTGCGCCAGCGGCGGGAGGGCGCCCCCCTGGAGAAGTGCGATGAGTGACGGTGCGATCACGCGCTCTCTCCACGGTCGGCACTCGCCTTCCGCGCGCGATGCGCGGCGCCTAACGCCTTCACCTGCGCGAGATCCTCCTCGCTGAGCGTCATGTCGTCGAAGGTCGCCGCGTAGGCGAACGGGAGGACAACGATCGGCAGGAGCCCGACGCCGTACAGCACCAGCGCAGCACGCAGCGGGAGGCCGAGGAGGATTCGAGCGTCGCCCCCCTCGGCCGGGAGTACCAGCGCCGCGCCGAAGCCTGCCACGATCACCACGAAGGTGAAGGCCAATGGCCACGCGAGTCGCCCGATGCCTCGGCCGTGGCGCACCACGCCTAACGCCATGAGCGACACGACCAGCGTCGCCAACCCCACGACCATGCACCACGCCCCCCACCGCGGACCGCCGGAGACAAACGCCGAGGCGTACGCCAACGCGATACAGCAGGTGCCGGCCAGCGTGGCGCCGATCGCCAGTCGTCGAGTCACGCGGTCTCCCGGTAGAGTGTGTCCACGATATCGGCGTAGCGTTCTGCCACGACGCTCCTCCGTACCTTGTGCGACGGTGTCAGCTCGCCAGCCTCGATCGAGAAATCGTGCGGGAGTATGCGAAAGCGCTTGACCTGCTCGGGGCGCGAGACGTCGAGGTTGGCGCGCTCGATCCCCGCCGTCACCTCGCGCCGAAGCTCGGGATGCTCGGCGAGTGCCCGGCGATCTCCCTCGATCCCGATTCGCCGCTGCCACCCTTCGACCAGCGACCAGCGCAGCGTGACCAGCGCCACGAGGTATGGCCGCCCTTCGCCGAGGACCACGGCGTGCGACACCAGTCCGTCCTCGGCACCGGCGAGCCGCGCCTCGATGGGGAGCGGGGCGACTTTCTTCCCGTTCGACAGCGCGATCAGCTCCTTGAGCCGCCCGGTGATGCGCAGGAAGCCGTCGCCGTCCACCGAGCCCAGGTCGCCCGTGCGAAGCCATGCCCCATCGTCGGTGAACGCGGCGCGCGTTTCGTCGGGGCGGTTATGATAGCCGGAAAACGCAAGCGCCGATCGCCAGAACTGCACCTCGCCATCGTCGCTGATGCGGAGCATCGCGCCCGGCATCGCGAGTCCAACCGAATCATGCCGGTACGAATCGGGGCGATTGAACGTGCCGCAGAGGTGCTCGGTCTGACCGTAGGCGCCAAGCACCGTGAGGCCGCAGGCGTCCAGGTACTCGGCGACCTCGTACGGGAGCGCCGCGCCGCCCGACGTCGCCAGCCGCAACCGCGCGCCGAAGTAGCCGGCGAGCACGCGGGCCATCGGCGCGCGTCCACGTTCCCAGCGTGCCTCGACCTCGTACGGCACCGCCTCGCCCCGTTGTCGCGTGCGTGAGCGCTCGCGCCCGAGGGCGAGGGTCGCGTCCCACTGGTCGCCTTCGACCGGCGACGCCGCCGCGCGCGCCGCGAGGAGTCCTTCGTGCACCTTCTCGAAGAAGCGCGGCATCCCGCCGAAGAGCGTCGGCTCGGCGCGCAGGCTGGCCGGCCACAGGTGCGCCGGCTCGACGGCCAGCGTGGCCGCCATGCCGCAGGCAATGCGCGTGTAGAGACCGAATATGCGTTCGCTGGCGTGGGCGAAGGGGAGGTACGAAATCGAAGAATCGTCGCGCCCGAGCGCCAGCGTGTCGCGGATCGAGCGCGCCGAAGCGACCACGTAGCGGTGCGAGAGCGACGCCCCCTTGGGGACGCCGGTCGATCCCGACGTGTACATCAGCATCGCGATGTCGTCGGGGACGAGGAGCGCCCAGCGCTTTCGCACCAACTGGAAGAACGCGGGGTCGTCGCGGCGTACCGCTGCACCACGCGCAACGAACGCGTCCCATGCGATCTCACGAACGCATTCTCCCGTCGCATCGCGCAGCGCCTCGCCTGGCACGCGTGCAACGACCAGCAGCGGCGTCGTGCGATCGATCGTCGCCTCGCGTACTTTCGCCAGCTGCAACTCGTCGTCGACCACCACCACGCACGCCCCGCAGTCGTCGAGCAGGGCACGGAGTTGCGGAGCGGCAGCGCTCGGGTACACGCCGACGGTCACGAGACCGGCATGGATCGCCCCCAACTCGGCGATCGGCCAGAGCAGCGTGTTGCCGGCGAGGATCGCGCACGCGCTCCCGTGCTGGCATCCCGCATCGGCGATCGCGCTCGCCACGTCGTAGGCGAGTTCACGCCACGCGACCCACGAGAGCGCATTCTCGAGCACCTCGCGCTGCGCATTGAACTCCTGCAGTGCAATCTCGTCGCGCGAGGCATCGACGCGCGCGGCGAACAGCGTGGGGATCGTCTCGTCGACGCGGATCATCGTGCCCCCTCCCCGCCCGCGCTCCCCGCGCGCCACTCGAGCGCCACGCACGCCATCGCCAGTCCGGCACCCGATCCGGTGAGCACCAGGAGGTCGCCGTCGCGCACACGCCCCGCGCGCACCGCGTCGTCGAGCGCCATCGGGATGCATGCTGCCCCGGTGTAGCCCCACTTGTGCATGATCGTGTGCGCGCGCGACATCGGGACGCCGAGGCGGTCCATCACGACTTCGATCGTCGAGCGATTGACTTGCGTCCACAGCCAGAGTGCGACGTCGTCGACGCTACGCGACGCGCGCGAGAGGACCGAACGCACGATGCGCGGCCACCCCTCCTCGTTGATTTCCTTCGGGTACTTCTCGACGAAGCGCAGCTTGTTGCGATCGCCGGTAGCGAGTACTTCGGCGGTGATCGGCTCGGCAGTTCCGCCGGCGAACACCCCCATTCCGTGGCAATACGTCCCGTCGGCGAGGAGCTCGCTCGCCAGCACACCGGGATGGGGGCGCGCCTCCACCACGGTCGCCCCGGCACCGTCGGCAAAGATGGTCGCCGTCTTCTTGTCGTGCAGGTCGAGGAACTTCGACATCGCGTACGCCCCGACGACCAGGACGCGAGCGTACCGCTCGTCGGACTGGATGTATTTCGTCGCGACATCGAGCGCTGTGACAAAGCCGGCGCAGCCGCAATTCACGTCGAAGGCCGCAGCCCGCGTCGTGCCGAGGCGCCCGTGCAGGACCGATGACGTCGCCGGGGAGATGTACTCCGGCGTGTCGGTGGCGACGATCAGGAGGTCGATGTCGCCCGGACGCACCCCCGAGGCCTCCATCGCTCGGCGCGCGGCGGGCTCGCACAGGTCCACGGTGGACTCGTGTGGCGCGGTGAAGCGTCGCTCGCGGATGCCTAACGTCTCGGAGACGAATGGCTCGATGCTCGTCCCGAGGCCGGCAGCGAGTTCCGCGTTGGTCACCACCCGCTCCGGCACGTGGCTCCCCGTCCCGGTGATCACGGCGAACCGCGGCGGGTTCATGCGGCCTCCGGCGCCGCTGCGCTCGTCCCGCGCGCCACCAGCCGCACGCCGATCGGTCGACGCGTGCGGTTCGCTGGCGGCGGTGCTTCGCCGGCGAGTTGGCGAATGAGGAGGCGGGCGGCGCGCGCCCCCAACTCGCGCGCCGGTACCGCGATTGTCGTCAGCTCGGGGGTCACGAGCTGCGCGAGGTCGATATCGTCGCACCCCACGATCGACACCTCACCGGGGACAGAGACGCGCGCCATCGCGCACGCCTTGAGCGCCCCGAGTGCGACAAGGTCGTTCGCGCAGAACACCGCGGTCGGCCGCGGCCGGAGCGCGAGAAGCGCACGCATCGCCTGCATCCCGCCGGCAACCGTCGCCGACGTTCGCCGGAGGGCATCTGACGTGATCGGGACCCCCGCCGAGCGAAGCTGCCGAGTGAATCCGCGTTCGCGCAGTCGGAACGCGGTTGCGTCGATCGCCGGCCCGATGAAGGCACAGTGGCGATGCCCCAGATCGAGGAGGTGGCGCGCCGCGAGCTCCCCCGCCATTTCCGCATCGCTCACGACGCACGGAAGCTCACCCAACTCCTCGTCGACCAGAACGACGTTCATGCCGGCGAGCGACTCGTGCGGAAGCCCGGCCGCGCCGACGGCATCGAGAATCACCCCGTCGATCTGCCTCGACTTGAGTGCGTCGATGCGCTCTTCGGCGTTCGACTCGCCCGTCTCGCAGAGAAAGACGGCATACCCCGCCTTGGACGCGACCTTCTCGGCGCCACTCACGACGGCAGCGAAGAACGGGTTGGAGAGGTCGGGGATGACGACTCCGAGTGCGTACGACCGACCGCGGACCAGCCCCTGCGCGAGGACGTTCGGGCGGTAGCCGAGTTCCTCAGCGGCCCGAAGTACCCGGGCGCGCGTGTCGGCGGAGACCCTGGCCTTCGGATTCCCGGAGAGCACGAGTGAAACCGTTGGCTGCGAGACGCCGGCGCGGGCGGCGACGTCGTGCGCAGTCGTGCGAGTCGCCGGCGCGATGGCGGGCGTCGGCGACAGATTGGCGGGGTCGTCAGCTCGAAGCGGTGGATTCACGGGGGTGCTAATACGTATTGGCAACCCGCGGATGTCAAGCCTGAGTCATGAAATCGCCGCCACATGCAAAGGGTTTACGAGACGCCCGCTGCCATACCCGCCGGAGCTCGGAGCGCCGGTTGAGGCGCAAGACGTCGCAAAGCTCACCCCGAATTTGCGCCTCGCATCTCGCCAAACGCCGCCCGACATGCGCAATTCGTGGCTCGGCGAACTGCCGCTGAAATCGGCCAGAATGTCCGGTGTCAGCATGCGGGCCCTCATCCACGAAGAACCATGACGAAACGTCTGAATGATTCGCGTCGCTCCCACGCGGCCCTGCTCGAGCACCTCGGTCGACCGCTGGATGATCGGCTCTCTGGTGCGACGGTACGATGCGACGCCCACGCCGCGTGGCTCTGCCAAGCGGTGGGCGCCGCGGCACTCACGCTCGGGGACCAGATCCTCGTCCACCCCCTGCTCGCCGACCTGCCCGAGTCGGTGCGCCGCGAGGTGCTCGCGCACGAGGTGATCCACGTCCTCCAGAATCGCCGCGCCGCGGGCGACGATGCCGCTGCGCTTCGCATGTGGAGTTCGGACGACGATGCCGCCGAGCGCGAGGCGCGCTCGTTAGGGCCGCGCCTCGCGCGTGGCGAGGCCGTCCGCGTGCGGGCTGTGCCCAGCGCACGCTTCCAGTGCATCACCATGGACCAGCTCAAGACCTCGATGAGCGCGTCGGTCTACAACGAGGTTGCAGTCTCCGTCCGCAAGCAGTCGGACCCCGCCGTCAAGCAGCACGCCCTCGACTTCAACTATGCGCTGGCCGACGTCTACGCCGAGCTGCAGACGTACGTGACCGCGGCGAACCCCGCGCGCGGCAGCCTCGAAACGATCGCGACCTACTTCGTGGAACGGCGGCGGAGCAAGTCGGCCAACCTGATCGATCGCGACGTGAAGGGGATCAAGGAGTGGATGGCCGAGATGAAGCTGGCGTTCGCCAACAAGGGGCTGTCGGACGGCGACAAGGGTCGCCTGTTCCTCGCCGTCGCGCGCCGCAACTGGGCCGCAACGCAATTGCGGAAGCTCCTGGACGACTCGAGCGGCTCGATCGGCCGCGGCGACGCCTCGTACCCGAAGATCGCCCTGTGGATGTACTACTTCGCCTTCTACCACAAGGGCGCGATCGACGCATCGAAGATGCGCTTCAACGCCGACAAGACGATCGCAACGCCGCGCGCCGGAGGCGGAACACGCGCCATCAAGCTGTTCCAGAACCGCATCGAGCACATCGTGGGCGGGCACACGTTCACGAACTACGTGCTCGACGATGAGGATGTCGGGAACCTGAACCGTGCGTACAACGGGATCCAGACCTTCTACGCCATCGAGGCGGACGACCTGTCGATCGCCGCGGATATCGAGGCCGCATTGCTGAACGCCGCGGAGGTGCGACCAAAGGTCCAGAACGGCGATGCGGGTTTCTTCAACATCGCCGCACCGTACCACCTCCGCATGGCATTCGCATTCTCCAACGCGGGCGTCGGACGCGTGTCGACCGCGTTCCCGTCCGGCGTCATCGCGCAGCCTAACGCGCACCGCATCCCGGAGAGGATTCTCGAGGCGATCTACTCGCTGATGGCGCAAGGACTCGGCTTGACCACGCTCAAGCAGGCCAAGCAGGGGATCCACAACTAGAGGTCATCTCACAAGTAGTCGACGGCCTTCGGCCGGCGCTGGGCGCCGGCGCGTCCGGCGACTACTTGTGAGATGACTTGTAGTCTCCGCACGCGTTCACCAGCAACCGGATACTGCGACTTCCACCTCGCACCGCGCGGACCAGCGGCGTCGAGGTGGTCGTGGCACGCTGCGACGCGTACCGTTGTTGACGCTCCCCCTCCATCCCGGCATGCCGCGTTCTCCGCTCGCCAAGCTCCGTCGCCCCATGCACCTTCACCGCGCGACCCGCTCGCGTATCCTCGCGCACGTCGCCGCAGGGCTGGCATCCGTCGCGCCCCTCTCCGCGCAACAGCCGTCCCCACCGACGAACGCCCCCGCCGAGATCACCCGCAGTGCGACACGCATCGTGATTCGCTATGACGGCGACACGATCGCCGAGGGGAATTTCGAGCGACTCGACCGATCGGTCGACATCGTTTCCTTTCTCGATACCACGGGCGGGCGCGTCACGCAGGTGCTCAAGTGGACCGCGTTAGGCGACGCGCCGATCCGCCTCCACCTGCGCATTGCCGGCAGCGACGAAGCCTTCCCGGTGCAAGCCGATCCGCTCCCGCGCGGGCTTCCGCTCGTGCGGCACAGCGACGGCCTGAGCACCTCGAGCCTCAACCGCGCGGTGTACGACCGCCAGCGCGACTGGCTCCTCTCAGTCGACTATCCCGCACGTGTGACGGTGACCTCCGCCGAGCGCGTCGCGCGCGCGGTGCGTGTCGACCTCGACGTGAGCGGCGGCGAGATCGCCCTCCGATTTCGCCCTCGCTTCTATCAACGCCATCGCGGGCTCACGCACTACGAGCCGTGGAGCTATCGCCTTCCACGCGACGTTCCGACGGGGTGGACGTCGTGGTACGCCTACCGCGACCGAATCACCGAGCGCGACGTGCACGCCGTGGCCGACGTGATGGCCGAGCGTCTCCTTCCGTATGGCTTCCGCTTTCTGCAGTTGGACGACGGCTACCAGCAGACGCCGATTGGAGTGGTCGATCACTGGCTCACGCCGAATGGCAAGTTCCCGAGCGGGATGGACTCGCTCGCGCGCTACATCGCAGGGCGCGGGCTCCTTCCCGGCATCTGGACCAACGTCAGCTTCCAGGACAGTGCCTGGGCCGCCACGCACCCCTCGTACTTCGTGCGTGACTCGGCGGGGCCGGTGTACGGGAACTGGATCGGCTGGGTGCTCGACGCCAACGACGCCGCGACCTACGACGCCCTCTTCGCCCCCGTGTACGAAGGGTTTCGTCGCATGGGATACCAGTACTTCAAGGTCGACGCGCTACGCCACTTGAGGTACGAAGGATTCAACAGTCACGCCAATTACTTCCGCGCACGCGAACGCTCGCGCGAAGACGAGTACCGCGCATTCGTGTCGCGACTCCGCACCACGATCGGTCGCGATCGATTCATCCTCGCCTGCTGGGGACCGCGCCCCGAGCTCATCGGGCTCGTCGATGCCATGCGCATCGGCGACGACGGATTCGGCTACGGCGGGCTCGCGCAGTACAACTCGTTCAACAACGTCGTCTGGCGCAACGACCCCGACCACATCGAGGTGGCGTCGCG
>CAZWVG010000045.1:0-28183 GCA_964637355.1 uncultured Gemmatimonadaceae bacterium
GTGGGGTGCAGCGGCGGGACCCGATGGTCGTGCGTCACGGGATCGACACGTGGGGGTCCTGCGTTGGCGCGCGCGTCGCACAGCGCCCTGTCGCAACCTAATCGGTGGGGGGCGTGGGTACAAATCGCGATAGCCCCGGCCAGTGGCTGCTTTTCACCTGTAGGCTTGCATGAACGGGCGCTCATCGCCGCGCGGCGCCTAACGACGATTTCGCGCGCCCGCGGTGACGTACGCGTGATGTCGCTCACGCCTCGCGCGTGCGCTGGCCGCGTGCCGTTGCGCCGTTACGGCCGGGCTCGTCTGCCGGGTGCGCGCCGCGCGCGCAGCCTCGTCACGAGGTACTCCGATCCCCTCTCCCTCGACTCATGAAACGAACCGTCTTCGTCCTGCTCGCTTCGGGACTGCTGGCCGGCTGCGGCGCCGAGCGCGTCACCGGCAACGCCCTCCCGCATGCCCCGTCCGGCGCCGACCGCTTCTTCGTCGCCGGTGGCATTCCCGTCTTCGGTGACGAGGGTACGCCGGTGACCTTCGGTTCGTCGTCGTCGCTCGACGTCTCCGGCGGCCTGCTGACGGTCGAGTGGGATTTCGGTGACGGGTCGCCGCTGGTGAACACGACGAGCGCCACGCAGGAGCTGTCGGTCACCCATACATGGGCCGACAATCCGGATCCGAACGTCGCCACGGTCTACCACGCGCACGCCACGGTGACCGACGCGTCGGGCAATGCGACGGAGACGATCGACTACGACGTCACGATCAACAACCTGGAGCCGTCGGCGGCGCTAGTAGCGCCGGCGACCGTCAATGCCGGATCCAACTTCACCGTGCAGCTCGACTCGCTCAGCGACCCTTCGCCGGTCGACCTCGCCGCCGGGCTCTCCTACGCCTTCGACTGCGATGATGGCAACGGGATGCAGGCGTCTGCATCGCCCTCGGTGAGCTGCCCCGGAAGCGCCCCCGGCTGGCGTACCATCATGGCGACCGTGGCCGACAAGGATAGTGCCTACGCCTGGCGCTTCGCGTATGTAGAGATCGTCGAGGCGTGCACGGCGCCGGGCGCGGCGACGGTCACCGCTCCCGCCGATCCGGCACAACTCGGCGCGCCGGTCAACGTCACCGTCTCGTTCACCGCTGCTCCCGACGCCGGCACCGACGTGACCCTCGTCTGGAGCGACGGCGTGACGACCAGCGCGACGCCCACCAACGGCCAGGCGACCTTCTCGCGCACCTTCACGAGTGCGGGTGTCTACTCGGCGACTGCCACCGTGTCGAATGCGTGCGGGAGCGTGAGCGCTTCGACGGCCAGCTACGTGGTGGTCTTCGACCCCAGCGCGGGCTTCGTCACCGGCGGCGGTTGGATCGACGCGGCGCCGGGTTCGTACACCGCCGACCCATCGCTCTCCGGCAAGACCACGTTTGGTTTCGTCGCCAAGTACCAGAAGGGGGCCAACGTCCCGACTGGGAACACCGAGTTCCAGTTCCACGCGAACGGACTCGATTTCAAGAGCTCTTCCTACGACTGGCTGGTCATCGCCGGCTCGCGCGCCCAGTACAAGGGGAGCGGGACGATCAAGGGGCGGAGCGGGACGTACTCCTTCCTGCTGACCGCGATCGACGGCGGTCCCGGCGGGGCGAACGACGCCATGCGCATGAAGATTCTCGACGCCAGCGGCGGCGTGGTCTTCGACAACAAGCAGGGGGCGAGCGACACGGGGAACGACGCCACCCACCTCGCCGGCGGGAGCATCAGCATCAAGAAGCAGTAACCCGACGAAGACGCCCTGCAGGCGAATGCGCCGCGCCAGATCGCTGGCGCGGCGCATTCGCATTTGCGTTTGGGGTCAGCGCTTTTTCGAGGCGCTGCGCGTGCGCGCCGCGTCGAGCAGCTGCAACGCCTTGGGTCCCATCCCGTGCAGCTTGGCGAGATCGTCGCGCGACCAGCGCGCCACCTCGGCCATCGACCGGATCCCCGCGCCGGCCAGCGCGCGCAGCGCCGGCCCCGACATCCCCGCAGGAAAGGCGGCGGCGTTCGGGTGCGTGGCGCGCTCCGTGGGCGCCGATCGCTTCGGCTCGGCTGGCATCGATCCGCCTCCCGTTGACTAACGCTTGGGTGCCGGCACGAAGGCGATCCCGTCCGACCATGTCCCGGTCGGCGCGCTGCGGACGATTGCCCCGCGCGAGAGGTCGACCCACACCACGCGGTTCCGCCCCTGGAGCGTCACGAAGGCCCAGCGATTGTCGTCCGACACCGCCACTCCCTCGGGCGACGGCGACCCCGGCACTTCGGCGGTTTCCACCAGCGAATCGTTCGGCACCACGATGCGATGCAGCACCGTATGCGTGCCGGCATCGACGATCGCGATCTCGCCGCGCACCGGATCGCTCACCACCGCGCGCTTCCCGTCGGGGGTGAGCCCGATGCGGTACGGCATCCCGAAGCCACGGATGGTGTCGGGAGGAGCGGCGCCACTGGGATCGACCACGACGACGATGCTGTCGGCATTGCTCCCGAGCCAGACTCGGCGCCCGTCAGGTGCAGCGCCGATCCCCTCGGTGGCGCGCGCGACCTTGATCGTGCGGACCGCCGATGTGTCGCGCGGATCGATCACGCTGACCGAACCATCGCTGATGTTGGCGGTGAAGAAGCGGTCGCCCGACGCCGACATCGCCAGCATGTGCGACGTGCGCCCGTGCGTGGGGAGGGTGCGGACCACCTCGTCGCGCCGCAGGTCGACGATGAGAATGGCCCCGGCAACCTCCGAGGTCACCGCGAGGAGCGTGTCGCCGGGGAGGAAGCGCGCCCCGTGCGGGCGCTGGTATTTGCCAAGATCGATCGTGCGCGCCACCGCCGCGCGCGCCACGTCGATGACGGTCAGGGTGTTCCCCGGCGTCCCCCGCACACCGTAGTTGGTTACTATGGCCCACTTGCCGTCGTGGGAGCCGGCCACCTCGTGCGGACCATTGCCGGTGCGCACCGTCGCCCGCACTGCGCCGGTCGACGCATCGACGATGGTCGCCGAGCTGTCGCGCATGTTGCTGACCACGATCGTCCCGCGTGGCCACGGCGTTGGCTGGGCGAGCGTCGCCGCGGAACACAGCGGGAGGAGCGCGGCGAGGAGCGCCACCGAAGCGCGCGATGCTGCGCGCGCCTGGAGAGAGGAGGGGATGAGCATGCGCCAACATCACGCGCCGCGCTCGCCGTCCGCAAGAGCACGAGGACGGAACGAACGCGGGCGTGATGGCGTCACGCTGGGACGAGCCGGTTGCATGTCATCTCACACGTGGGCGCCGGCCTGTGTCCGTCGCCCACGTGTGGGCTGACCTCTAGTAGTTGGCCGACTTCTTCACCTTCCAGGTGAATCGCGCGCTCGCCCCCACCGAGTTCACGCTGCTGGTGAAGGTCGCCTCCGACCGGTCGGCGAGCGCCTTCATGTTGTTGGTACTACCGCTCACCGCCCCGGGATACCCAAAGGGCATGCACGCGGCAGCGACGTCGAACTCGGAACACACGCTCATCGACTGCCCGGGCGAGAGCGAGACCGACTTGTGGTTGCTGAAGTTCTGCGGGCCAGTCGTGGGACCGAAGACGCCGGTCTGGAAGGTCGACGGGAGCCCCATCCCCTTGATGTACGTCGTGTATAGGCAGGCCAGGCAGAAGCCGCTCGTTTTCTCCACGCGCGTGAGCGTCACGTCCACGGTGTAGTTGCGCGGCGCGGCGCACCCGCTGCGCGCGTCGAAGCTCACGTCGTTGTGGATCGTGGCGACGTCGCGCCCCTTGAGCGTCTTCACGGTGAAGGCGATCGGCACTGCGGTCGTCGCCTGCGCCGGAACGAAGAACTTGCTCCAGTCGAGCGACGCGATCGCCGACGTTGCCGCCGACTGCGGACCGCCGAAGGGGACGATCTGGTACGTCGCGGTCGAGAGGAGCGAACGCTGGCGTGTGGTCAGCGATGCGCTCCCGTTGAACGCCCCCGCGGAAACACTCAAGGCCGACTTGAGTTCGTTGGCATCGATGACGTCGGTCGATTGCGCCGAGAAGAAGAGGACGCGCCCGTAGGTGATCGAGGCAACGTAGAGCGGGATGTTGTCTCCCCCAAACTTCCCTGAGCCGGCAAGTGCGGCGAGATCGCTCTCGCGAACGCTCGACGCGAAGAACGACGCGCCGGTCGGCAGCGCATCCTCGGCGAGGTCGATCGTGTACATCTCCTGGACAAACTTCACGACGACGCTGTTGGTCTTGACGCTGCGCGAGACGCTGCTGTTGATGTTGCCGTTCGCGCCGATTCCCTTGATCGGATTGCTGTAGCCGGCGGCGACCCCGATGTCGGTCATCGACTGGTCGAACGTACTCGCCTCGGTGAGCTCGAAATTCATGTTGGCCGGAATCACGTCGCGTGTGCCCTGCTCTTCGGCAGCCGCGCGCTGCAGGTCGGCGATCGCCTGTGCCATGCTCGTCCCGCTCACGTCCGACACCTTGAGCGACTGCTTCGCGATCGGAAGCGTGATGCGGAGCGTGATGGGTGCGCGCGCCACGGAGGAGATCACCGCCGGCGATCCCGAGGAGAGCGACGCCCCCTCGACCAGCGCCCCCGGATAGAGATTCGTGAGGTTGCTCCCGGCCGCAAGGATGCGCGGAAAGACCTTCACCACATTCAGCCCGGACACATTGCATCGATAGTCGAGGAGATCGGTACCTACCGCTTCGCGCAGGTAGACCGGCGCGCGGGCGATCGTGGCGCGCGGCGACGGGGCATGGTCGACCCAATCGGGGAGTGCGGCGATCATCGCTTCGATCTTCGTGGCGTCGGGAGAGACCTTCGGGTTGTTGTCGACACCGCTGACGCCATCGGCGCCGCCACACGCGGCAGAGAGAAGGGCTACAGCTGCAAGGTGAATCAGCGGGAGGTGGCGCATCGTGGCCTCGAGCAAATGGGAGGAGGGAGGACGTGGTGCTTGCTTCCTTCCCTCAGGCGACGGCACGTGCACAACTCCCTCATCGGCGCGAGCATTTCGGCGAATTTCGGCGAGTTTCCCCGGCGGTGAGGGGATCGGACCTCGCGTGTCGCTTTGCATTCACCATGGACCGTTACGCCACGCCATCGCTTGCCCTGATGCATCGGGCGGTATCGCGGGATACCTTGGAGGCTCGTCATGCACGCGCCGCCGGGATGGGGCGCCCGCCTCACCGCCCGTCATGTCGAGCGAACCCACCGAGAACACCGTCACGCAGCTCCTCGCCGCCTGGCGCGCTGGCGACACCGGTCACCTCGACCGACTCCTCCCGCTCGTCTACGCCGAGTTGCATCAGCTCGCGCAGCGCCAGATGCAGGGGGAGCGCCCGGGGCACACGCTGCAGGCGACAGCGCTGGTGCACGAAGCCTTCCTGCGCCTGTCGGGGGCCGACGTCCCCTGGCAGGACCGCGTGCACTTCTTTGCGCTCGCGGCGAACACGATGCGGCGCGTCCTCGTCGATCACGCCAAGGCGCGCCGGCGCGGAAAGCGCGGCGGGGGCGCGGCGCACGTCCCGCTCGAGGAAGCCGTGCACGTGCGCGAGGCTCCGTCGGAGGATGTGGAGGCACTCGACGAGGCATTGGAGCGCCTCGCCGCACGCGACGCACGCAAGGCGCGCGTCGTCGAACTGCACTACTTCGCGGGACTCAACTACGACGAGATCGCCGAGGCGCTCTCCATCTCACCGGCGACCGTCGATCGCGACCTGCGCTTCGCCAAGGCATGGCTCTTTGCCGACCTGCGCGAGCCGGAGGGTGGCACGAAGTAGTTTGTCACGCGTACGCGAGGAGGGGCGATGACCGACGAGACCGAACGCTGGGGACAGGTGCAATCGCTCTTCGAGCGCCTCGTCGAACTCCCGCCGCTCGAACGCGTCCGCGAGCTCGCGATCATCTCGGCGGGCGACATCGAACTCGGGCGGCTCGTGGGGACGCTCCTCGAGGCCGATCGCGTCTCCGGCGATTTCATCGGCGCGGCGATTGCCGACGCCGCCGCCCTCACCGATCACGCCTCGCGCATCGGCGAGACCGTGGGCGCCTACCGTCTGATCGAAGAGATCGGGCACGGCGGGATGGGAGCGGTCTACCTCGCCGAGCGCTCCGACGATGCCTATCGCGCGCAGGTCGCGATCAAGTTCCTCCGCTCACCGCTCGCCGCCCCCGAACTCGCGCGCCGATTCCGCGCCGAGCGACAGATCCTCGCCGACCTCGTACATCCGAGCATCGCCCGACTCCTCGACGGCGGTACCGCGGCCGATGGGACGCCGTACCTGGTGATGGAATACATCGACGGGATTCCGCTCGACGAGTGGTGCGATCGCGAGCGCTGGGGGGTGCGCGGGCGCGTCGCGCTCATGCGGCGCGTCTGCGACGCGGTGCAACACGCGCATCGCTCGCTCGTCGTGCACCGCGACCTCAAGCCATCGAACATCCTGGTCACCGCCGACGGCACGCCCAAGCTCCTCGACTTCGGGATCGCCACCCTCTCCACGACCGACGGCGCCAGCGATGCCGACGCGACGCTGCTCGGGGCGATGACGCCGAGCTACGCCAGCCCCGAGCAGCTGCGCGGGAAGCGGGTGACCACCGCCTCGGACACCTATTCGTTAGGCGTGGTGCTCTACCGCCTCCTCTGCGGTGTCCCGCCGCATGAGCTCACCGGACTCTCCCCGGCGGAGATCGAGCAGCGCGTGACGCGCGAGCCGCCGGCCCCGCCGTCGACGCGCGCGCCGGCCGATCGCGCGCGCGAGATTCGCGGCGACCTCGACACGATCGTCCTCAAGGCGCTCCGCACCGACCCCGACGAACGCTACCTCTCGGCGGCCGAGCTCTCGGAAGAGTTGCGGCGCTGGCTCGCCAACGAACCGATCGCCGCGCGGCGCGCGAGCGTCGCGTATCGCGTTCGCTCGTTTGTGCGCCGCTATCCCGTCGCGGTGAGTGCCTCGCTCCTGGCCGTCGCCGCGCTCGCCGCATCGACCACGGTGAGCGTGATCCAGGCACGACGTGCTGCCGTCGCGCGCGATCGCGCCGCCGAGCGTCAGCGCGTCGCCGAGGAGGCGACCGACTTCCTCGTCACCCTGTTTCAGCTGGCGGACCCCAACACCACCGCCGGCGATCAGGTGACGGCGCGACAGATGCTCGACCGCGGAGCGGCGCGCGTTCTCTCGGGTGAGATCAGCGATCCCGACGTGCGCGCCACGCTCGCGATCTCCCTCGCCACGATCTATCGGAACCTCGCCGAATTCGACGCGGCGCGACCGCTGATCGACACCGCGCTCGCTGTGCGCGCACGGGTGAACGGCGAGGCGACGACGGAGTATGCCGCCGCACTGCACGAGCGCGCCGAGCTGCTCTACAACGACGGTGCCTACGACTCGGCAGCCGCCACACATCGGCGCGTACTCGCGATCCAGGAGCGCGTGGCCCCTGGCGACCAGGACCTCACCGAGACGACGTTGTACGGGCTGGGCCTCACGCTCGACGAACTCGGGCAGTACGAGGAAGGGGAGCGACTCCTGCGGCGCGACGTGGAGATGGTGCGACGGATGTACGGTGATACCGGGCTCTCCGTGGCCAACAGCGACCTCGCCCTCGCCGCGGTGCTGCGCCGCCAGGCCAAGTACGACGAGGCCATCCCGCTCCTCGAGAAGTCGTTGCAGCTGTCGACGGCGTCCGTCGGGCGCAAGAACCTCGATGTCGCGCAGTCGCTCAATCACCTCGCGCGAACCCTGTCGCTCGCCGGTCGCAACGAGGAGGCCGTCCCGCTGGTCCGCGAGGCGATCGCCATCCAGGAAGCGATTCACGGCAAGCCGCACCCCGAGACCGGGGCCTCGCTCGGCAATCTCTCCGGAATCCTGAGCGACCTGGGACGACAGGACGAAGCCGAAGTGGCGCGGCGCCAGTCGCTCGCCATCCTGCGCTCCGTCTTTGGCGACAATCACCCCTACATCGCCGGAACGCTGGCCAGCCTCGGTGACATCCTCCTCCGCGAGGAGAAGTACGCCGACGCCGAGCGCTCGTTCCGCGAGTCGCTGGCGATCCACCGTCGCACGCTCTCGAAGGGAAATCCGGCCATCGCCTACTCCCTCACGGGCCTCGGACGCGCGCTTCTCGCCGAGGGGCGCGCGCACGACGCGCTCCCGTATTTGCAGGAGGGATACGACGTACGGTCGGCGGGGCTCCCGGCCGGGCACTGGCACATTGCCGCATCGGGCGTGGCGCTCGGCGAGTGCCTCACCGCGCTCGGCAAGCCCCTTGAGGCGCTCCCCTACCTGCGGAGTGCGCGCACGACGCTGGACTCGACGTTCGGGGCGACCGACGCTCGGTCGGAGAAGGCCAAGGCGGTGCTGGACACGGCGCTGCGGGCGTTAGGCGAGGACGCGGCCGACTCGGTTCGGGCGCGCTGAGCCGCGCGCGGCAACGCGCGCAGAATCGCGCGCGGAGTCGCACCACCCATCGGAGCACGGCGTCGGCGCTCGCTCCGCGCGCATGGCATTCCGTTCGTCCCAGGTACCGCGCCGCGCGGAGCGCGGCTGCATATTGCGGGCGTCGCCGTTCCCCTCACCGCCACGGTCATGCGACGCCTCTTCGCCTTCCCGCTGTCCCTCGCCGTGCTGTGCACCGGCTGCGCTCGTGATGTCTCAAAGAGCGCCCCGCAAGGCGACTCCGCCTCGAAGACCGCGGCGGCGACGCCCGTCGCCGAGCCGCGCACCTTCGACCGCGTCCTCCGACTCGAAACAACGTCCGAGACGTCGGCCAACGTCAGCATCGGCGACCTGAATAGCGACGGCCACCCCGACCTGGTGCTTGCCAAGGGGCGGCACTGGCCTCTCGTCGATCGCGTCCTCCTCGGCGATGGTCGCGGAAACTTCCCGAACGCGTTCGACCTGGGCGCCGCATCGGACCGCTCGTACAGTGGACTCCTCGTAGACCTCGACGGCGATGGCGATCTCGATGTGGTCATCAGCAACGACAACCCCGATCCCAAGCGAACGTATCTGAACGACGGGACCGGGCACTTCGTCGAGGGGACCACTTTTGGCCGCCCCGAGTGGGAAACGCGTAACGCGAGCGTCGCAGACCTCAATAGCGATGGCCTTCCAGACATCGTGGCCGCGAACCGCTCCGGAAAGCGAGGCGGCGCCAGCTACATCTGCCTCAACCTCGGCGGCGGGAAATTCGGTGCCGACTGCATTCCGTTCTCGGAGGAATCGTCCACCACGATCACTCCCGCCGACGTGAATGGCGACGGGCTCACGGACCTCATCGTTCCCAATCGCGACGGTGGGCAGGGCTACGTGTACGTGCACGTCGCGAAGCGCGACTCGGTCGCGTTCACCAAGCTTCCGTTCGGCCCCGCCGACGCGACGATCCGTGAAGCGGGGGCGGCCGATCTCGACGGCGACGGGACGCTCGACATCGTCGCCATCGACGAGCGCACGGGCGTCGCGCTCTACTTCGGGAAGGGAGGCGGCACCTTCGCCGACGGCATCCCGCTCGCCGGCGACTCGGCCACGCCATATGCGCTGGCGTTAGGCGACCTCAATGGCGACGGGCGGGTCGACATCGTGGTCGGGCACGTCGAGGCACCGACGACGGTGCACTTCAACGACGGGAGCGGGCGTACCTTTCGCGCGGTGCCCGTCGGCGACAACCGCGGGACGGTGTACGGCTTCGCCATCGGCGACCTCGATGGCGACGGGCTCGCCGACCTGGCGGCGGCCCGCTCGGACGCTCCGAACGTCGTCTACTTCGCCTCCACGTCCCCCACTCGTTAGGACATGCCGCACGACGCGCAGCCCGAATCGGAGCAGGCGGTGAATCGCGAAGAGCTCTCACACATCCTCGACTTCCTCCGCGCCGCCGAGTCGCTCAAGTCGACGCACCGGAGCGCCTGGACCGCGGCGGGGGAGCGCGAGAACGCGGCCGCGCACACCTGGCGTCTGTGTCTCTTCGCACTCGTGGTGCACGACCGCTTTCCGGGTGTCGACCTGGCACGCCTGCTTTCGATCTGCATCGTGCGCGACCTGGGCGAAGCGGTCGGGGGCGACATCCCTGCCCCGGTGCAGGCGGCGCGCCCGGAGGGAAAGGGGGGCGACGAGCGCCGCGACCTCGTGCAGCTGGCGGATGTCCTCCCGACTGCGGCGCGCGATCGGGTGATCGCGCTGTGGGACGAGTACGAAGGGGCCGCTACGCCGGAGGCCCGCCTGGCCAAGGGGCTCGACAAGCTCGAGACGATCCTCCAGCACACGCAGGGGGCCAATCCGCCTGACTTCGACTATCGCTTCAACCTTGATTATGGGCGGCGTTACACCGAGGGCGATCCGGTGCTGGTGGCGCTGCGCGCCATGCTCGACGACGCGACGGAGCAACGCGCACGCGAGGAGGAGACAGGCTAGGCGGACGCCCGCGCGCGAGGCGGCCGCGACCATAACGCGGGTCTTCAGCTTTTCCCGCTTTGGTGATATAGGTTGCTGCGCAAGGCGTTCACTCGGGCGCACACGTCAAGGACCCCAACAGGAGTTTTGCTCGTGGCACTCTGGAAGGAACAAACTGCTCCCCGTAAGGAGACGACTGGCACCATGACCGACATCGCTCCGCGGAAGGACGCCGATACGCCGACCGACATGAGCTTCAGCCGCGAGGCGCCGCGCCGAGTGGCACCGCGCGACGCCGCGGAATCGGTGATCGGGGCCGACCTCTCGATCGAGGGGAAGATCGAGGGGAGCGGGCACATTCGCGTCGCGGGGCGCTTCAAGGGGGACGTGACGGTCGAGGGGAATCTCACGATAGAGAGCGGGGCGAAGCTCGCCGGCGCGGTGCGCGCCAATGCCATCACCATCGCCGGCGAGCTCGAAGGGAATGTCCTCGATGCCGCGCGTGTCGAACTGCTGGCGAACGGGGTCCTCGTGGGGGATCTCAAGGCCGATACACTCACGGTCGCAGCCGGCTCGCGCATGCGCGGGCGCGTCGAGTTCGGCTGGAGCGACTCCCCGCAGGCCAGTACGCCATCGATCCCCGTCGCGTCGGAGAATGGCATCGCGTCATGAGCCCCGTCCGCGAGGGGGTGCCGGGAGCGACACGTAGCTGCCCGCACTGCCGGTCGACGATCCTCGAGAGCGCCGTCCGCTGCCCGCAGTGCCAGCATCACCTTCGTTTCGATTCCGGCGCCTCCGCGCGGGCGCTCCGCACCTTTTCGCCACTGCACGTCGAGGGGATCCTGCGCCCTCCGGCGAGCGGCGAGTCCTGGGAATACTCGATCCTCCTCACCGTTCGCAATGCGCGCGGCGAGGAGGTGGGGCGACAGATCATGGGAGTCGGGGCGCTCCCCGCCGGCGAGGAACGGACCTTCGACGTGACGGTCGAGGTCTACTCTCCCACACCGCGCACGATCGCCCCTCCGCCGTAACGCGCCGACGCGCCTCGGCCTCGGCTCGCCCTGATCGACGACGGCGCGCGATGCTAATTTCTTGCTCCCGACCTTCGCGCGTGACCACGATCGGGAGCGATCGGCTCCCAGGGAGGCACTCCATGAAGAAGACCCGCATTCCGGACTTCTCCGCCAAACCCAAGGGCATTCCCGCCGCCGGCGCGGGAAAGGGACAGGGAAAGGCACCGCCGCCGCCGCGCACCGCGGCCCCCAAACCGCAGGCAACATCGAGCAAGTCGGGGCGGCGCGGATCCTGATCGCGCGCGTCGCCTTTCTCGCCGGCGCGCTGCTCGTCCTTCCCGCCGCAGCGCACGCCCAGCGTGCCGACCTCCTGCTGACCAACGCGCGAGCCATCGACGTACGGAACGGCGAGGTACGCGCGGGGACGGCGATCGCCCTCCGCGGCGACACGATCGTCGCGATCGGTGCGCGCGAGGCGCTGCGCGGCGTGCGGGCATCGAGTACGATCGACCTCGCGGGACGCTACGTGATCCCCGCGCTGTGGGACATGCACATGCACTTCGGAGGGGGCGACTCGCTGATCGCCGAGAACCGCCTCCTCCTCCCGCTCTTCGTGGCCAACGGGATCGCCGCGGTGCGCGACGCTGCTGGCGATTTGTCTGGGACAGTGCTGGCGTGGCGCGACTCGGTCGCCCGCGGAACGCTCGATGGCCCCCGCATCTTCACCTCCGGCCCCAAGCTCGAGGGGATCAACTCGATCTGGCCGGGCGACCTCGAAGTCGGCACGCGCGCCGAGGTAGACAAGGGGCTCGACTCGCTCCAGGCGATGCGCGTGGACTTCGTCAAGCTGACCGACAACACGCTCGATCCCGACCTCTTCCGCTACGCGTTAGGCGAGATCGCGAAGCGCGGCCTGCGCAGCTCGGCGCACATTCCGGGGCGCGTCCCGGTCCGCGAGGCGGTGATGCTCGGACTCGGATCGATCGAGCACCTCTCGTACGCGATCCGGGCCGGCACCGAGCGCGACGGGGCCCCGCCATCTCGCGACGTGATCGCCGACTTCGACGAGGCGACCGCGCTCGCAACGTACCGCCTGATGGCTGAGCGAGGGACGGCGATTACGCCCACGCTCAACATCAGCCGCGTCCTCGCCTGGCTCGACAGCGAGGACCATTCGCACGACGACTACCTGCGCTACATCGGTCCGGGGCTGCAGGCCACCTACCGATGGCGTGTCGACCGGGCGGCGACCGCCGATTCGGCGGCAATCGCGCGCCGCCATCGCCTCTACGACTTCACGGCGAGCAAGCTTCCCCTCCTGCAGCGCTCCGGCGTCCTGATCCTCGCCGGAACGGATGCCGGATTTCTCAATTCGTACGACTATCCCGGGCGCGGGCTCCACGACGAGCTCGAACTCCTGGTGAAGTCCGGGCTCACCCCACTCCAGGCGTTGCAGGCGGCGACGATCAACGGGGCGCGCTTTCTCGGGCACGAGGACCGGCACGGGACGCTCGAGCCGGGACACGCGGCCGACATACTCGTCCTCGATCGCAATCCGCTCGCGGACATCCGGGCCACGCGCGCCATTCGCGCCCTGGTGCTTCGCGGACGCTATCTCGACCGCTCGGCGCTCGACGCGATGCTCGCCGGAGTCGCGCGCGATGTGCGCGCGCTCCCGGCAAGTGCGCAGCCCCGGAAGTAGCCCGCTACTCCTCGCCTTCGAGAGGCGAGCGCGGCGCCTGCCAAAATGGGCCTGCTGGTCGCAACGGGCGCCGAATGCCGTGGGGACGATGGGGTCGATCCCTCGGTGTGGAATTGGGTATCATGCAGTCCCCCCTTCCCCTGACCTCGAACGCCATGTCGATCTGGATTTCACTCGCCGCCGTCGCACTCCTCGCCATGCCGCCTGCCCACCCGCTCGCTCCGGCGGTGCAATCGAAGTCGCCGCTCATCGGTCGCTGGGATCTGGTGATCGATTCCAAGGACCGCCACAAGGCCGGATGGCTCGAAGTCCGGCACTCCGGTGTTAGCCAGCTGGTTGGCGCGTACGTGGGGACGACCGGGAGCGCGCGCCCGATTTCCAAGGTCGAGTTCAAGGACGGGACGTTCAAGTTCGTCATCCCGCCCCAGTGGAATCCTGGCGAGGGCGACAACTCCTTCGTCGGTGAGCTCAAGGGGGACTCGATCTCCGGCACGATCAGCTACGCCAACGGAAAGAGCGAGACGTTCCGCGGCGCACGGGCGCCGTCGCTGCAGCGCGCTGCAGCCCCCGTTTGGGGGAAGCCAGTGAAGCTCCTCGACGGCAAGGATCTCGCCGGCTGGACGACGCTCGGCGAGGCGCCGTCGCAGTGGGAAGTGGTCGACGGCGTGCTGCATAACAAGAAGTCCGGCGCCGACCTCGTCACCAAGGAGCGCTATGGCGACTTCAAGCTCCACGTGGAGTTCAAGTATCCCAAGGGGAGCAACAGCGGCGTCTACCTGCGCGGGCGCTACGAGGTGCAGGTCGAGGACACGCCGTCGAAGGAGCCGATGATCGACGGGATCGGGGCGATCTACGGACACCTCATGCCTAACGAAATGGCGGCCACCGGCCCCGACACCTGGCAGACGTACGACATCACCCTCATCGGGCGGCGCGTCACGATCGTCCTCAACGGGAAGACGATCATCAACGACACGACCATCCCGGGGATCACCGGCGGGGCGCTCGACAGCAATGAGGGGGAGCCGGGCCCGATCTTCCTGCAGGGAGACCACGGTCCGGTCGACTACCGCAACATCGTCATCACGCCGGCGAAGTGACCTTGCGCTGGACATCGACTCGGCGCGTGCCTACCCGGCGCGCGCCGTTCGCCATCTGGGGCGACGCGCTCGTCATCGCGATTCTGGCAGCCTCGGTCGCCTGCGGTGAGACGGGGAGCTCGCGAGACGCACACACCGCCGGTGCACAGGAGACCAAAGCCGCACAGCCGACGGCGGAGCAGCGCGCCGCCGACTCGCTCGCCAAGTGGCGCGCTCGCTTCGGCAATCGCGTCCCCCGCCCGGATTCGGTGCGTGCGCTCTACGTCAACGCGTGGGCGTCGGGCTCGCGCTCCCGCATGGCCACGCTCCTCGCGATCGCCGACT
The DNA here is from genome assembly GCA_964637355.1 of uncultured Gemmatimonadaceae bacterium. Classification (GTDB taxonomy): domain Bacteria; phylum Gemmatimonadota; class Gemmatimonadetes; order Gemmatimonadales; family Gemmatimonadaceae; genus SCN-70-22. Next base: position 14,527 of record CAZWVG010000045.1, read on the forward strand.
CCACCGAGATCAACGCCTTCGTGATCGACGTGAAGGAATCGGACACGTATCTCGCGTACGACAGTACGGGGATCGCGCTGGCGAAGGAGATCGGCGCCGACCAGCGCCCGGCCACGACCTGGCTCCCGGCGCTCATCGACACCCTACAAGCGCACCACATCTACCCGATCGCCCGCATCGTCGTCTTCAAGGACCGCCAGCTCGCCGAGCGAAAGCCCGAGCTGGCGATCCGCCACGTGAACGGTGGCGTGTGGCGCGACAACAAGGGGGGAGCCTGGGTCAATCCGTACGACCGTCGCGTGTGGGCCTACAACGTGGCGATCGCGAAGGAGGCGCTCGACATGGGCTTCTCCGAGGTGCAGTGGGACTATGTGCGCTTTCCCGACGTCACCGCCCACATGCGCACCACGATGACGTATCCCGGGAGCAACAACGTCTCGCGCGCGCAGAACATCCACGACTTCATCGCCTTCTCCAAGCAGGAGCTGGCGGAGTACCAGGTCCCCGTCACTGCCGATGTCTTCGGGCTCGTGACGCACCTCGAGGGAGACGTCGACATCGGACAACACTGGGAGACGGTCATCAGCGTCGCCGACGCGGTTCTCCCGATGGTCTACCCGTCGCACTACTCCACTGGGCTCTATGGCTTCGCGCGCCCGCAGGCGAACCCCTACGAAGTCGTGCGGCTGGCGGTCACCGACGCGATGGAGCGCACCGCCTTCGTGCGCGACTCGGCGCACGCGACAGTTGGGGAAGTGCGCCCCTGGCTCGAGGCGATGAGCATTCGCGGGCTGACGTTCGGTGCCGCCGAGCTCCGCGAACAGATCCAGGCCTCGTACGACGCCGGGGCGAAGAGCTGGGCGCTCTGGAATCCGGCGTCGCGCTACACCGAGTACCTGCGCGCCCTTCGCCCGAGCGATGGCTCGCCGTCGCCGCTCGAACGGAGCGGGTGGAAGGCGCCCGACTGGACGCTTCCGCGCGAGCGCCTGAGCAAGGTGATCGCCCTCCGCCAACGACGGGAAGCGGCCGCTGATTCGGCGCGGCGCGCTCCCGTTGCACCTGCGACCGATACCGCGCAGCGCGGCGCACCGCCGTCTGCGCGCTGAGAGACGACGCAAGGTCGCCTCACGTACCTGCACACTTCTCACTCCCCCATCGCAATGCCGAGAAAGCACGTCGAAAGCCCTCGTGGTCCCGCAGCGATCGGGCCGTATTCGCACGCCGTGTGGGCCGGTGACCTCCTCTATCTCTCGGGGCAGACCCCCATCGATCCGGCCAACGGGAAGCTCATCGACGGCGACGTCGAGGCGCAGACGCATCGCGCTTTCGACAACCTGCAGGCGGTGCTGGAGGATTCGGGGTTGTCGATGGACGACGTGATCAAGTGCAACGTCTACCTCACCGACATGGCCAACTTCCCGAAGATGAATGCGGCGTACGGGACGCGCTTCAACAAGCCCTTTCCGGCGCGCACGACGGTGGCGGTGGCTGGGCTTCCGCTTGGTGCGGCGGTGGAGATCGAGTTGGTGGCGAGGAGGTCGTAGGGAGGGCCAGCATGGAGCACGGCGACCACAACGCGCACTCTCGCCATGACGCGCACGCGGGCCATGATGCGCACGCCGTCCACGACGCGCACGCGGGGCATGACAAGCACGCGGGGCACAGCGTGGCGATGTTCCGCGACAAGTTCTGGTGGTCGCTTCTGCTGACGCTCCCCACGCTCGTGTGGGGACACATGCTGCAGCGCGCGCTTGGATATTCCGCGCCGAACTTCGCCGGCGCGACGTGGATCCCCCCGATATTCGGCACGCTCGTTTTCTTCTACGGCGGCACTCCGTTCCTCACAGGGGCGGTCGGCGAGATCGAGGATCGCCTCCCGGGGATGATGACGCTCATTTCCCTTGCGATTTCCGTCGCCTTCGCATTCAGCGTCGCCGTGCTGTCAGGCTTTCCCGGAATGCCGCTCTGGGAGGAGCTGGCGACGCTCGTCACGATCATGCTTCTCGGTCACTGGCTCGAGATGCGGTCGATCACCCAGGCGCAGGGGGCGTTAGGCGAGCTGGCGAAGCTCCTGCCGAGCACCGCGTCGCGCGTGTCGGGGGCGGGATCGGCAGAGCGCATTGAGGACGTCCCGGTCGCCGAGCTGCGCGACGGCGACGTGGTGCTCGTTAGGCCCGGTGCCTCGATCCCTGCCGATGGCGTCGTGCGCGCCGGACGGAGCGCGGTGAACGAGGCCCTCATCACCGGGGAGTCCGCACCGGTCGAGAAGCAGGAGGAGTCTGCCGTCATCGCCGGCACCGTGAACGGCGCCGGTTCGCTCCGCGTCGAGGTGACAGGTACCGGGGAGCGCACCGCCCTCGCCGGCATCATGCGCCTGGTGCAGCAGGCGCAGACCTCGAAGTCTCGCGCGCAGGCGCTCGCCGACCGCGCGGCCTTCTGGCTCACCTTCGTGGCGCTCGGCGCCGGCGTGCTGACGCTCGTCGCCTGGTTGCTCGCTGGCGCCACCGCGGCCGTGGCGATCGAGCGCTTTGTCACGGTACTCGTCATCGCCTGTCCGCACGCGCTCGGCCTCGCCGTTCCCCTCGTACTCGCCATCTCGACCACGCTTGGCGCAGGGTCCGGCCTCCTCGTGCGCGACCGGCGCGGACTCGAAGACGCCCGCAACCTCACAACCGTGGTCTTCGACAAGACTGGTACGCTCACCTTGGGGGAGCACCGCGTCGTATCCGTGCGCACGACAGCCGAATTCTCGGACAACGATGCGTTGCGACTGGCGGCCGCAGTCGAGCGCGACGCCGAGCACCCCGTAGGGCGAGCGATCGTGATAAGTGCGGAGGAGCGCGGCGTGTCCGTCCCCGCGTCGAGCGGTTTCGAGGCGATCGCCGGGCGTGGCGTGCGCGCGACCGTGGAAGGACGGGAACTTGCCGCTGGCGGTCCGAATCTCCTGCAGAGCGTCGGCGTTTCTCCTCCCTCCGAGCTCCAACAGTTTGCCGACGAGGCGGCCGCGCGTGGAGAGGGCGTCGTCTACCTTCTCGAGGGAAACCGGGCGCTGGCGGCATTTTCGGTTGCCGACGTCGTGCGACCCGAGTCGGCCGAGGCGATCCGTCGGCTGCACGACGCGCAGATCGAGGTGGTGATGATGACCGGCGACGCGCGCGCTGTCGCCGAAGCAGTCGGTCGCGACCTCGGCATCGACACGGTGCTCGCCCAGGTGCTCCCGGAAGACAAGGCGGCCAACATCTCGGCGTTGCAGCGCCAGGGGAAGCGTGTCGCGATGGTCGGAGACGGTGTGAACGATGCTCCAGCGCTCGCCACGGCCGACGTGGGCGTGGCCATCGGCGCTGGAACCGACGTGGCGGTCGAGGCGGGAGACATCGTGCTCGTGCGGAGCGACCCGCGCGACGTTCCGCGAATCATCGCCCTCTCGCGCGTGAGCTACCGCAAGATGGTGCAGAATCTCTGGTGGGCGGCGGGCTACAACATCGTCGCGATCCCGCTCGCGGCCGGCGTCCTCGCGCCGTGGGGTGTGCTGCTATCGCCCGCCGCAGGCGCTGTTCTCATGTCGCTGAGCACCATCATGGTCGCTATCAATGCACAGTTGCTGCGCAGAGCTAGGTTGCAGTAACGTCGTATCGGTTGCGACTGTTTGCTGAAATCGCGCGCTGGCGCCCTCCCCCCTCACCTCAACTCGTCCGATGACCTCTCCATTCACTACCTCGCATACTCGTCCTCCGCTCTCGGGCAATGCGAGGCGTATGCTTGCGCTGATCGTGGTCGTGGCATCGGTGGTCGTCTCGCAACGGCTAAACGCACAAGCGTCAGCTGCAAGCACTGATTCGGCGGCAGTGGTCTCGACGGTTGCGCGCTTCCACGCAGCGCTCGCCGCTGGCGACAGTGCCGCCGCTCTCGCGCTCCTTGCTCCTGACGTCGTCGTGCTCGAGAGCGGTGGCGTTGAGAGGCTTGCCGACTACCGAGGGCACCACCTTCCCGCTGACATCGCCTACGCGCGCGCGGTTCCGAGCACGCGCATGCTGGTCCGCGCGGAGATACGCGGCGATGCCGCGTGGGTCACCGGGACGAGCGAGACGCGCGGAACCTACCGCGACCGTCCGATCGACTCGATGGGTGCCGAGCTGATGGTCTTGTCGCGACACTCCGAGGGTTGGAGGATTGTGGCGATCCACTGGTCATCGCGCGCCCGCCGCCCGAGCCGCTGAAGCGCTTGGTGTCCTACCACGGGTAGGGGAAATTCCGACGACGCACACCCCCACTCTCCACTGGTGCTCGCGCACGGAACGACGCAGGCTTTCGGACGGTGACATAGATTCCCTCGTACGTTGTCACGCAAGCTGACACGCGATCCTCTCGTTCCCCGTTCGTACGCTCCACACCGTCTTCATCACCTCGCCGTGCACGCCCCGCGCTGGCTCGCCGCTGCATCCATGAGTCTTCTCCTCGCCCAGAGCGCTCTGGTGGGGAGCGGCTTGGAGTGCGGTGACCACCGCGGGCATTCGGCGACTGAGATGTCGATGCCGATGGCCACCGACGGCACGCACGAGGAAACAGGCGACGCAATTGCGTCGATGACCATGCCGGCGAGCGCACAAACATCGTCGGATCGCGACGAGTCGGTGCCACCCTGCCAGCAGCCGTGGGTACCCGGCGGCACGGGGAGCTGCGCGACGATGACGTCGTGCGCGCCCCCCGCCGTCTCCGCGGCGCCCGAGACCGTGCTCGTGCGCGAGCACCCACACGCGCCAGAAATCCGCCTCGCGCTCGCGACGCCGCCGAGCCGCGCCGAGGCGCCCGAGCCTCCCCCGCCGAAGGCGTAGTCTCCCTCACAACGCATGCTGGTGAGTCGCTCGCCGCCGTCCTTGGCGCGAGCGAGGTGTTGTCGCGCCGCGATCGGCCTCGTGCCGGTATGCGGCGAACCGGAGACGAATCTCGTGACCAATTCCCGTCGGCGTCGCACTGCGCGCCGCGCCCTACATGTACGCAGCAGCGCGCTCCCGATCGCGGTCCGTGTGTTGCTGGTGCTCCCCCTGCTGCCCGCACCGGTTCACGCGCAGGACGTCCATCCTCCGCGCGCCGAGGCGGGTCGAGCGATCGACGCCGTACGCGCTGCGGTACGACCGCCCACCGACTCGACGATCCGGCTCGGTGACCTGTACGCCGAGGTGGTGCGCGCCAACCCGCGGACTGCCGCGGCCGATGCCGAAGTGCGCGCCGCCCGCGCCCGCGTCGCTCCCGCCGGCCGCCCCCCCGATCCGATGCTGCAGCTCGGGTGGATGAACTACCGCATCCCGTCGCTCCGTCCCATGGATCCGCTGGGGATGACGCAGCTGCAACTCATGCAGCGCGTGCCGGTAGCGGGGAAGCTCGCCCTCGCGGGCGCCGTGGCGCGCGCGCAAGCCGATGCAACGGCGGCGCGCGCCGACAACGTCCCCTGGGAGCTGCGCAGCCGGGTCGCCGTGGCCTTCTACGAGGTCTACCAGACGGACCAGGCACTGCTCGTCGCCGAAGACACGCAACGGCTACTGCAGAACATCGCCAGCATCGCCGAGACGATGTACCGCGTGGGCGACGCGCAGCAATCCGACGTGCTCAGGGCGCAGGTGGAAATCGCGCGACTCACGGAAGACATCGTGCGCATGCGCGCCATGCGCACCGGCGCCGCCGGGCGGTTGAATGCCCTGCTCGATCGCGATCCCGACGCGACGGTCGGCGCGGCAGTGCTTCCCAGATTTCCAGACGTCGTCCCGTCGCTCGACTCGCTCAACCGCCTCGCGCGCTCCAACCGCCCGATGCTCCGTGCGGGCGAGCACGATGTGCGCGCCGCCGATGCGGCGACGCAGCTCGCGCGGCGCGAGATCTGGCCAGACCTGGAAGTCGGCGTGCAGTACGGGCAGCGGGCGATGACCGGTGGAACCGGTGGCACGGAGCGGATGGGGAGCCTGATGATCGGGGCCTCGATCCCGATCTTCGCATCCAATCGTCAGCTGCAGATGCGCGAAGAGGCCGACGCGATGCGCCGGGCCGCTGCCGCCGAGCTGGCGACGATGCGCGCCGAGACGCGCGGTGAGCTGGGCGACGCGTACGCGAATCTGGTACGAGCCCGTAACCTCGCGGCGCTCTATCGCACGACGGTGCTCCCCCAGGCGCAAGCGACCGTCACCTCGGCACTCGCGTCGTACCGCGTGGGGCGCGTGAACTTCATGACGCTCCTCGACGACCAGATGACGGTGAATCGCTACCGGCAGGAGCTCTTTGCGCTGGAGGCGGACGAGGGAAAGGCGTGGGCAGCGCTGGAGATGCTGACAGGAAGGGCACTCATGGACCCCTACATAACCGCAACGACCTCGCATAAAGCCGAGGTCGGAGGAGAGTCGAGATGACACCGCTGACGGAGAAGCAGACCGATGCGCCGGAGGGCGACGCGCCCTTTGGGCGCTCACGCAGCGGCGCGCGACGCCTGATCGCGATCTCAGTCTTCGGCATTGCGCTCATTGGGGCACTCGTCGCGGTGTACGTCGCCACGCGAACTCCTCCCCAGGTCACGGCCAGCGCGTCCGGCCACGACCACGGCGCAATGCAAACTTCCACCGACGCCATGCCGGTCTCCCTTACGTCCGATGCCGAACGGCGCATCGGTGTGACCTACGCGGTCGCCTCGACGGAGCCGCTCTCACGCGAGGTGCGCGCGGTTGCCCAGGTAACGCTCGACGAACGCCGAGTGAAGTCGATCTCCCCCAAGATCGACGGGTGGGTGGAGCAGCTCTACGTCGACTTCACCGGCCAGTCGGTACGCGCGGGCGATCCGCTGCTCACGATCTACTCGCCGATGCTCGTGACGGCGCAGGAGGAATTGCTGCTCGCGAAGCGACTCTCGCACGACGTGAGCGGTGGAACGACCGACGCCGTGCAGGGAGCGTCGGATCTCCTCGCCTCTGCGCGTCGCCGGCTCTCGTACTGGGACATCTCCGACGCCGAGATCGCGCGCATCGAACAGACAGGGGAGGTGCGGAAGACGCTGACGATCACGTCGCCGGCGAGCGGTGTGGTGATCGAGAAGAACGTGCTCGCCGGCCAGCGCACGATGGGAGGTGAAGCGCTCTACCGCGTGGCCGACCTCAGCACGGTGTGGCTGGAGGGCGATGTCTTCGAGCGCGACCTGGCGGCGGTGCGCGTGGGACAGACGGCGACCGCAACCTTCGAGGCGCTCCCCGGTGAACAGCGCACCGGGCGCATCACGTACGTGTATCCCACCCTCAACCCCGAGACGCGCACGGCGCGCGTTCGGGTCGAGTTCGCGAATCCCGCGCTGGCGATCAAGCCGGGGATGTACGCCACGCTTCGTATCGTTGGAGCCGGAAGCGCCGGCGCCGTGCTGAGCGTCCCTCGTTCGGCGCTCCTCGCGACCGGAGATCGCAACCTGGTCTTCGTCAAGCGCGGGAGCGGACTCCTCGAACCGCGCGAGGTCGTCCCCGGCCTCGCCACCGATGAGCGCATCGAGATCCTGCGCGGGCTGGCAATCGGTGACACGGTCGTGGCCTCGGCCACCTTCCTCGTGGATGCGGAGTCGAACCTGGGCACGCTGTTCGGCGGGATGGGGAACATGCCGGGGATGGACATGGGGCCGCCGGCAGCCAAGGGCGCTGCCACTCCAAAGGCCAATTCACCTACCGTGCCAAAGGCTGAGTCCATGCCAAACATGCCCGGCGTGGATCACTCGAAGCACGAGGAGTAGCCGCCATGCTCAAGCGACTCATTGGCTGGTCCGTTGCGAACCGGCTCCTCGTCTTCGTCTTCGTCGTGGCCGGCGTCGCGGGAGGTGTGTGGGCCGTGCGGCACACGCCGCTCGAAGCGATCCCCGACTTGAGCGACGTGCAGGTCATCGTGCAAGCCGAGTACGGAGAGCAGGCGCCACGCATCGTCGAGGACCAGGTCACGTACCCCATCGCCGCCGAGATGCTCAAGGTCCCCGGCGCGCGCACGGTGCGTGGGTATTCCTTCTTTGGTGTCTCGTTCGTCTACGTGATCTTCGACGATAACACCGACTTGTACTGGGCGCGCACGCGAGTGCTCGAGTACCTCAACGGCATCAAGGGAAAGCTGCCCGATAGCGTGACGCCGACGCTCGGCCCCGATGCCACGGGGCTCGGGTGGATCTACCAGTACGCGCTGGAGGATACGACCGGTCGACTCGATCTGGCGCAATTGCGAAGCGTCCAGGACTGGTATCTCCGCTACGCACTCACCGCGGTCCCCGGCGTTTCCGAGGTTGCCACGATCGGCGGCTTCGAGAAGCAGTATCAGATCGATCTCGACCCGGCGAAACTCCTCGCCTACGGAGTGCCGATCACGCGCGTGATGAGCGCGATCCAGAATGCCAACGCCGATGTGGGCGCCATGGTCATGGAGCTTTCGGAGCGCGAGTACATGGTGCGCGGACTCGGCTACCTCAAGAGCATCGGCGACATCGAGGAGGTCGTCGTGGGGGCCACCGCCAGCGGTACGCCGATTCGAGTTGCCGAGTTAGGGCGCGTGAGCGTTGGGCCCGCGGTACGTCGCGGAATCGCCGATCTCGACGGACGCGGCGATGCGGTTGGTGGGATCGTCGTCATGCGATACGGCGGCAACGCGTTGACGACCATCGAGCATGTGAAGCAGAAGCTCGCCGAGATGAAGAACGGACTCCCACCGGGCGTCGTCGTGCGCCCGGTGTACGACCGGAGCGACTTGATCGAGCACGCCATCGAGAACCTGCGCGGCAAGCTGCTGGAAGAGAGCCTGATCGTGGCGCTGGTGTGCGTCCTCTTCCTCCTGCACGCCCGTTCGGCGCTGGTGGCGATCATCACGCTCCCGATCGGGATCCTGATGGCGTTCCTCGCGATGCGATGGGTGAACGTCGGTGCCGACATCATGTCGCTCGGCGGGATCGCGATCGCCATCGGCGCGATGATCGATGCGGCGATCGTCATGATCGAGAACATGCACAAGCACCTGGAGCGGGCGGTCGAGGCGAAGGAGCGAGCGCTCGGCGCGCCTAACGTGGGCACGTCGTTCCGCACCGACGTGCTGACCCATCGCGAACGGTGGCAGGTGGTCGTCGAGTCGGCTCGCGAGGTGGGGCCTGCGCTCTTCTTCTCGCTCCTCATCATCACCGTCTCGTTCCTCCCCGTCTTCACGCTCGAGGGGCAGGAAGGGCGCCTTTTCAAGCCGCTCGCCTTCACCAAGACGTTTTCGATGGCGGCGGCGAGCCTCCTCTCCGTGACGCTCGTCCCCGTGGCGATGGGGATTTTCGTGCGCGGACGGCTCTATCGCGAGCGGGCGAATCCCCTCAACCGTCTGCTCATCGCCCTCTATCGCCCCATCATCAACGGAGTCCTCCAGCATCGGTGGCCAGTCATCGGCGCCGCAGTCATCACGCTCGTGGTGACCTGGATTCCGTGGGCGCGAATCGGGAGCGAGTTCATGCCACCGATCGAGGAAGGGACGATACTGTTCATGCCCACCACGCTTCCGGGCGTTAGCGTCGCCCGCGTGCGAGAGCTGCTTCGCCAGCAGGACTCGATCCTGACGACGTTCCCCGAAGTGGCGCATGTGTGGGGAAAAGCGGGGCGTGCCGGCACGGCGACCGACCCCGCCGGACTCGACATGATGGAAACGACCGTCACGCTGAAGCCGGAGAGCGCGTGGCGCGCCGGGATGACGATGGATCGCCTTGTGACCGAAATGGACTCGGCGGTGCGCCTTCCCGGAGTGACCAACGCCTGGACGATGCCGATCAAGGCGCGCATCGACATGCTCGCCACGGGGATCCGCACGCCGGTCGGCGTAAAGATCTACGGCCCGGACCTCGCAGAGCTCGAGCGCCTGGGGAAGGAGGTCGAGCGCGTGGTGCAAACGGTACCGGGGACGCGCAGCGCCTTCGCCGAGCGCGCCGTGTCGGGCTACTACCTCGACATCGACATCGATCGCGCCGCCGCCGCGCGCTACGGCCTCAACGTGGGCGATGTGCAGACGGTGATTGCCACCGCGATCGGGGGGATGACGATCACCCAAACGGTGGAAGGAAGGGAACGCTACGGCGTGCGCCTTCGTTACCCGCAGGAGTTGCGTGACACGCCGGAACGCCTCGCGGCGGTGCTCATCCCGGTGAGCCGCGATGCGTCCACGGGCAGCGCCGCGGGAGCATCATCGATGGCCAGCGCGGCGATGGGTGAGGCCATGCCGATCGGGCGCGGCGCACCGCAAGTACCGCTCGGGCAGGTCGCGACGATTCATCAGGTCGCCGGGCCGATGGTCGTGCGAACGGAAGGCGCGCAACCGACGGCGTGGGTCTTCGTCGATGTGAGCGGGCGAGACATCGGGAGCTTCGTCGCGGACGCCAAGCGCGCCGTAGAGCGCAGCGTGACGCTTCCTCCGGGCTACACGCTCACGTGGAGCGGGCAGTACGAATATATGCAGCGCGCCGCCGCCACCATGCAACTCGTTATCCCCGCCACGCTGGCGATCATCTTCCTCCTTCTCTACTTCAACTTCCGGAGCGTCGGCGAGACCGTCATCGTGATGCTCTCACTTCCGTTCGCCCTCGTTGGGGGGCTGTGGCTCGTTTGGCTCCTCGACTACAACTGGTCAGTCGCGGTGGCGATCGGCTTTATCGCGCTCGCCGGCGTCGCCGCCGAGACGGGAGTGGTGATGCTGATCTACCTCGATCATGCGTGGAAGGCACGCCAGCGCGAGGGGGAAGGGCCGACGTTGCGTGCGCTCTATGACGCTGTGCTGGAAGGGGCAGTGGAACGCGTGCGTCCAAAGCTCATGACGGTGACCGCAATCATGGCGGGACTTCTCCCGATCCTCTGGACGAGTGGAACCGGGAGCAGCGTCATGAAGCGCATCGCCGCGCCGATGGTCGGGGGGATGATCTCGAGCACCGTCCTCACGCTCGTGGTGATTCCGGCGGTCTATTCGCTGTGGCGAGAGTTTTCGATCGAGCGAGAACACCGCGAGCGCTCTCTCTCGCCGGTGTTGGCGCCGAGTGCGGCCGTGATGGGCGATTCACCTTGACGCTCTGCGCGTGAAGGCGCGTCGCCCTACGGCTCCACCACCCCCACCAGCCACGCCAGCACGTTCAGCACGAATTGCGCGTTCTGCTCGGCGAGCGGCGCGTTCATACCCATCGGGGCGCGCGCCGCTCCCGCGACCTGCGCGCTGAACATCGCTGCCTCGCCGAAGAAGGCGGCGCGCCCGCGGCCGACGCGTTTCGTCCCTCCCTGCAGCCATCCCCCCACGTCGCGCACCGGCGTGGTGTCGTCGAAGCGCCAGGCCTTCGCCGGTTCCAGCACCACGAAGTTTGGGGGGAGGATTATCACCGGGTCGAGCGTCCCACGGAACGCCTGTCCGGTGAACGAGCGCACTTGCGTCACTCGCTCCGACGCCTCGCGCCCGCGAACGATCGCGTGGGTGGCAAGCGTGCCATCGCTCATGCGGAAGAGCGTGGGGATCGCAAACGATGAATCGCGCCCGGCTTTGCCGGGCGTGAATCGCGCAAGGGCGAAGCCATCGACGAACTCGACATCGAAGGCCGCCGCGAGCGCCTTCGCCGCACCGGCGAGCGGCATATGGTCGGCGATGAGCAGCAGACTGCCGCCGTTGGTGACCCAGGACTTCACTGCCGCGATTTCGGCCGGCGTGAAGGCCGACGGTGTGGGATTCGGGTAGTCGTCCCAGCTCGCGTCGCTCGGTTGCGCGTTCGAAATCACCAGGATGCGGCATGCGGCCAGCGACGCCGCGGAGAATTCCACCTTGGATGCCTGCGTCTTGAAGCCGTCGCGCCGAGCGAGAGCGCCAAAAGCGAAGAAGCGATTGTCGAGCGTGTGGAAGTTGTGGTGCGCCTCGTCGAGACAGAGCACTGGCCCAGTGCCCTCGGCGAACGCAGGGCGCGCAACCGGCGGGCGGAAGGCGCTGTCGGGGAGCTGCTGCGCCCCCAGCTGCAGCGCGCTGGCGATCGAAGCGCAGGCGATCGCACCAAGAGCGAATGGGAGCGGGCGCAGGAGCACGAGGGTGGCCTAATGAAGAGGGTCAGGGGGCGAGCTGAACACCGCCATCCTGTCGACGCGAACGCGCCGCTTCAAGCCATGAGTGACGAAACGTAGAGGAGAGCGCGCATGGCGCCTGTCACCGAGATTGCCGGATGCAAGCTCCCGATTCCAGGCGTCATCGCGTCGGACTTCGCTAACGGCTCACAACGGGTTGCCCGCGGTTTCGCATGGTCAAAGCCCCTCCCGCCCCTGCAATGCACGTGCGTCCCAAGAAACACCGAGTTGCGACGTCGACCGCAGGGCGAGGCCGAGTCTTGCGGCGCAGAGTGGCGTCGGCAATCTCGCGCCGCTTGACCTCATGCCCTACGATTCCCCACGACGCTGCTACGAGGAATTGCGCGCTCCGTCCTGTTCGATCGGAACATACCGTTGCGGATGCTCCACGAAGCGCCGCTTGCACCGTTCCGCGCAGAAGTAGTATGTCTTCCCGTTGAGTCGTACGGTGGCCGCCGCATCCTCTGCTTCAAACTCCATTCCACAGACTTCGTCACGCACAATCATCGGACACCTCCCACGGTGCGGTCGCGTGTGTGCTTCGCAGTTCGCGTGAGGCCGAAACATCTGTTGATGCTTCCCCCTCTGTGCGAGAAGAGTTGTACCGCTACCTGAACACACGCTGAACGGCAGATGATCGATGTGCATGCGCTGGCGGCTTGGAGGTCCGACGGCGCGCGGTGACCACAAGTCATCGCGCAGAGCGTCGCCCCTCGCGCCGGCGCCCGGCGCCCGGCGCCCGGCGCCGGCCGAGGTCCGTCGACGATTTGTGAGACGACTTCTACTTCAGTGCGCCTTCACCTTGGCCTCAGGAAGTCTTGCGATCATTGGAGTGCGCTGGCATGGAGCGCAGCGCTCACTGCTGAGGAGGTACTTGATGCGAATGCGATACCTGTTGGCCTTCGCCGCTGCGATCAGCGCCGCTGGCACACCCGCGCGCGCGCAGCAGCACCATGGAGCTTCGCCAGTGCCCGGTGCTGATACAGTGCAGCGAGCTCGCATGCACCAGATGATGGCTCGGATGGACAGCATCGAAGCACGGGCGCGGAACCTCTCGCAGGGGATGATGCAACACGCGGGCAGCACGATGCCTGGCGGCTCGCACGATGGCATGCAGGCGATGGCCGCTCACTTCGAGGTCATGGCCGGTGAGATGAAGGCCATGATGGCGCAGATGCAATCGATGCACATGGCGACCGGAATGGTCGCCGACTCGGTTGTCCCTCGCGACATGAATGAGATGGGAGACGACGACATGGCGATGCCTGCCGCGATGGAAGACGTCATGCGCGCGATGGAGCGCCTGCAGGCGCACATGCAAGCGCACATGCAAGCGCACATGCAAGCGCACATGCAGACGCACATGCAAGCGCAGATGCAGACGCGCATGAAGTCACACATGCACAAGCGCATGCCGGACGCGCGCGGCGGATTGTCGGATCGGTGATCGGCCGTCCCGCGCGCGCGCCAGCGTACTGTCGGGGAACGCGGACCCGCGCCCGGCGCAAACGAGGAAACGCTTCGCCGGTATCCTTACTCGTCGCAACACGCGTGACAAC
>CAZWVG010000046.1:0-28177 GCA_964637355.1 uncultured Gemmatimonadaceae bacterium
TGTACCAGGAAGGGTGGGGGGTCGACTCGATCAAGCACTCGCTCACCTACTCCGGTGGCTACAGCCGCGGCTGCGTACGAAGCTACGCGTGCGCCAACGCCCACGGGTTCTCCGGCTTTAGTCCCTATGCGCGCCCGTCGGTGATCGCCGTCGCCGAGGCGATTCCGTTCCCCGAGCTGACGCAGGGATCGCACGAGCGGCTGTACGCGCTCAAGGGAGAAGTGGTCCAGCGCGGCGTGCGCGCGGTGCTCGGCCTCGAGATGCCGGTTTTTCCCAAGCGCCGCTTCCAGCACGGCGCGGCCAGCGAGGCAAGGGTCGGAGAGCTCTTCCCGCTCGGCGAAGCGCGTTATCGGCGACACTTCGAAGCGTTGCATCTGGCGACTGTGTGAGTGCGGCTGCAACCGACGCCCGCATCCGGGCGTTGCGCCCGCCCAAGCCGTTCGCCGACCCCGAACGGGCGCACGGCTTCCTCGTCGAGGAGGAGCGGCGCCCGGGCGGGGTGATCGAGCAGACGCTGACCGCGTTCCTCACCGGCGCCGAGTGTCCGTTCACCTGCTCCTTCTGCGACCTCTGGCGCTACACGATCGACGGGGCCACGCCTGAGGGAGCGCTCACTCGTCAGGTGACGTCGGTGCTGACGGAAGCGCGAGCCGCGCATCCGCGCCTCGATCGACTCAAACTCTACAATGCGTCGAATTGGTTCGACCGGCGCGCGGTCCCGCTTCGCGACTCGGCCGACATTGCTGCCCTGGCCGCGACATTCGCTGGCGTGACCGTGGAGTCTCACGCGAACACGGTGGGCACCGCGACGCTCGACTTCGCGAAGCGGCTCGACGGGCGCCTCGAGGTGGCGATGGGGCTGGAGACGATTCACCCCGTCGCCGCCGCGCACCTCAACAAGCGCCTGGACCTGTCGACCTTCGATCGTGCGGCCGCTTTCCTCGCGGAGCACGACATCGACCTGCGCGTCTTCGTCCTCCTCGGCGTCCCGTACGTGCCGGCAGATGAGTCGGTGGAATGGGCGGTGCGGAGCGCGGAGTACGCGGCGTCGCACGGGGCAGCGGTGGTGTCGATCATCCCGGTGCGCGGCGGCAATGGGGAGTTGGAGCGACTGGCGGCCGAAGGTGCATTCGTCGCGCCGACGCTGCGCGAGCTGGAGGCGGCGCTCGAGCGTTGCCTGTCGATCGCGCCCGCCGTGGTGACGGCCGACCTGTGGGACATCGAGGGGCTCCCGGCGTGTGCTGTGTGCCGCTCGGCGCGCATCGCCCGGATGCATCGCCTGCAGCTGACGGGAAGGGCCGAGCCGCGGGTGAGCTGTGCGGAGTGTGGGGAGTCGTGACGCGCTACGATGTCGCGATCGTCGGGAGTGGCTTCGCCGGTTCGCTCCTCGCCCGCATCCTTGCGACGCGCGGGCTCTCGGTTGCCCTCATCGAGCGCGGCGCGCATCCGCGCTTCGCGATCGGTGAGTCGTCGACGCCGCTCGCCTCGCTCTCGCTCGAGCGCATCGCGCTGCGCTACGGTCTTCGCGACTGCTATCAGCTGGCCACGCACGGACGCTGGCTCGCGAGTTTCCCGGAGCTGCGGCGCGGGCTCAAGCGCGGCTTCACGTTCTACCGGCATCACGCGGGCGAAGCGTTCGCCGATCGCGGGCTCGACTCCGAGCGACTCCTGGTCGCCGCCAGCCCCAACGATCACGTGGCCGACGCGCACTGGCTACGTGCCGACGTGGACCATCACTTCGTGCGCGCGGCCGTTGCGACAGGGGTCGCGTACCACGATCGCGTGGAGCTGGAGGCGATGGAGGTGCGCGCGGCAGGCTTGCAGCTGACGGGACGACGCGATGGCGCCCCCTTCACGCTGGACGCCGCCTTCGTCGTCGATGCCTCGGGGGCGAACGGCTTCGTCGCTCGGCAGATGGGGGTGGCATCGGCGCTGGAGCGGGTCGAGACGAACTCGCACCTCCTCTTCGCGCACTTCGATGGCGTTCGCCTCATGCAGGATCTGCTGCCGTCGCTCCCGGACGGGCCGTATCCGGACGACTGGGCGGCTGTCCATCACATCATCGAGGAGGGGTGGATGTACTCGCTCCGCTTCGACGATGGCCTGACGAGTGCCGGTTTTGCACTCACGCCGCAAGGACTCGCCGCGCTCGAGGCGCAACGCGCGTCACGACCGCGTGACGAGAGGGTGGACGGCGCGGGGCGACTCTGGGCGCAACTCCTTGCCAAGTACCCAACGATCGGCGCCCTCTTTGCGAACGCTGAGCCCAGGATGCCAGTCGCGCTCGGACCACGCATGCAGCACCGGCTCGTTCGCGCGATGGGAGAGCGATGGGCGATGCTGCCGAGTGCATTCGCCTTCGTCGATCCCCTCTTCTCCACGGGAATTGCCTGGTCCCTGCGCGCCGTGGAGCGACTGGCACGCTGCTTCGAGGAGGGGACGCCCGGCGGCGACGGCAGACGGATGCCTAACGCCGAGTCGCTGACACGCTACGAATCGCTCATCGCGCGCGAGGCCGACCAGATCGATCGCCTGGTGGCGGGAGCGTACGAGGCGATGCCGAACTTCGACGACTTCGTCGCCCAGACGATGCTGTACTTCGCCGCGGTATCGTTCGCCGAGTCGCGCGAGCGCCTCGTGCCGCGCGACGACGACGCCTGGGCCGGACTGTTCGGCGTCGACGACCCGGTGCTCGCCGACCTACCGCGAGAAAGCCTATCGCGCCTGCGCGGACCACGCGAAGCGCGCACGTCGTTCGCCGAGTGGATCTCGGCGGCGATTGCGCCACGCAACGTCGCCGCTCTCGCCGACCCTGACCGCCACAACCTGTATCCCGCCGACCTCGACGCGCTCGTGGCGCGCCACGCGCTCCTCGGCCTGACGCGCGATCAGGTGGTAGCGGGGCTTCCGACGCTCCGGGGAATGGCGCCCGAGCCTGACTTCGCCTGAGCGGCCGTGAGGCGCCGCTCGATGAAGAGCGCGATCGGTCCAACCAGGAAGAGGGCGACGAGTGGCGGGGCTGCGTTGAAGGCGATCGGGAGCGCGACGCCGCGATCGGATGCCACGCGGATCAGCGCTTCGACGATCGCGATGATCACCACGACGATCATCTGCCACTTGCGACTGCGCACGATGGTGCGGGGGTCGGTGATCATGAAGAAGATGAAGAGCTGGTACATCGGCCCGGTGAGCGGTGCAATCTCGGGCCACACCGGCTGGCCGGTGAGGGTGGCGCGCAGCCACGCCAACGCGAGGAACGACGCCACGTACGTCGCCGTGAGGTGCAACACCTTCACGCGCGAGGCGATGATCACCCCGAACGTCCAGATCACGAGGTTGGTGACGAGGTCGTTCCCCCACTGGTGGCTCAGTACCGAGACCTTGTGCGGCGCGGCAAGGAGGAGCGCGACGATGGCGAAGTTCGTGGGATTCCAGAGGTGCCCCTTCTCGTCCCGCAGCACGTACTTGGAGCCGATCGCCAGGATCGCCCCGACCACGAACGGCCAGAGCGTCGCGCCTTGCGGCTTGGTGAGGAGTGTGAGGCTGATCCCGCTGATGTAGGCGCTCTGCAGGTTGGTCACCTTGCCGCGATCGAACCAGGAAAGGATCGCTTCGACCGCCACGCACGTTCCGAGCGCGGTGGCGAGCCTCGCGTATCCTCCCACCATGTGATAGCGGAACTGCACCACCACGAGGACGAGCGTGATGAGGAAGGCGATGAGGTATCGCGCCTCGACCATGGGCGACCGCGCGGCCTTGGGCGGCACGGCGGGCGCAGTAACGGCAGCGTTGGAGAGCGACATCAGCGGGTCGGTTCGGTGATGGTGTGCATCGTATCGGCAGCAAGGTGGGTGAGCACCTGCTGTTCTCCCGAGGGCCAGTGGATCACCGCGCGATCCACCCACTCGCGCGCGCCAAGCCCGAAGTGCGGGCGACGATCGTTCTGGCTGGCGAATCCCATTCCGCCATCGACGACTCGCCGTTGCGTGACCCCTCCCGACTCCACGACCACCTCGGCGCCGATCGCGCTGCGGTTGCTTCGCGTCCCGATCAGCTTGAATGCAATCCAGTGGTTGGCCGAGTCGGGGGTATCGCGGTAGAGGAGCACCGGCTGGTTGAGGTTGGCGACGACGACATCCATCGCGCCGTGATTGGAAAAATCGGCCATCGCCACGGCGCGTCCGTCGTAGTGGTCGGTGACGCCGACCGCCTGCGCCACGTCGGCCCAACCGGCGAGCCCGCGATTGAGGTAGACACGCGAGCGTTCGTATCCCGACAGGCTCAAGTTGCCGAATGCCGGCCACGTCGCGGCGTCCTCGAAGAGGCGCGCGTTGGCGCCGGCGATCTTCGACATCGAGTACCAATAGTCGTGCGTGGAGTCGTCGGAGATGAAGCCGTTCGCGACGAAGAGCTCGTCGGTACCGTCGTTGTTCAGGTCGGCGAACTGCGATCCCCAGGCCCATCCGGCGTCGGCGACCACGGGGTCGGCGACGTTCTTGAAGCCGGTTCCCTCACTCAACTGGTTCACGCGCAGGTTGTTGTTCTGGAAGATGTAGCCCTTCGCCGAGATGTTCGTGACGAAGACGTCCATGCGCCCGCGGTTGTACACGTCGCCTAACGCGACCGACATCCCCGACTTGGACTCGCTTTCCAGCCCGGTATTGGCCGGCGTGAAGCCCTTCCCCTGCTGGTTGAGGAAGAGCTCCTCGGGGCCGTAGTCGTTGGCGAGGTAGAGATCGGGCCAGCCGTCCTGGTTGAAGTCGGCGGAGGCGGCGGCGAGGGTCCAGCGCGTGCTCCCGACGCCCATCGCATCGGTCACGTCCTCGAAGCGCCCGTTCCCCACGTTGTGGAAGAGGCGATTCTTTCCCCCGTTGGTCGCGTACTCGAACGAGTTGTGCATGATGCGCGTCGTCGTCACGTGCCACAGGTCCACGTCGTCGCGGAAGTACGCGGTGACGTAGAGGTCGAGGAGGCCATCGCGATCGTAGTCGAACCAGATCGCCCCGTTGCTGTTGATCCAGTGGTGCAGCCCCGCGGCGTTGGTCACGTCCTCGAAGCGCCTTCCATCAACGTTGTGCAGGAGGGTGAGGTTCCCGTAGCGGTAGACGAGAAGGTCCTCGCGCCCGTCGTTGTCGTAGTCCCCCCACACCGCTCCCATCGACGCGCCGTCGCCGGCGCGATTCAGGTCGGCGACACCGGCCTGCGCCGCGACGTCCTCGAAGGTGCCGTCGCCGCGGTTGCGATAGAGCGCGTTGGGGGTGTCGACGCGCGAGCTGGTGACGTAGAAGTCCGCCCACCCGTCGCCATCGAAGTCGCCCACCGCGACCGAGGCGCCGACAGCTGCAACGTGCGGCTCGATGTTGGCGAGCTTGGGGTCGAGGATCGCGCGGTGGTGCGAGAAGCGAATGCCGGCGGCGGTCGTCGCGTCACGCAGCACGAAGCCGGGATGCGCGACGTTGGCCGACGTCGCCCCTCCTCCGCTGTCCTTGCGCACGGTAAAGGCGAGCGCCGCGATCAGGGGCACCGCCATGAGGGCGCGTCGCACGAGGGGAGACGGACGTAAAGCCACGGAAGGATGGGACAGGGGAATCGCGGACCGCACGCGGCTAGCGCCGAGTTGCAGTCCGTGTGTTGTACGTGTCGAGATATCGCTGGTGCTCGGCGTCGCCGGGATACGACTCGCCGGGGGCGTACGGGTACTGGGTGATGCGGTGGAACGGGAGCGGCCCCACGCTGTTGCCGAAGGCCGTGTTGAGGTCGGAGTCCTTGATCCAGCCGTCGGTATAGAGGATGAAGTCGCGCGTCCAGCCTGGTGGCAACGAGGTGGCCGACGATGCATCGAACTCGATCGTCGTCTCGTCGCCCGGCGCCATGATGACGAACATGTCGTCGGAGGAGCGGAGGAGCGGCGTCACGTCGCCCTCGCGGGTGAACTTCCCCTCGATCGGGCGCCACGGCGCGTCCTTCGTCACGCTGTCGTAGTCGAACCACTGCGGCCCGTTACGCCCTCCTGCGCGGTACATGCGCGAGTAGCCGCGCACGTGCAGGTCGGCGGCGAGCGGAGTAAGCGTCGTCACCCGGGCGCCGGCATCCGGGAGTTGGTGCGCGACGAGCGCCTGGTCCCAGTACACCTGCATGTTGGTGCGGATGCGCACGTGATGATCCGCCGTGGGGAAGATTCCCGAGAGCGGTACGATCACCGTCTTGTCCTTTCCCGACGGGAAGCCGATGTCGGCGATGGCTTTCACCCAACGCCCGCGTGCATCGCGGACCTCGAGCGAGGGCGACGATACGGTGAACGACGGCTGCTGGGCGATCGCCACGTTGATGCTCGCATCGGAGGGGAAGATCCACCCGCGCAGCATCAGGATCGCGTCGCTCGTGCCGGCATCCTCGCCCAGGTCCATCACGAGGTCGTGCGGCTCCACCACGCCCTGGTACTTCGTCGAGGTGAATCCCGCGACATAACGATCGTCGCGGGCGAGGAGCGCTGGGAGCACATCGCGCCCGCGATCGTCGACCGCCGATACCGGTGCGTGCGAACGTGCCACCTGATGCAATCGCAGCGCCGTCGGTCCCGGTGGGACGAACTTCTCGTCGACGAAGACGTCGACCGAGTCGGGGTGATCGACGGCGAGGAGCTTGATCTCGTCGGTGTACGCCGTCTCCCACAGCTCTTCCGTGAGCTGCAAACGGTAGCGCCCGTCGTGCGGCTGCAGCGCGTCACCGGGGATGCGCAGGTATTCGGTCGACGCGCCGGCTGGCGCGTATTGCATCGCGCCCCCCGGGGCGCTCGCCGCCATGATCCCCACCGGCATTCCCAGCGCGCTCCGCCACATCACGTCGGTCACGAAACGGAAGCGCTTTCCGTCCCACGTGTACACGAAGGCGCACGATCCCTTGAGCGCCTCCATCTCCAGGACATCCTGGTCGGTGCCGGGGAAGAAGACCGTCTGCGGGACGCCGTTCGGCCACTCGATGCGCAGCACGTCGGCCTTGAGGTGCGGTCCCAACCCGAAGTGCGTCACTCGGCTCGTGACCACGCGCGATTGCAGGATCGTTCCCGTTCGCAGTTCGAGGCGCGCGCCGATGCCGAAGTCGTTGTTCTTTCCGCTCCCGGTGCGGAGTCCGTTGAGCGTGACCTGCACCGACAGCTTGTTGCTCCCTCCCTCGTTGACCAACAACGAGATGCCGGCCGGTGTGCCGACGAGGAGATCCTGGTCGCCGTCGGCGTCGATGTCGATGGGGAGCGCCATGCTCGACGTGGCGATCGTCGCCGGGAGGACCTTCGAGCGCGCGGCGAACACGCCCTCCCCGTCGTTGTGCAGGAGCGCGAGCGAGCCCGCCGCGCCGCGCGCCCCCGGCTCACCGGTCACGACGAGGTCGAGCGCGCCGTCGTTGTCCACATCCACGAAGGTCGCGCGCGATCCGGCGGCCGAGGCGAGCGTCGCCAGCACGCCGTCCGAGCGCCGGTCGCGCGCGAAGCTCCCGTCGGCGGCGCCGCGCCAGAGCTCCGTCGCCGTGCCGCCGTGGCGCGCAACCAGCAGGTCCAGCAATCCATCGTTGTTGTAGTCCGTCACCTGAACGCCGCGGGCACCCGATCCCGATGGGAGTCCGCTCGCCCCCGTGACGTCGGCGAAGCGCGTGGCCGGGCCGGCAGAATTTCGGTAGAGCGCCACGCCGTCGCTCCCATACGCGACGGCGAGGTCGATGCGTCCGTCCCCGTCGAAGTCGCCGAAGGCGATGTCGCGACCGTCCCCGTGTCCCGCCAGCCCCATCCCCTCGGCGGACTCGGTGAACGTGCCGTCGAGATTGTTGCGATACACCCGATTGGACGGGCCGCCCGTGATCACGAGGTCGAGATCCCCATCGTGGTCGAGATCCACCCAGACGGCGCGCGCCGCGCCGTCGGCTAAAACGATCTTCGACGTGGCGGTCACGTCGCGAAACGTCCCGTCGCCGGCGTTGTGCTCGAGCACGCCGCGCCCGTCGTTGCCGATGACGAACAGGTCGAGCCAGCCGTCGTTGTCGTAATCGCCCACCGCCACGTCGCGCGCACCTGCCGGGAGCGAAAGTCCCGATGCGGCCGTGACGTCGGCGGAACGCCACCGCTCGACGCGGTAGAGATGCACCGACGCGCTCGACTCTCCTGTCCCCCTCGTCGAGACGAGCACGTCGTCCATCCCGTCGCCGTTGAAGTCACCGGTGGCGAGGACCGTCGGGCTCTCCGTGCCCGCGGCGGCCGTTGCAGCTGCCGGCGTCGTGGCGCCGCGACCTGGGAGCCCCGCTTCGTCCGTCGCATCCTTGAAGGCGAGCGAATCCGAGATGAGCGCCATCCCTCCCATTCCCCGCAGCTGTATGGCCGTCTGCGGGAGGAACGTCAGGATCGGGCGCCCGGGGAGTTCACCCTCGATCCATTGCACTTCACGAAGCGCCGCCTGGTACGGCGACGTCAGTTCCATCAGGCGGAGGAATCGCTCGAACGGGACGCGCGCCTCCTCGAGCTTGCCGTCGCCCAGCAACCGAAGCGATTCGTCGAGGAACGGGCGCGCGACCTCGGGAGGGGCCGGCGGGACGCGCTCCACGTCTTGCAGCTGCAAGAGCGCACTGTCGGCGACGCCGCGCCGATAGAGCGCCTCGGCGAGCTTGAGGCGCACCGCGAGGTTTGTCGGTTGCAGCGCGAGCACGTCGGCGAGGCGCGCCGAATACGCGGGGCTCGCGCGACGCGTCGAATCCACGGCGTCGAGTTCGGCGAGCGCATAACGAGCAGTGGCGTTCTTCGGCTCGGCCTTGGCGAGCGCTTCGAGCGTGGAACGCGCCTTGTCCTCCCGATCCGTCACCGAATACAGGCGCGCCAGCGTGAGGATGATGTCGGCGTTGGCCGGTTCGAGGTCGAGCGCCTTGTCGAGCTGCTTCTCGGCGTCGGCCGTGCGCCCCATGCGCAGGTACGTCACCCCGAGGTTCGTGTAGCCGAATGGATCTTTCGGGACCATCCCGATGATCTTCTTGAACGCCTCCTCGGCTTCGGGAAAGCGATCGCGCTGCAGATATCCCAATCCGAGCGCGCGCGCCTGGAAGAGTTCGTCGGGGTTCGGTGGCGGCGTCTCCGCGCGACACGCCGCGAGCACGAGGAGCATCGCAGAGCCCGCGAGCACGCGCCTCAACCGAAGAGACGGGGCCACGCGTGAGCGATGGCCGCACGGAGTCGCGCCGGGCGCACCGGAATTGAGGCTGGCCCGGACGTCAGGGCGATGGAAGGGATTCCGCACGCTCAAAGACTGGGTCGAGCGCGGGACGAATACAAGCGGGACGCCCGACCGCGAACGTCGGGTGCCTCTCGATAGCGGCACAGGAGCGCCGCTGCGGAATCCCCAGGCGCCGAGCGCTGGCCCGGCCACGGATCGCTCAGCGATGCGTCGCATCACGAGACGAAGTCCAATAGTTAGCCGTTGACGAAACTGTCGATGAGCTCTATAGTTTCCGCCATGGCTAACAATTCCCGCGCGCTCGACGGCGTTTTTCAGGCCCTGGCCGACCCCACTCGGCGGGCCGTGATCATGGAGTTGGGGAAGGGACCGGCCACGGTCAGCCAGCTCAAGAAGCCGTTCCGCATGGCCCTCCCCTCGTTCCTCAAGCATCTGCAGCTCCTCGAACGCAATCGCCTGATTCGCACGAGCAAGAGCGGGCGACAGCGCACCTGTCGCCTCGACACGCAGACGCTCGCCGCCGCCGAGTCGTGGATGTCGCAGCAGCGCGCACTCTGGGAGGCGCGCGCCGATCGCCTCGAGGCACTCGTCACCACCCTGCAATCACCCGAGTCCGCACCATGAGCACGCATTTCGATACTGAGCGCGACCTCACCATCTCGCGCGTCATCAAGGCGCCTCGCGCGCTCACCTGGCGCGCCTTCGCCGAGCCCGAGTTGTTCGCCAGGTGGTGGATCCCCGCGCCGACCACGCTCGATGTGCTCGAGCTGTCGCTTCGCCCGGGCGGGGCCATGCGCACCGAGATGCGCAACGATGGCGGCCCGCCGGAACCGCACATGCACGCCTGCATTCTCGATGTGGAGCCGCAGCGCCGCCTCGTCTTCACCACCGCCTTGCAGTCGGGATGGCGACCGGCGCCCGATTCGCCGATCATGATCACCGCGATCCTCACGCTCGAGGATCACCCCGACGGCACGCTCTACTCCGCGCACGTGATGCATCGCGACGCCCCTGCGCGCGAGCTTCACGAGTCGCTCGGATTTGCCGACGGATGGGGGACAGTGGCCGAGCAGCTGGCGGGTCTGGTCGAGGGAATGACCTGACACCGCGGCCCGCTCGTAACGCTGTGTTCAGCTGGTGGGGTGCATGTTCTTGCCCGAACGTGATCGCCGCATCATCGTCGCACCGCCACTCCACCGGAGTCTTCCATGTCATCCACACCCATGCGCGCCCTGCGCGCACTCGCCCTCTTGCTCGTCTTCCCCGTTCTCGCACACGCGCAAGCCACGCCCCCGAAGAGCGCTCCGCCGGCTGCAAAGACGAAAGCGGCGGCGACTGCCCCCGCAATGAGCAAGGCTGCGACGACCGCGAAGGTGGCCGACAGCGGCGCAAAGGTCGCCGCGACCGTCAACGCCACCTGCAACGATGGCTCGAAGTACGCCGGCGCTTCGCGCAAGGGAGCCTGCACTGGGCACGGCGGCGTGAAGTCGTGGGCCGCGACGATGGTGCGTGCAACCTGCACCGATGGGACGGCGTTCGAAGGCACATCGCGCCGAGGTGCCTGCGCCAAGCACGGCGGCGTGAAGGAGTGGGCGAAGTAGCCTACTTGTCCTCTGTCGCTGGGGAGTCGCCCATCCAGTAACGTGGGCCGGTCCCCAGCGACGCTGCGCGGTCGCCGGGGTTGAGGATGTGACAACGCTCCAACGACAGGCAGCCGCAGCCGATGCAGTCGGTGAGCCCGCGCCTGAGCTGCTCGAGCGCCGCGAGCTCGGTCGCGAGACGCTCCGACCATCGCGCCGAGAGCGCTCCCCAGTCGTCGCCCGTCGGCGCCCGCCCGGTGGGGAGGCGGTCGAGTTCCGTGCCAATCTCCTCGAGCGAAAGCCCCATGCGCTGGGCGAAGACGATGAAGGCGACGCGCCTGATCGTCGCACGCGGGTAGCGTCGGTGTCCTGACGCAGTTCGCTCGGCGGCAATCAGTCCCCGATCCTCATAAAAGCGAAGCGCCGAGGTGGCGACACCGGTGCGCTTGGCCAACTCCCCGACCGTGAACGGCTGCTGAAAGCGCGACCACGGGGTCGCGGGCTCTGGTGCGTGACCGGAATCGTGGCCTTCGGACGCAGTCATGATCGGGCGAAGCTAGAAATCGTCGTCCTTGACTTCAAGTGCACTTGAAGGTGTAGGATGCGGGCGCGCGCTCCGGACGGGAGTGCGCTCGTTGCTGAGCGCTGCCGTGCGACGACGAATCGAACCCGATCCCCGCGACACCCGTGACCGAACTCGTACTCCTGCGCCTCATCCACGTCCTCGGCGGAATTTTCTGGGTCGGTACGGCGGTCTTCACGACGCTGTTCCTGGCCCCCGCGCTCGCCTCCGCCGGCCCGGCGGCGGGACAGGTGATGGGGGCGCTCAGGCGTCGTCACCTGATGACCGCGTTGCCGCTGTCGGCGCTCCTCACCATCGCCTCGGGAGGGCGCTTGATGTGGATCACCTCGGGCGGCTTTACGGCGGCGTATTTCGCCACCGCGCATGGCATCGCCTACGGGTTGGCGGGCGCGGCGACGATCGTCGCCTTCCTCTGCGCGATGCTCATCGCTCGCCCCACCGCCATTCGCTGTGCCGCGCTGGGCCAGCAGATCGCCCAGTCGCCCGAGGGAGAGCGCGCCGCCCTGCGCGTGCAGCTGGCGGCACTCACGCGGCGCAACGTGCTGGCCAGCGCGGTCACCATCGCCCTCCTCCTTGCCGGCTCGGCGGGGATGGCCGTGGCCAGATACCTCGCATGACGCCGACGATCCTGATGGAGCGCCGGATGCCGGAGCCGGTGGAAGACGTGACGCTCGACCAGACGCTCGCCGCGCATGTAGGAGCGCTCCGGCAGTACATCGTTGGGGTACTGGCGCGGGAAGGGTGCGCACTCGACGCGCGCACGCTGGACGACGTGAGCGAGACGGTACTGGCCGAGGCGGTCCGGCTCGCGGTCCACTGGGTGGAGCGCGAATCGCCGCTGGAGCGGTAGCGGGTGCCGCCGGCGACGACCGTTCTCGTCGTCGGCGTGCCCGCGCTGCTCTGGCTATTGCAGCCGCAACGCCTCGATCGGATCCACGCGCGCGGCGCGCCAGGCTGGCGCCCAGCTGGCCGCGAGCGCGGCAACGGTGAGGACGAAGGCGACCGCGACCAGCGTGAGCGGGTCGGTCGGTTCGATGCCATAGAGCAACGCTGCCATGGTGCGCGCCGCCGCCAACGCCCCCGCGGCACCGATCAGGACGCCGGCAATCGCCAGCGACACTCCGCGCCGGAGCACCAACAATCGGATGCCGGCGCGCGGCGCGCCGAGGGCGACGCGAATGCCGATCTCGCGCCTCCGCCCGCGAGCGAGCTGCGCCATCACGCCGTACACACCAACCAGCGACAGCAGGAGCCCGGCACCGGCGAAGGTGAGGACGAGCGTCATCACGAAGCGGCGCCGCGCCAGTGCTTCGTCGCGAATCGCCGTCATGGGGCGCATCTCGTTGATGGCAACGGTTGCGTTCGACGCGGCGATTGCATTGCGAACCGAAGGCATCAGCGATGCCGGGTCGAGCGCGGCGCGCACGAGGAGCACACGCGCGCCCGGCTCGTCCTGCGCGATGGGGGCGAAGAACTCGGGGCGCGACTCAAGCTCGAGGCCCTCCTGCCGCTCGCTCCCCACGACTCCAACGATCGTACGCCAGTACGACGTGGAGTCGGGATAGCGGTCGAAGGCGACGCGCTTCCCGATCGGGTCCTCGTTCGCGAAGTACTTCCGGGCCAGCGCCTGATTGATGAGCACGACCGGCGACGCCGTGGCGACGTCGTCGTCGGTGAAGGTCCGCCCCGCGAGGAGCGGAACGCGGAGCACCTCCTGGTATCCTGGAGAGCAGGAGCGATGCAGGACGTCGACCCCATACGCCTCGCGCGCGCGCCCGGCCACGGCGAAATCGCTCGACCACGATTGGTTGGTCATCGGGAGATGCGAGACCGTCGCCACCGACTGCACGCCGGGGAGCGCGCCGAGCCGCGCCGAGACGTCTCGATAGAAGCCATCACGCAGCTCGCGGGTCGCGAAACGCCCGGGTGGGAGGTTGAGCGTGACCGAGAGGACGCCTTCGGGGGAGAGCCCCGGGTCGACAGCCTGCACGCGCCACCAGCTGCGCACGAGCAGGCCAGCTCCGGACATGAGCATCACGGCAACGGCGAGCTCGGCGACGGCGAGCGCATGACTCCACCGGCGGAGTCGCGAGCGCGAGGCACCACGCCCTCCTTCCTTGAGCACCTCGGCCGGAGCCCGTCGCCGAGTCCAGAGCGCCGGCCCGATCCCGAAGAGCAGCCCGCTCAGCGTGGTGATGCCGAGCGCGAACACGAGGACTCCGCCGTCGAGCCCGATCTCACCGACGGGGAGCATGCCTTGGGGCTGCATGGCGGCGAGGAGGCGTGTCCCACCCCAGCCGAGCGCGACGCCCGCCACGCCGCCTAACGAAGACAGCACCAGCGACTCGGTGAGTGCCTGGCGAACGAGACGCCAGCGGCCGGCGCCCAACGCGAGGCGCACGACCGATTCGCGCTCGCGATCCACCGCCCGCACGAGGAGGAGGTTGCCAACGTTGGCGCAGGCGATGAGGAGGAGGAGTGCGACCGCCACCTGCAATGCGAGGAGCGGTTGGCGCACGTCGCCGACGAGGAAGCGATGGAGCGGCGTGAGCCCACCCCCCATGTCGGTGTTCGTCTCCGGATACTGCTGCATCAGGCGATTGATCACGACCTGAAGCGCCGCGTCGGCACGCTCGGGCGTGACGCCCGGGCGCAAGCGCGCGATGACGCGCAGCCAGTGCGCGCGACGGAACCACGTCTGCGTGCGCGCGGCCGGGTCGAAGGCGGTGGGACGGAAGACGTCGGCGTTGCGTCCCGGAAAGCGGAAGGTCGATGGGACGATCCCCACCACGCGCACCGGAAATCCCCCCAACTCGATCGTGCGTTCGAGAATCGCCGGGTCGGCAGCGAAGCGTTGCCGCCAGAGGCGCTCGCTGATCATCGCGATGCGTTCGCCGGTATCCCACGTCTCCGCATCGGTGAACGTGCGGCCGCGAAGAGCCGGGACGCCGAGCACCTGGAAGAAGTTCCCCGTGACCGGCATCGACTCGAGGATCTGCGACTCGCCATCGCGCGTGAGGACGACGTCCGAACCAAACGACGGATAGGCGGCCACGCCATCGAAGGCGCTCACCTGCTCGCTCCAGTCGAGATAGTTGGCGGGTGCGGCATCGGCCTGCGTCCACCCGCGCTCGGCGTTCTTCTCCCAGAGCATCACCAGGCGCTCGCTGTCGCGGAACGGGAGGGGACGCAGGACGACGGCGTAGAGGGTCGAGAAGATCGCCGTGTTGGCGCCCACGCCAAGTGCGATGGTGAGGACGGCGGCGAGGGTGAGCGCGGGATTGTGTCGCAGCGTGCGGAGGGCGTAGCGTGCGTCGGCGACGGCGTCCTCCATCCATCGCCCGCCGCGCACGTCTCGGTGCGCCTCGCGCGCCGAGTCGCGTCCCCCGAAGGCGGCGAGCGCCAGGCGTCGCGCCTCGTGCGCCGGGTGACCGTTGCGGATGTTCTCTTCGGTTTGCCAGGCGATGTGCGACTCGATCTCCTCGTCGAGTTCGCGGTCGGCGGCGCGCCCGCGCACGATGGCCCGCAGCTGGCGAAGGAGACCGCCCGCGCGATCGCTGACGCGCTCGACGATGGAGGCCATGGTCAGGACTCCAGGATGAGGTCGACCGCGCCGACGTAGCGGCGCCACGCGGCGGTCTCGGTCCCGAGGGCGCGCCGGCCGGATGCCGTGAGGTGGTAGAAGCGCGCGCGACGATTGGAGTCGGCGGTGCGCCAGTCGCTGGTGATGAGCCCGCGCTGCTCGAGCCGTTGGAGTGCCGGATAGAGCGACCCCTGGTTGACCTCGAGGACGCCGCGCGAGAGCTGCTGAATGCGCTGGTTGATCCCCCAGCCGTGCTGGTCCTCGAGCGTCAGCGTCTTGAGGATGAGGAGGTCGAGTGTCCCGCGAAGGACGTCGGACGGCGCGGAGTCGGCCACGGCGCAGCTCTCATGTCGGAAGTCGACACGAAGATGCGGTGCTTGTGTCGGAAGTCAACACAAGCGGGGATGGACGGACTCGCGCGCGGGGTGGGGCGTTCGGCGCGGGGCGCCGAACGCGATCGACCTAACGCTCGCCTTCGGGGCGGGGTGGCACGCTCTGCAGGTATGCCCAGAGTGCGTCCCGCTCCGTGTCGTTCATGGCGCGGAGGATGCCCAGCGGCATGAATGGGTCGAGAGTACGCCCGTCGGGGCGCACGCCGGTGTTGATGAGCGCGACGAACTGCTCCTTGCTCCATCCGCCAAGTCCCGTGGGGTGCGGCGTGAGGTTGAGCGGCATGGGGAGCGAGGCCGGCGCACCGGGGATGCGCCCGCCCGACAGGTGCTCGCCATGACATCCGCGGCACCCGCGCACAAGGAAGGAACCGTATTCCGCCGTCGGTGCGGGGGCGGGCACGGTCTCGCGCGGCGCCGAGTCGTCGATCATTGAATGGCTCAGCGTCGGGACGACCCCAAAGCTGGTGAGCACCATGCCCAGTGGCTTCACGCTGGCTGCGGGAACGTCGTTGTCGACCGGCGGAACGCTGCGCACGAACGAGACGATCGCCTGCAGATCCTCGTCGGGGATCCAGTGGTGCTCCTCGGTCGGCATCCAGATGAGCGTGCGCCCATCGGGGCGAACACCGTAGCGAATGGTGCGCGCGAGCTGCTGGTCGGTGTAGCGTTCACCTACACCTCCCTTGCCGCGGGTGAGGTTCGGGGCGTTGATGACGCCGATCGGCCCGATGTCATCGACGTGTCCGCCCTTGAGCCCTTCGCCGTGACAGCCCACGCACCCGCCGAACGACGAGGCGATGTGCGCACCGCGCGCGATGACGGCGGAATCGGATGAGGCGACGATGGATGGCGTGGGCACGTCGTGCACCGCGGCACGCGCCCGGTTGAAGCGGAATATCTGCACGCCGACAATGATCACGGCGAGGAGCAGGACGCCACCGACGATTCCGCCGATCCACTTGAGCACTTTCATCTCGTTTCCCGAAGGTGAAGGTTCAACGTGGAGCCCTCTCGCGCTCCGTGAAGCGGAGTACGGCAGGGAGGGTCAATCGGTTTTGCCCTTCATCGCCCGCGCACCCATGTCGCGCAGGAAGGCGTACACGTCGCGCACTTCCTCGTCGGTGAAGTAGGCGAATCGGCCACGCGCCACGCCTCCCATCATCGGGAGCTCTCGCCCGCCGATGGGCTTCCCGGTTCGCATCAGACGTTCGAAGTCTGCGAAGGGATATCCGCTGACCATCGCCAGGTCGGGGGCAGTCTCGCCGCCGAACGGACTGTCGGCGCGCAGGGAGAAGCCGTGGCACTCGTTGCAGGTGGTCATGGCGATGTACTCGCCGCGCGCGATACTCGAATCGGGCTCGCCGCTTCGCTTGAGCGGCGGGACCTTGTCGAGAAACTGGGGAATGGCGCCGTCGCGCCCTCGGGCGATCTCCCATCGGATCGGCCACGGGAGCGATGGCGAGGGAAGCGCGGCCTCGACGATCGGCGCGCTGCGCAGGTAGGCGTAGATGTCGGCCACGTCCTCGTCGCGCAGATGCACGAAGTTGTACGCGGGCATGCTGTAGACGGCGCGTCCGTCATGGGCGATGCCGTGCCGAACGGCCCTCTCGAACGTGGCCGCACTCTCGCGCCGAGTGAGCGCGGGAAGGTTGGGCGCGACCGCGTAGCCCCACATCTGCTGACCTTCGAGGGAGTTCCCGTGGCAGCCGCGGCAACCGCGTGTGCGCACGAGGTGATCCCCGCGCGCGATCGCCGCGGAGTCGGTGGAAATCGGGTGCGTGAAGGGCGGAGGAGAGGCAAACGAGCGGAAGTGGGCTTCGCTGGCCCAGTATGTCCAACCCGCGAGAGCGAGGACTGCGCACAGTGCAACCGCGACCGCGCCCAGTCCCCAGCGGAGGAGTCGTCGAGTCATGAGGGGGGAGGAGGACTCGAAACAGATCGTGCTGGAGCGACGCCAATATGGACCGGCTCGTCGCGTCTCGGAAGGCGCGCGCTCGCGGGCGGGGGGCTACATCCCGCGCAGCGCGTTCAGGAGCCACTGCCCCGGGCGCCCCGTTACCTCGCGCCCAAAGCGCTTCTGCTCCTCCTTGACCGCGTCTCGCGTCCGACGCCCGAGGATCCCGTCGGGGGGGCCGATGTCGTGCCCGCGCTGGGCCAGGAGCGCTTGCAACTCGCGTCGTTCACCGCGCGAGAGCCCGAGGTCGTCGGTCGGCCACGGCGTGGCGAAGGGGGGCCCGCCGCGTAGTCGGTCCGACAGGTGCACGATGGCCAGCGCGTAGCTCACTGCGGCATTGTAGCTGTAGACCGCGTCGAAGTTCTTCATCACGAGGAACGCCGGTCCCTCGATCCCGGCCGGGAGGAGGAGTCCGGCCGGCGTGGCATCGGAAAGTCCCTCGCCGCCGAGCGGCATCCCATCCACGCGGGTCACGCCACGGGCGCTCCACTCCTTGAGGGTGTGCTTCACCTTTCGCCCTTCGCCTGCGGTCGGGAAGGGAGTACCATCCTTCGACGGAAGGCGCACCTCGACTCCCCACGGTTGCCCGCGCTTCCACCCGGCATTCCGCAGGTAGTTGGCCGTGGAGGCGAGGGCGTCGGGGACGTTGTCCATCAGGTCACGCTTGCCGTCGCCGTTGAAGTCGACGGCGAGGCGCTCGAAGGTGCTGGGCATGAACTGCGTCTGCCCGAAGGCGCCGGCCCAGGACCCGAGGAACTTGGCCGGGGCGACATGGCCGCCCTGCACGATGCGGAGCGCCGAGAGCAGTTCGCGCCGAAAGTAGGTCTGCCGGCGCCCGCTGCAGCTCAGGGTCGCCAGCGAGCGCAGGACGTGATAGCCACCGCGTCCCTTGCCGAAGTTGCTCTCGACTCCCCATACGGCAACGACGGTGGCGGGGTCGACGCCAAAGCGATGGGCGACGCGCTCGAGCGTGGTGCGGTGGCGCTCCATGAGGATGTGCCCGTCGTCGATGCGTTCCTGATCCACCATCACGGCGAAGTAATCCCAGATGGGGAGGGTGAACTCGGGCTGGGCGTCGAGGCTGGCGAGGACGCGCGTGTCGGGGGTCGCGTCGTCGAGCCAGCGCCAGGTGGTCGACTTGATCGTGCGCGCCGCCTTGGTGGCGCGCACCTGTCTCAGGCAGGCGTGGAGGTGTCTGGTGGTCGTGTCTATCGGGGAAGCGGCGAGGACGAAGGCGGTGACAATCGGCAGGGGCATCGACTTGGGGTGCGGGGGCGAAGGGAGGGAGAAGGCATCGCGCAGGCGCTCGGCTCCCTGCGTCGCAGTCTGGGACGGTGTGCTCGATGCGTCAACGCCAGCAGCGTCTCCCAGCGCGGCGCGCCTACTGCTGATCGACGCGCCTTCGCTCCACACGGTCACCTTGGCGCGTTGGTCCCCGCAGCAAGTTCCGGGGGTGAGCCGTAATCGATAGGCCCCCACCATCGGAAGGTTCCGACGCCGCGGGTGGTCTCCAGCCCCACGTTCGACCGACGAGAGCCGTGACTTTGAAGATCCAGGTGGTAGCGCGTGTCTCGCTCGTCGCGGCGCTCACCTCTGCCTGCGCCACTGCGCCGCGCGCGACGGCCGCTGTGGCGCCGACGACGAGCGTGGGCATTCCGGCGATGCCGCATACGCCGGCCGACGTGCATTTCATGTCCGGGATGATCCATCATCACGCGCAAGCCGTGCTCATGGCGGGGTGGGCGCCGTCACACGGGGCGAGCGCCTCGCTCCAGCGACTGGCCGAGCGAATTGCCGTGGCGCAGAAGGACGAGATCGCGCTGATGCAGAACTGGCTTCGCAGCAAGGGGGAGCCGGTCCCCGACGCGACGCCCGGGAAGATGTCGATGACGATGAACGGGATGCAGCACGAGATGCTGATGCCGGGGATGCTCACCGACGAACAGCTCAAACAGCTCGATGCCGCGCGCGGTGTGGAGTTCGATCGCCTTTTCCTGACCTTCATGATGCAGCACCATCAGGGGGCGATCACGATGGTCGACACGTTGTTCGGCTCGCAGGGAGCCGGGCAGGACGAAGTCATCTTCCGCTTCGCGTCCGACGTGTATGCCGACCAGACGACCGAGATCGACCGGATGCAGAAGATGCTCGATGCGCTTCCGCCGTCCGCCAGCAGCAAATAGTGCGGCAGCTGCCGCAGTGCGTCAGGCAGTTCCCACGTGATCTTCCCCGTGTCCCCTCACCGCTCCGCAGGAGTCATCATGCGTTCTCTTCGGACGAACCGGCGCCAGCCGGCCGTCTACACCCGCGTCGCGCGCAGCGCGGTGCTGGCCCTCGCACTCGGCGCCTGCGCGCGCGGCGCGATGGTCACGAATTCCGCGGCGAACATGTCGCCCATGCCGCCGTCCCCCGATCCGCGCGTGGGGCTCAAGGCGGGGCTGCACGATGCTGGCGAGGCGGCGTGGAACATCCGGCTCCTCTCGAATTCGCCGTCCCCGCAGGGCTTCGTTGGGGTGACCAACTCCGACCTCGCGTTCACCGGACACTACGCGATCCAGGGGAACTACAACGGCTTCATCGTCTGGGACATCAGCAACCCGCGCAAGCCGTCGCTCAAGAAGTCGTTCCTCTGCCCGGCGTCGCAGAGCGACGTGTCGGTCTACAAGAACCTCCTCTTCGTCTCGGCCGAGGGGCTCACTGGGCGTCTCGACTGCGGGACGCAGGGGGTGCGCGATACCGTGAGCCACGACCGCGTGCGCGGGATCCGCATCTTCGACGCGACCGACATCACCAACCCCAAGTACATCACCAACGTGCAGACGTGCCGCGGCTCGCACACGCACACGGTGGTGAGCGACCCGCGCGACCCGGAGAACGTGTACATCTACGTGTCGGGGTCGGCGGGGGTGCGGTCGCCTAACGAACTCCCGGGGTGCTCGGGGTTGGCGCCGTCGGAAGACGCCAACTCGGCGCTCTTCCGCATCGAGGTGATCAAGGTGCCGCTGGCGCACCCGGAGCAGGCGGCGATCGTGAGCTCGCCGCGCATCTTCAACGACCTCACCGCGCCGCCGCGGCATGCCGAAGTGCTCGACTCCGCCGCGCGCGCACGTGCGGCGAGCCGTCCGCCGCGCCCGGGGAGCAACATCCGGAATGCAGGGCCGACGCAGTGCCATGACATCACGGTGTATCCGGCAATCGGCTTGGCTGGCGGAGCCTGCGGCGGCTACGGACTGTTGCTCGACATCAGCAACGTGGCCAACCCGGTGCGCGTGGGGGCGGTGGCCGACTCCAACTTCTCCTTCTGGCATTCGGCGACCTTCAGCAATGACGGGTCGAAGATCCTCTTCACCGACGAGTGGGGGGGCGGGTCGCAGCCGCGCTGTCGTTCGACCGACAAGATGGAGTGGGGAGCCGACGCCATCTTCACGCTCGTGGACAAGAAGATGACGTTCAAGAGCTACTACAAGATGCCGGCGGCGCAGACGTCGCAGGAGAACTGCGTCGCGCACAATGGCTCGCTCATCCCGATTCCCGGGCGCGAGGTGATGGTGCAGGGGTGGTACCAGGGCGGGATCTCCGTCTTCGACTGGACCAACCCGGAAAAGCCGCACGAGATCGCGTACTTCGACCGCGGTCCGGTCGACGCGACGAAGCTGGTGAGCGGCGGGTCGTGGTCGGTGTACTGGTACAACGGGAACCTGGTGAGCTCGGAGATCGCGCGCGGGCTCGACGTTTACGAATTGCAGCCGAGTGCGCACCTGTCGCAGAACGAGCTGGATGCGGCGCGGAGTAAGCACTTCGAGCAGCTGAATGCGCAGGAGCAGCCGAAGCTGGTGTGGCCGGCGTCGTTCGCGTTGGCGCGGGCGTACCTCGACCAGTTGGAGCGCGGGAACGGCGAGCCCGCCGATCGCATTGCGGCGGCTCGTGCGGATCTTGCAGCTGCCGAGAAGCTGTCGGGGGACGCGCGGAAGAACGCGCTCAACGCGTTGGCGACGCGGATGCACACCGAGGCGCGGAGCGCGACGGATGCGCCCAAGGCGCACATGGCGGCGAGCGCAGTCGGGGATCTGGCGAAGGCGATGGCGATGTAGGAGCGCGCGGCGCTGTGGATGGTTGGAGCGAGGGGCGAGCCGGGGGCTCGCCCCTCGTGCGTTCATTGCGTGCCCGGAGCGTACGGCGCGACACCCGTCACCTTGACCCGGCGCCGCGTGCTGCGTCATACGCCGCGATGACGTCCTGATACCGCACCGCTCGCGCACCGCGCACGAACAACACCTTCGTTGGGCGATTCTTGAAGTCCGCGCGCAGGTGCGACGCAAGCGCTTCT
This sequence comes from uncultured Gemmatimonadaceae bacterium, assembly GCA_964637355.1. Taxonomy (GTDB): domain Bacteria; phylum Gemmatimonadota; class Gemmatimonadetes; order Gemmatimonadales; family Gemmatimonadaceae; genus SCN-70-22. Next base: position 21,626 of record CAZWVG010000046.1, read on the forward strand.
CGGGTGGTTGAACTTCCATTGACGACGTATCGCGGTCCCGGTTCCACACTGAGCACGATCGACGGAGAAAACGACATGCTCCGGATGTCCTGCGGGAGCTGGAGGTCGAACGCGCGGCGCGTTGCCGACCTCGCGCGCACGCGCACTGTAGCCGAGATTTGCCCGCATGTCCGCTTACGATGACCTCTCGCGCCGCGACCTGCTCTCCCTTCTCGGGTTGGGAGCGCTGGCGATCCGACTGACCGACGGCGCCTCCCGGCCAGCCAGACCGACGCCCGCTCGCACCGCCGTCGCTCCCTTCGCGCTACGCGACGTGCGCGTCCTCGGCGGTCCCTTTCGCGACGCCGAAGAACGCAACGCCCGCTACCTGCTCTCGCTCGAGCCCGATCGCCTGCTCCACAATTTTCGCGTGAATGCCGCCCTGGCGCCGCGCGCCGCCGTCTACGGCGGATGGGAATCTGAGGAACCCTGGGTCGACATCCGCTGTCACGGGCACACACTCGGACACTACCTCGGCGCAGTAGCGATGCAGTACGCCGCGAGCGGCGATCGGCGGTTCGCCGAGCGCGCCGAATACATCGTGGGCGAGCTGCAGGAGTGCCAGCGCGCTCGCGGTGACGGGCTCGTCTGCGCCTTCCCCGATGGTGCGAAGCCGCTCGAGGATGCGGTGGCGGGACGCCGGTTCGCCGGAGTGCCGTGGTACACGATGCACAAGATCTTCGCCGGCCTCCGCGATGCGCATGAGCATGCGGCAACTCCCGGCGCACTCCCGGTACTCGTTGCGCTCACCGAGTGGACATGGCGTGCGACGAAGGAGATGAGCGACGCCGCGATGCAGCGAATGCTCGACACCGAACACGGCGGGATGACCGAGGTGCTCGCGGACGTTTCTGTGCTCGCAGGGGAACCGCGGTATCTCGACCTCGCGAAGCGCTTCGCGCACCAGCGCGTGCTCGTGCCGCTCGCCGAGGGGCGCGACGTGCTCGACGGGCTCCACTCCAATACGCAGATCCCGAAGTTCGTCGGATATCAGCGTGTCCATGCGCTCACGGGAGACACGTTATACGGCGACGCCGCTCGTTTCTTCTGGAGCACCGTCATCAGCCGGCGATCGTACGTGACGGGGGGGAACGGAGACGGCGAGCACTACTTCCCGGTCTCCGAGTTCGCGGCGCGACTGGGCTCAGCCAAGACGATGGAGACGTGCTGCACGCACAACATGTTGCGACTCACGCGCGCGCTCTTTGCGCAGGCGCCCGATGCCACGCTCGCGGACTACTACGAGCGCGCGCTGTTCAACGGCATCCTGGCCTCGCAGGATCCGGAGTCGGGGATGACGACTTACTTCCAGGCGACTCGGCCGGGATACGTTCGGCTCTTCCACACGCCTGACGAGTCGTTCTGGTGCTGCACCGGTACCGGTATCGAGAACCACGCCAAGTACGGCGACTCGATCTACTTTCACGACGAGCAGTCGCTCTACGTGAATCTCTATGTGGCATCGCAGCTCACGTGGCGCGATCGTGACGTCACGGTTACGCAGGTAACGCGCTTTCCTGACGAACCGCGCGCTAAGCTGCGTGTGCAGGCTGAGCGTCCGACACGCTTCGCGCTCAAGTTGCGCATGCCGGCGTGGTGCGCGGACATGTCGGTCACGCTCAACGGGCGATCGGTCCGAGGCGATCGCTCACGGAGCGGCTATCTGACGATCGACCGCGCGTGGAAGAGCGGCGACACAGTGGATGTCGACCTTCCGATGACGCTTCGCACGGAATCGCTCCCCGGGAGGCCGGACCATGTCGCCTTCTGCTACGGTCCGATCGTCCTTGCGGGGGCGCTTGGGTCCGAGGGACTGATTCCCGGGTCGCAAATCATCAAGAATGAACGTACGTCGGGCGACATGCTGCGTTCAGACGTCGACGTTCCCGAATTGGTCGGCGATCCGGCGCAGTTGGTGCGCCACGTGCGCCCCATAGAGCACGCGCCCCTCACCTTCGAAACGACGTCCATCGGTCGCCCTCGCGACGTGCGACTGGTGCCGTTCTTCCGTCTGGCGCACGAGCGGTACAACCTGTACTGGAAGGTGCGGTCGGCGTAGGCGACGCGCGGAACTACGGCGAGCGCGGTGGGGAGTTTGCGAAGGCGATGTAGGCTCTCGCTGCAGCGGGACCTGTGACGAGGGGCGAGCCGGGTGGCTCGCCCCTCGCTTCGCTATCGCGGGTTGGGTGTGTAGGGTGCGACCCCAGTCACCTTCACTCCTGCCCCTCGCGCCGCGTCGTAGGCGGTGATCACGTCCTGGTAGCGCACTGTCGGCGCACCGCGCACAAACAGAATCCTGGTCGGGCGACCGTCGAAGACCTGGCGCAGGTGTGGGGTGAGCGCCGCCGGCGCGATCGCGCTTCCGTTCAGCACGTAGCGCGGCCCGCGCTCGACGCTGAGCACGATCGACGGGGCCGAGGCAGTGGTGCCGGACTCCTGCGGGAGCTGGAGATCGAACGCTCGCCGAGTGGCGCTCTGGGCGATCATGAAGATGATCAACAAGACCAGCAGCACGTCGATCATCGGGACGACGTTTGGCTCTCCCGTGAGCTGCGGGAGAGCGCGGGGGGCGGGCTTCATGTGACCTCCACGAATCGGGTTGAGGTCACCATGCGCACGGCAGATGATGCAGCACTCTCGCTCGCGTGATGTAGTGATGAAGGCTACATGACGAATGCGTGAACGCGCGATCGAGCGTCGCGCTCAGCGATTCGGCACTCGGCAGATCGGGCAGATTCCGAGCTTGGGCTCCTGGCCGAGCACGAGCGTCACGGGGCCGAGCGCCACGAGCGACTTGTCGACCGTGTCGTCGACCGCCACCGACAGCGTCATCGTCGATCCACGAATGACCCCCGCGAAACGCGCCGGCAGGGTAGGTCCGAGGGCGATCGGGTAGGCACGCAGGAGGTAGGTGCCGGCAACGTTGAAGCGTCCATCGGCGTCGAGCGTTTCGGGGCGGCGAAAGTCACCCTTGGTGCAGCCGACGTGCACATGCACGAGAGTGTCGGTCACGATGATGCCGGCGCCGTCGCTTCCCCAAGTGCCAAGCGCGACGGTGGTGGGAAGCGGTGCCGACGCACTACCGGAGCCAGCGCACGCTCCGGCGCTCAGCCCGAAGACAACGACAGGGAGCGCGACGAGCGAGCGAAGCAACGTTCGGTGCATACGCCCTCCAGGAAGAGCGAGCGAGGCGACTGGACTACCTGAGACGGACAGGCGCGCCGAATCATATCACGGCACGCCGTGGTTCCTACCGCCCCCCTCCAGCGTTGGCGCGTGCCCCCGTCTCTCCCTTCCGCGCCCGCTCCGACTCCCAATCCACAAACGCCCCATCGAAATCGCGAAGCCGCGTCCCTTCGAACCACCACACCCGCGTCGCGACCTCGCGCAGGAACGCCCGGTCGTGGCTCACCAGCAGCACCGTCCCCTCGTACTCGTCGAGCGCATCCTCCAGCACCTCGATGTTCTCCACGTCGAGGTGGTTCGTGGGCTCGTCGAGGACGAGCAGGTTGGCACCACTCAGCGTGATACGCGCAAGCGCCATGCGCGCGCGCTCCCCGCCGCTCAGCGTGCGGATCTCCCGAAAGACCTCCTCCCCGCTGAATCCGAACGCACCGAGATGGTTTTGCACCTGGCCGCGGTTCCACAAGGGACGCAAGTCGTTGATCGCATCCGAGAGCGATTTGTCGATTGGAAGGTCGCCCAGGTCCTGACGGAAGTACGCCGGTGTGATCGATCCACCGACACGCGACTCGCCGCTGGCTGGTGAACGGTCGCCGAGCAACGTCGAGATAAACGACGACTTGCCGGCGCCGTTAGGCCCCACGAGCGCGACGAAGTCGTTGCGCCGCAGCACCGCCGTGAAGTCGTCGACCAGCACGCGCCCGGGAACCTCGACGCGGAGGTCCTTGATGGCGATGACCTGGTCGCCGCCACGTTCGGCAACGGTGAATTGGAGGTTCATTGCCGCCGGATCGCCTGGCGGTGGTGCGAGCCGCGGGAGTCGCTCGAGGCGCTTCCGCTTTCCCTTGGCCTGGAACGAGTTCACGCCGGCGATGTTCCGTCGGATGTACTCCTCCTCCTTCTTGACGTACGCGCGCTGTTTCTCGAGTTCGCGCTCGCGCGTGAGCCGTCGTTCGGCGCGCTGCGGGACAAACTGGCTGTAGTTCCCCTTGTACGACTCGCTGGTCTTCGCCTCGACGTGGAGGATGTTGGTGCAGATGGCGTCGAGGAAGGCACGGTCGTGCGAGACCACGATCACCGTCTCGTCGGCCTCGGCCAACCACTCCTGCAGCCACGAGATCGTGTCGAGATCGAGGTGGTTGGTAGGCTCGTCGAGGAGGAGAAGGTCGGCAGGTGCAATCAGCTGCGCCGCGAGCCCGACGCGCCCGCGCTCTCCGCCGGAGAGGGTGGAAACGAGTCGCGTCTTCGACTCCTCGGCGTCGAAGCCGAGTCCCTGCAACACGGCGTCGACGCGCGCATGATAGGTGTAGCCCCCCAGGTCGGCGAAGCGCTCCTGGTCGTGCCCGAACTTCTCGAGGATCTCGTCGGTGAGCTTGTCGCCGAGCTCCCCCATCGCCATCGCCTGCTCGGCGATGCTGTGCTCGAGGGCGATGACCTCGCGCCACGCCGCCGCACCGGCCTCCCACACGGTGGTCGCCCCCTCGAAGGCACGATGCTGGTCGAGGAGTGCATGACGCATCCCCGGTTTGCGCGCGACGCTCCCCGCCGTCGGCTGCATCTCGCCGGTGATGACTCGAAAGATCGACGTCTTGCCGGCGCCGTTGCGCCCGATGATCCCCCAGCGTTCGCCCTCGGCGACGGTGAAGGTGACGTTCTTGAAGAGTTCCGTGGCACCGAAGGAGATGCCGACGTTGGAGAGGGAGAGCAGGGTCACGCGGGGAGGGGCAAGGACGGGTGAGGAGAGTCGAGAAAGCTAAACGGCTCGCGGCGAAGCCGAGCCGGTTGCGAGCAATCGCGTGAAAGCCGCCAGAAATGCGTCGGCGTATCTTCGCGCCATGTCGCTTCGATACTCTCGCGCCCTGCTCGTCCCTCGCGCCCTGCTCGCCCTGCTCGTCGTCGCCCCACCCGCGCACGCGCAGCGCCTTCGCGAACCCACGCCGACACTCGCCCGCTGGCTGGCGACCGCTCGCCCAGGCGCAACCACCGCGTTCTGGGATTCGGTGCAGGCGCGCGGCACTCCGGTCATCGACGAAATCCCGGGCGACTCGCTGCACATCCAGGCGGCGTTCGTCTACCGGAGCGACACCGCGCGCAACGTGGTCATCGAGAACGGGGTGAATGGGTGGACGTACCCGCTCAGCCAGCTCGAACGCGTGCCGGGGACGGACATCTGGCACATCAGCATTCGTCTACCGGCCGACATCCGACTGGGATACGTCTTCCGTGCCAACGACGACCTCGTGCCGTGGTACGCCGAACCGGAGCAGGCGAAGCGGTGGGCGTTGAACCGTCCGGATCCCTTCAGTCGCCTGCGCGACTCGCTGCAGAACGTGCGGAGCGTCGTCCTTGGTCCACGCGCGGCGCCTGACGAGTGGTCGCAGCGAGGGGGCGACGTGCCGCGCGGCGAGGTGATCGCCGATACGATCCGCAGCGCCGCACTCGGCGGCACCCGCGCGGTGTCGGTCTACGTGCCGCCGGGCAATCCGTCTGGCGACCTTCCGCTCCTCGTGGTCTTCGACGGTCCGGTGTATCGCGGCGGCGTTCGCGTCCCGGTGATCCTGGACAACCTCATTGCTGCCGGAAAGATCCGGCCGGTGGTGGCCGTCTTCGTGTCACAGGTGGATCGCATGGTCGAGCTCGCACCTAACGAGCGGTTCGGGGGCTTCGCCTGCGGTGACGTCATCGACCTCGCGCGGCGGCGCTACCATGCCGGCCTGCGGTCGACGGAGACGACGGTGCTGGGCTCGAGCCACGGTGGCCTGGCCGCGACGTGGATCGCGATGCGATGCCCCGATCGCGTGGGCAACGTGATCGCCCAGTCGCCGTCGTACTGGTGGTCGCCGCCGGCGGACAGCGAACCCGAGGCGCTTACGCGGGAGGTGGCTGCGCAGGAGCGACTCCCGCTCCGCTTCTGGCTCGAGGTGGGACGTTTCGAAGTCGACCAGACTGCGGGGGGCGCGCCAGGGCAGGTGGCCGTTGCGCGGCACATGCGCGACGTGCTCCAGGCCAAGGGATACGACGTGGCGTATTCGGAATTCAACGGGGGTCACGAGTACCAGAGCTGGCGGGTGACGTTGCCCGGTGCGCTGCAGCGTTTCTTGCGACCATAGTCCGGAGCCAGCGAACATCGCGGGTGGACGTCGAGGACGGCGAGGCACCGATGACTCCTGCTGGTCGCACGCTGCCCCGGTGGTCGCGCGGCACCAGCTATCTGGCGGTATGTTGAGGTGGCCTGCAGGGCCTTCGCGCTTCACCGCACCAGCGACGCCAAGGCGGCGCTCCTCACCCCCCCCACTCATGCGCCTCCTCATCGCTTCCGCGCTCGTCGTC
>CAZWVG010000047.1:0-27956 GCA_964637355.1 uncultured Gemmatimonadaceae bacterium
CGCAGGTGCTCGGCGTCGATGCGGCGGAGGGGATGATCGCACGGGCGCGCGGGCGCGTCGCCTCCCGCGACGCCTCGCGCGTGCGATTCGAAGTCGGCGACCTGACGCGCCTCGCGCTCCCCGACGCGTCGTTCGACGTGATCCTCGCCGGGTACGCACTGCGGAACGTCCCGGAGTACGAGGCGGCGCTGGCCGAGCTCCACCGAGTGCTGCGACCGGGCGGCCTGTTGCTCACGCTCGACTTCTACCGCCCGGGGTTCGCGCCGTGGCGCGCGCTCTTCCTGTGGTACTTGCAGCTGTCGGGGAGCGTCGTGGGGTGGTGGTGGCATCGCGCGCCGGTGATCTACGCCTACATCGCACACTCCATCCGACACTTCGTCACCGCCGGCGAGTTCGACGCGGCGCTCTCACGCGCCGGATTCGAGCTCCCGGCCCGACGCAACCACCTGTTCGGCGGGATCGCCCTCCACGCAGCGATTCGCCGTTAGGCGCGGAGCGCGCTGCCTCGCGCCCGGGGTCGCGCTGCACGCCCTCGGTGGTGCTGCGCCTCCTCAGTGGCGCTACGCGCCACGGGCGCGCGACTTCGTGGCTGCACGCTGCGCGGCGCGCCCCAGCTGCAAGTGTTCGCGCACAACGCCGAGCAGGTCGGTGTGGGTGAACGGCTTCTTGAGGAAGGCCACGTGCTCGGGAAAGATTCCGCGGCGCACGAGGTCGTCGTCGGCGTACCCCGACATGAAGAGGACCGGGAGTCCGGGGCGCAGTCGCTCCAACTCGGCCACGAGCTCCGGTCCGCGCAGGCCTGGCATGACCACGTCGGTGAGCACCAGGTCCACTCGCCCCCCTTCGCGCTGGAAGATGGCGAGCGCCTCGTCGCCGGTGGCGGCGTCGATCACTTCGTACCCGTTACGCTCCAGGATTCGCTTGGTGAGCGATCGAACCGCCGGCTCGTCTTCGGCGAGGAGGATCACCTCTCCCGTGGCGGCTTCGGTCGGCGCCGGCTCGGTCGAGGGGAGCGCCGCCGAAGCCTCGTCTACCTGCGGAAAGGCGATGGTGAAGACTGTACCGCTCCCCAGCACCGACTCGCAGCGAATCGCTGCATCGCTCTGCTGCACGATGCCGAAGACGATCGCGAGCCCGAGTCCTGTCCCCTTCCCGGCGGGTTTGGTCGTCACGAACGGCTCGTACATGCGCTGCTGCACTTCGACCGGAATGCCGGCGCCATCGTCGCGAATCGTGAGGCCGACGTAGCGTCCCGGCGCGAGGCTCGGGATGAATCGCTCGTCCTCGCGTGCATCGAGCGCGGCCACTTCGACGGTGATGTGCCCACCGGGGCGAATCGCGTCGCGTGCGTTGAGCACGAGGTTGAGGATCAGCTGCTCGATCTGCGACGGATCGACGCGCGCGGTGAGCGCGCCTCCACCGAGTGCGATGGCAAAGCGCACGTCGGCGCCGAGCAGCCGGCGCAGCACGGGTTCGATCCCCTGGACCGCGTCGCCGATGTCCAGGTTGCGCGGCGAGAATTGCTGCTGACGGCCGAGTGCGAGGAGCCGCTGGGTGAGCGCGGCGGCCCGTTGCGCGGCGAGGCGTATCTCGCGGATCGCCGTGGGGAGTTCGTCGCCGACCATGACGCCCTGCTCGATCGCCTCGGCGTTCCCGATGACGACGGTGAGGAGGTTGTTGAAGTCGTGCGCGACACCGCCGGCGAGGCGGCCGAGCGCGTCCATCTGGTGCGCCTGCCGGAGCTGATGCTCGGCGCGATGGCGGTTGATGGAGTAGAGGAGCGAACGGATGATGAGCGTCGGGTCGACGCGCCCCTTGAACAGGTAGTCCTGCGCCCCGAGGCGCAGCGCCTCGAGTGCAACCGCGCTGTTGTCGAGTGCCGTCAGCACGATGATCGCGCAATCGGCGTGGAGCGCGAGGAGTTCATGCAGCGTGGCGAGCCCGCTGCTGTCGGGAAGCGAGAGGTCGAGGAGGACCGCGGAGAAGTTGTCACCCTGCAACGCGGCGCGGGCATCGGCGAGCGTTGCGACGCGAACGGGCTCGAAGACGGCGCGCGCATCGCGCGTGGCATCGTTCCCTACGAGTGCGGCAGCCACCAACTCCGCGGTCACCTCGTCGTCCTCGACGATGAGGACGCGCTCTCGCGGCGTGGGCGCCATCATCGGCGACTGCGTCCGACTCGATAGGCTCGCGAGCCTAACGAGATGGAACGCCCTCCAGCGCCCGCGCGATCGCGCCCAGCAGGATGGTCTCGTCGACGATGGGCTTCGTCACGTAGTCGTTGAACCCGGCCTCGAGATACTTCTCCCGGTCGCCGCTCATCGCATGCGCCGTGAGCGCGATCACGGGGAGATGTCCGAGCGCGGGGTGCGCGCGGACGTGCCGCAACGTCTCCACGCCGTCCATCCCGGGGAGGGAGATGTCGAGCAGGATGAGGTCGGGGAGCGATTCGGGAAGTCCCTCGAGCGCCTCGATCCCGGTTTCGTACTCGACGCAGTCGTACGTCCCCTCGAGGAGGGCGAGCGCGAGGAGGCGGTTGTCGGGATTGTCCTCGACGATGGCAATGCGCTTCACGGTGCGTCCCCTGCAGTCGCGCGGTAGGCTTCGAGCTGCGCCGACGCCGTGGCCATCTCCTCGACGATGCGCTCGAATTGCACCTGGCGAGCAGACGTGTCGAGCGCGCCGACCTCCTTCTCGAACGCGGCGGCGACGGCGCGCAGTCCTTCGGCGCCGACCTGCGCTGCACTCCCCTTGATCGCGTGAGCGAGCCGGCTCGCCTGGTGCGCATCGCCCTCGCTGAGCACCGCCGCGAGCTTCACGCGCCGCTCTTCGGCCGTCGACCGGAAGAGGGTGATGATCTTGTCGAGGAGTTCGTTTCCTCCGATTCGCTGCACGAGCCCGAGAGCCTCGTGCATCTCCGCCGGAGGCGTCGCATCAACCGGAATAGGACGGACCGTCGTCATCGAAAATTGCTCCGAACCGGGGTAGCCCCGCCTGTCTACAGCGGGTTTGCGTACGTCACAGTATCGGCTGACCTTGGCAGGTTCTGTCGCCGTGACCACCCCTTTTCGAGGAGAAAATCGTTGGGGCGGTCTAACCCGGGAGGAGAGCCGCGCTCGCGCCATTGCGAGCCGCACCGAAACCTGCGGCGCAGCTCGCCATCCCCTTCTCCATTCAGTCCGGATTCGGGAGGACGGCTGGTTCCCCGATTGCGACGGCAAGCGCCGCGCGCGCAGCCGCATACTTCGCCTCGAGGGCGATGCGCTTTCCTTGTTCATCCACGAGCTGCCGGTCGCGCGCATTGACGAGGAAGAGCGTGCTCTCACCGGAATCGAACTTCCGCTGTTCTGCATCGCGGAGCATGCGCGCCTGCGCGACGGCCTCGCCTTGCAGCTGCAACAGCGCATCGAGCGCGGCGAGGTCGTTGGCCGCGCTGCGCACGGCGATGCCGACATCGCGACGCACATTCGCCAGCTGCAATCGCTCCTGGTCGCGCTTCGCCGCCGTGGCGGCGTACTTGCCGCGCTCCTTGAGGGCGAGCAGCGGGAGCTTGAACGACGCTCCCCACTTGGCATCGTCCGATCCGCCGAAGGCGTCACCGAGCCCCGCCAATCCATCGCCGCGCGCCGCTATGGGGGTGTAGGCCAGCTCGGCGCTCGGCACCCAGAGCTGTTGCGCCGCGAGGCGTCGATCCGCCTCGACCTGCGTGAGCTTGGCGGCCGCCTTGCGAATGTCCGGATGTCGCTCCTCGGCGAGCGCGAGCCAGCGGTCGAGCCGCGCTGAATCGACCGGCGACGGCTCGAGCCCGACAGACGACGGGACCGCGAGCGAATCGAGGCGCATCGGCGTCGCCCGCTCCCCCCAGAGAAATCCCTCGACGAGGAGCGTCGCGTTCGTGAAGTCGACGTTCGCCTCCACGGCGAGCACCGTACGGCGCTGGACCTCGAGACGCGCCTCGATCGTGTCGATCGCCGCCGCGTCGCCCCCTTGCACCCGACGGCGAATCCCGTCGAGCCGCGCGGTCGCCAGCACCAGGCTCTCGCGCGTCAGCGACCGGCGCCGATGCGCCTCGTACCATTCGGCATATCGCTTGGCGGCGAGTTGCAGGAGCTTGTTGACGATGGCGCGCCGCTCGCCGTCGGCGTAGTCACGCAGGGCCCGCGCCTGCGCGAGCGCGGTCCGGCGCTCGTCGGTGAGCATGCGCTGGCCGACGGGGATACTGATGCCGGCGGTGAGGAGACCGTCGGACGGCGTGCGCCGGTCGGGGGCGAAGTACCGTCCCTGCGTCCGCTCGTAGCCGAGCTTGAGGTCGATGCCGAGCGGCGTAGGGAGCTTGATCGCCGCTTCCTGATAGTCGAAGTATTCCGTCCCGGCAAACGATTTCCGCTCCCACGAGGCAGTGAGCGTCGGGTCGAACGCACCTTGCGCCTGACGGACGTTCCCGTGGGCGATCGATTCGAGGAGGCGCGCCTGCCGCACGACGGGGTGCTGCGCCGCGACGGCGCGATAGAACTCCTCGAAGCTCAGCACCCGCGACGAGTCGGTCGACGGGTCGGCACTCGTCGTCGCCCCGGCGAGCAGCACCGAAGCGACGATCGACACGAAGTGACTCATCACTTGGATGCCGCTCCCTTCCCCATCGCCGCTGGGCTCCCCGGCTGAATGCTCGGGGGGAATCCGTTCAGCACCCGCCACAGCTCGTACCAGACGCGCACCTCGTTCAGCATCGCCCAGCCGAGGACGCCGGAGCCGAGACGCACCTCTGCGGGCCACGCGTCATCCGATGGATCGGGGACGACGAGGATCCGATAGGTCCCATCGGGGCTGATGGTCCGGTCGATCACGCCGATGATGCCGCCGAAGGTGCCCACCGCCGCGCTCGGCCAACCCGAGAATTGCAGGGCGGGCCATCCGTCGAATTGCAGTCGCACCTTCTGACCTGGCTGCAGCAGCGGTACATCGACCGGGCGCACGAACAGTTCGACGGCTTGCTGCACGTCGGCGGGGACGATGGTGACCACCGCGTCTCCCTCCTTGAGCTGCTCGCCCACCCCCGACCGAATGGCCCGCACGACGAAACCGTCCTGCGGCGCCTCGATGCGATACAAGTCGTTGCGCACGGCCAGGGACGCGACCTGAGTCTCGAGCTTGGCGACCTCGCCGACCCCATCGCCGACCTCCGCACGTGTCGCGCTCATCTCCGACGTGGCCTTGGCGATCTTCTCGCCATACTCGGCGTCGTAGCTGTCGAGCGCGAGCCGGGCGCTTTGCAGCTGCTGGCGCTTCTCCACCAGCTTGGCGAACGCCGACTGCGCCTTGAGCTGGTAGCTCTCGGCGTCGGTGCGCGACTTGAGGCCATCGGCGAAGAGGGCCTGGTTGCGCTGCAGCTGGCGGTCGGCGATGACCGAGTCGGTGATCGCGGCTTCGACGGCCGCCTCGTACTGCGCCACGGTGTTGGCGCCGCGCTGGATCGACAGCGTGCGCGCGCGCTCCAGTGCCTCGACCTGGCGACGAAGCGCATCGACCTTGGCCCGCTTGGCCGAGACCGACGTTCGCTTCCCGTCGAGGACCTCGCGGTAGCGCGGGAGCGTCATGGGATCGAGGTAGCTGTCCTTGACCTCAGAGAGTTCGACGAGGAGCTCCCCCTTCTTCACGAAGGCCCCCTCACCCACGTGCCACTGCGCGATGCGCCCGGCGATGACCGACTGCACGACCTGCGGGCGATCCTGCGGGCGGAGCGCGGTGACGACCCCGCGCCCCTGGACATTCTGCTGCCAGGGGAGGAAGAGAAAGAGGACGATCGCCACGGCGAACACCAGCAGGATGCGCGCAAAGAGCGTGTGACGATCGGCGGTATTGAGCAGTCGCGCCGCGCTCAGCGGCGCAATCGGGACCTGCAGGTGTGACTTTGTCTTCGCCATCATGCCTGTGCCAGCTCGCGGAAGTACTCGTCGGACGCGCGCAGCTCGGCGAACGTGCCGGCAGCCGCAACGACGCCATCGCGGAGGACGACGACGCGATCGCAAGCGCCGAGGACCTGCGCGTCGTGCGAGACGGTGAGGAGCGTCCAGGGGGCGTCGCGACGCATGAGTCGCGACATGAGGTCGCGCTTGCTCGGTGGATCGAGGACGTCGAAGACGTCGTCGAGGAGGAGGAGGCGCGGACGCCCGGCCAGGCAGCGTGCAAGTTCGAGCTTCCGCGCGACCTGCGAGGGGAGCCCCCGCCCGCCTGACAGGACGGTCGACTGCAATCCCTCGGATTGCTCCTGCACCCACTCGAGCAGCCCGACCGTTGCGACCGCGTCGAGCACGTCCTCGGTGCGCACCCAGGAGCGCCCGAGCGCGATGTTCTCCTCGAGCGTTCCTTCGAACAGGGCGGTGGCACTCCCGCAGTGCGCGACCTGCTCGCGCGCGCGCACGCGATCGAGTTCGCGCAGCGAGACATCGTCGTAGGTGATCGCCCCGCTGTACTCCTCGAAGAGTCCTCCAACGACGGCGAGCAGGGTGGACTCTCCCGCCCCCTCGGCACCAGTGACCGCTATGCGTTCGCCAGGGCGCACCGCGAGGTCGATCGCCTCGAGCACGGGGCGTGAACTCCCGGGATAGGCAAACGTGAGATTGCGCACGCCGAGGGCGAGCCCCTTCGGGTCGCCGCCGGGCGGCGGGACGAGCCCGCGCGAGCGCTCCGACGGCAGGTCGGTGACGTGCCCCGCCTTCTCCACGGCGGTGAGCAGGTCGTACAGGTCGCCCAAACCGAGGATCGCCTTCTCGACGGCGAGCAGGACCGACACGATCACGATCTCCGACGCGACAAACTGCCCGAGGGTGATCGACCGGTCGACGACGAGGAGGCAGCCGAGGATCAGGACGCCGCCACTGATCAGCGTCTTGAAGAGGACGAACGCCCACGACTGCTTCACGAGGACGCGGAAGTGCTCCTGGCGGTAGGCGAGATACCCCGTGACCTCCGCATCGAGGCGCTCGAGCGTGAGGTCGCCGCGACCGGCGAACTTGAAGAGCGGGAGATTTCGCGCGACTTCCTGCAGCCAGTGCGCGACGCGGTACTTGTACGACGACTCGATCATCGACGTCTCGAGCCCTCGCCCTCCCAACCACCAGAAGATGAGCGCGAGGGTGCCGACGAGCACGACCCCGAAGAGCGAGAAGTACGGGTGATAGAAGGTGAGCAGCACCACCCCAAAGATGACCTGCAGGAGGGCGGCGACCCAGTCGGTGAGGAGCTTGGCCAGCGTCTTCTGGATCATCTTGATCTCGAAGAAGCGGTTCATCAGCTCCGGGAGGTCGACCTCGCCGATGCGATCGAGGCGCACCTGCGGAAGGAGCGCGCCGAGCTCGAAGGCATAGCGCGTGAAGATGCGCTGCTGCACGGTTTCCACGACCGACAGCTGCACGATCTGCAATCCGCCATTGCAGAGGATGCCGACGATCACGAAGCCGATGAGGAAGACGACCGGCTGCACGATGATCCCCCCCGACACGAGCCCGATGATCGCCTGCACGCCGAGCGGAAGGGCGAGGCCGAACAGCCCGGCGAGCCCCGCATACAAGTAGACGTAGGTAATGAGGCGCCGCTCCGCGGCGAGGAGCCGAAAGAGCCGTGCAGCTGGCGAGAGGTGACGCTCGGCGTGCTCGCCTTCATGCTCCCCCCCGCGCGCGCCTTCCTGCGCGCGCGGCGCGCTCACCGACGCCGGGACGGCCACCGGAACCAGCACGTCGACCACGGCGTCCCCAAGGCGCGCGCCGAGCGCCCGGGCCTCGAGCTTCGACTCGCGTCGCTCCTCGGCCTCGGCTGTCACGATGGTCGCGCCGAGGACGTCGCGATCCACGGAGTCGATGACCAGGATCTCGAAGGCGGGGCGCGTCCCGGTCACGAGGACGAGTGGAACGGTCCCGTCGTTGAGCATCTGGCGCACCTCGCTCCACGAGGCGCGCCGGCGCAGGTAGGCGAGCTGCTGCGGTCGCCCGAGCTCGATGATGTGATCGGCAAGTGCCGTTGCCGTCGTCGCTTGCGGGGCGCGGCGGCGGCGGGCCTCGGCGATGAGGCGCGGGTCGATGGGTATGTGAAGAGCTCGCCCGACGGCGTTCGTCGCGGCGAGAGCCTGGCGCGTGAGCATCTGGAACAGCGGGGCTGAATGAGGGCGTCGAACCCGCAACTGCCGCGGGCTCCCGCTAGCAACGATAATCAGCCAGCGGGAGTTCCCATACCAGGAAAATCAAGCGCTAGGCCCGCTTCTCTGTGCGATCTTTATGAGGACTCGCTGATCCCGTGACGCCGTTCGACGCATCAGCCTGCCCGTCGTCGCTGGCCGGCGCCCCGCCCTTATCGGCCGCGGCATCGGCGATCGGGAGCGTGAAGGTGAAGGTCGACCCCACCCCGACCGCGCTCGCCACGGCGATCGTACCGCCGTGCGCCTCGACGATCCCGCGGGCGATCGAGAGTCCGAGCCCGGTGCTCGCCAGTGGCGACTGCCGCCCGGCGTGCCAATAGCGGTTGAAGATGTGCGGCAGCGCGTCGGGCGGGATCCCGCATCCCGTATCGCGCACCTGCACGTAGACGAACGGCGGCGTCGCGTCCACATGCACCGACACCGTCCCGCCGGCGTCGGTGAATTTCACGGCGTTGACCAGCAGGTTGGCCAACACCTGCTCGATGCGCATCGCATCGACGTCGACCGCCGGCACCGGCGCGACGATCATGCGCGAGAGCGTGAGCCCGCGTTCGTCCGCGGCGTTCTGCACCATCGGAATCACCGCCTCCACGATCGACGAGACCGTCGACGGTTCGCGATGCATGGTGAGGCGTCCCGACTCGATGGCCGAGACATCGAGGAGATCCTGGATCAGGCGCTGCATCAGCTGCGTCGACTCGAGGATCGCCCCGGTCAGCTCGTCGCGCGCGGTGGCGTCGTTAGGCGGGTGCTCCTGGAGCACGCGCGCGCACATGGAGATCGCGCTGAGCGGATTGCGCAGGTCGTGCGACACGAGGTCGAGCACCTCGTCGCGCGCACGCGACGCCGACTGCGCCTCCTGATAGAGCCACGCGTTCTCGATGGCGAACGCCGATCGCGTCGCGATCTCCTCGGCCAATGCCACGTCGAATTCGTCGTACGTCCGCCTGGGATTCGTCGACACCAGCGTCAGCGTGCCGAGGGGCTGGTCGCGGGCGACGAGCGGCACGGTGATGTAGGCGCGCATCCCTAACGCTCGACAGAGCTCGAGCAACGGTGCACCCTCGCTGTCGCTCTCGTCGTTCTCCCATTCCGGGTCGCCCACCGACCTGACGATCACGCGATCGCTGTCCATCGCCTCCGTCACCGGGAATGGCCACGGCTGCTCCTTGAGGCGCCGGCCGTCGAATGCGCGCAGGCGCTTCGTGTCGTCGGGATCCTCGTGCACACTGGCGATACTGCGAATGAAGTCGGTCCCTTCGTGCACGTCGAGAATGCAGCAGTCGGCGAGATGCGGAATCGCCAGGTGCGCGACGCTGGTCAGCGTGGAGTCGTAGTCCAGGGTTGTGGCGAGCACGCCCCCCACGCGGGCGAGGAACTGCTGGTCGGCCTCGGCGCGCCGACGCTCGCTGATGTCGCGGAGCACGACGGTGAAGAATCGCGTGTCGGGGAGCTCGAGGCGCGAGATCGAGGCCTCCGCGGGAAATTCGCTCCCATCCTTGCGCAATCCATAGATCGAGCGACGCTCGGCCATGCGGCGCGCGACGTCGGTGCTCGCGCCGAAGTTGCCGATGTGTCGCTCGTGCGTGCGTCGGAAGCGCTCGGGGAGAAGACGCTCGAGCGATGTACCAATGACCTCCGCCGCGTCGTAGCCAAAGATCTGCTGCGCGCCATGATTGAAGTGGACGATCTGCTGTCGCTCGTCGACCGTGATGATCGCGTCCACGGCGATGGCGAGGATCCCCTCGAAGCGTGCGCGTGACGCACGCAGCTCGTCCTCGACCACGCGGCGGCGCCGCAGCTCGCGCGTGAGGTACCACGCACCCGAGTAGCCGATGATCGCCGAGAGGACGACGAGCGCGACTCCCGCGCGGCGCACCGTAAACCGCGCCGGGTCGCTTGCAACCGACGGAAAGGCGAGCAGGAGCGCGGCCCCGATGGCGGCGATTGCCAGCGCGATGCCGAAGACGATCTGCGTCGGCGTGAGGAGTTCGCGCTTCACGCTCAGAACACCTTGACGTTGACGTACCGCTTGGGATTGCGGCGAATGTCGGCGAGCAGGGATTGCAGCTCACGGAGCGTCGAATCCGCGCTGTGATAGAGGCGAGGATCGTTGACCATGAGGCCCAGCGAGCCCTCCCCGCGGTTGATCTTGGTCATGACGGAGTCGCTGCTGGCGATGAAACGCCGGAGACGCTCCTCGGAACTCCCCAACTGTCCGGAAATTGTCAGGAGGCGATGGCTCGTCTCGCGGAGTTCCTGCGCCGCGACCGCTGCGTTGTCCACGATCTGCCGCACCTCACCGCGCGCCGTCGACGAGTCGAAGCGTGCCGAGATCGCCTTGACGTCGCGCGACGCCGAGACCAGCGAGTTGACCCCATCACGCACGTCGGCCGACATGGTGGTGAGATTCTTCGATTGATCCTGTACCGTCTTGGCGAGCTGCGTCGACAGGTCGGCGAAGTTGCGGATCGAATTGCGGAGTTCGCGCGCCGCCTTGTCGTCGAAGGCCACCTCGACCCGCTCGGCGACGCTCGCCACGTCGCCGGCGATGCGGCCGGCCACCGCTGTCAGCTGCGCGATGTCGGGGAGCGTCGCGCCGGGGAGGAGCCCGCCGCCACGATCCGCCTCGGCGATCTGGCGAGCGACCGTCTCGTCGCGCGGGAGTGCGTCGCGACCGAGGATCGTCGCCTGCCACTCGCCGAACAGCGACGACTCGTTGAGCAGGACGACCGGATCGCGCGGAAGCGCGGCGTTCGGGTCGAGGGAGAAGCGCGCCTCGACCCAACCATCGGGCGAGAGGGCAATCGACTCGACCCGCCCCGACTTGACGCCGCGGATCACGACCTGCGCCCCCACCCGGATGCTCCCTACATCGCGAAAGCGGGCCGCCACCGTACGGCGCTGGCGCCCTACGTCGGATTGCTTGACCCACAGGATGGCCGCGGTGAGGACCACCACCGCGGCCAGGATCGTCGCGCCTACCAGGAAGTCGTTCGTCCGTTTCATGCCGTGCGTCCGAGGAGCCAGACCACCGCCCAGAATGCGTCGAGGACGAGGATGACGATGGCGGAGTATACCACCGCATTCGTGGCCGCGCGTCCCACCCCCTGCGCCCCACCTTGCGCGTGCATCCCGTGCATCGACCCGATGAGCGTTACCGCGGTGCCGAACGAGGCCGATTTCACCAGCCCGTAGCGCACGTCGAACGTCTGGAAGAAGAGGCGCAGTCCGCGCACGAAATCGTGCGACGAAAGGTCGAGGAGCCCGACCGACGCGACCCACCCCGACCCCACCCCCACGACCATCGCCAGTCCCACCACGACCGGGAACATGAACGTCCCCGCGATCACGCGCGGAACGACGAGGTAGGCCATGGGATCGTAGGTCAGCGTCTCGAGCGCATCGATCTGCTCGGTGACGCGCATGGTCCCGAGTTCGGCGGCGATGTTGGCGCCGACGCGGCCCGCGAGCGCCAACCCGGTCAGCACCGGCGTCAGCTCCATCGTGATCGTCTTCTCCACGAGCGTCCCCACGAAATACAGCGGGACGGCGCCGGTGAAGGAGTAACTCGCCAGGAGGGCGAGCACGATGCCGGTGAAGATCGCGATGAACGCGGCGATCGGGAGCGAGTCGACACCTAACGAGCGCGCCTGTGCCGTGGCGACCGGACCCCACGTGCCCACATCGCCCAGCGCGCGCCCCACGTCACGCGTGAAGCGTCCCGCGCGCCCTACTCCCTCGACCATCGTGCGCGCGTGTCGTCCGACGCCTTCGACCGCCAGGTAGAGCGATCGACTCATCGCCGCGCCCTCCGCCGGCGCACAGGTGGATTCAAGACCGGCCTCCGCAGCACCGGCGCCCTGCGCTGGTCACGGCGCCGGGTCCGGCCTTGAACCTCATCGACTGCCGGACCGCCGTTAGGTTTGTGCCAGCAACCCGAGGCGGAGCGCAAACTGCACGTAGTCCGCGCGGTGCGACAGCCCCAGCTTCTCGTTGATCCGCTGCTTGTACGTGTCGACCGTCTTGGGGCTGATGAAGAGCCGCTCGCCAATCTCCGGCGCGGAATAGCCCTGAGCCGTGAGGCGCAGCACGTCACGCTCCCGCTCCGTCAGTTTCTCGAAGCGCTCGCGATCGGCCCGCTGCGGATCCTTGCGCGTGAGTCCGCGCGCCAGCACGCGCGCCGCCATCGGCCGCACGTACACATCGCCCTTCGCGACCGCCCGTACCGCGTCGACCAGTTCGCGATCCGCGGCACTCTTCACCAGGTAGCCGGAGGCGCCGGCCTCGAGGAGCGACACGAGGTAGTCCTCCTCCGAATGCATGGTGAGGATGAGGACGCGCGTCGGTCCCCCCTTCGCCACGATCTCCTTGGTCGCCGTGCTCCCGTCCATCCCGGCCATCGAGAGGTCCATGACCACCACGTCGGGATTGAAGCGCTCGACCAGTCCGATGGCCTCGCGCCCGTCCTTGGCCTCCCCGACGACGTCAATGTCCTTCGCAGTGCCCAGCACCGCCTTGAGCCCGGCGCGCACTACCGCGTGATCATCGGCCAGCACCACCCGAATCAGGTCGGATGTCATGGTCATCTCCCGTACATCGTTAGGTCCCCTCCCCGCTCACCTGCCCGGGGCGACGCTTCGCGTCCGTGCCCGCCGAGGCACGCGCGCACGAACACTCGTTCCTCGTCCGAGCGCACTTTCCACTTCCAACGTTCCGTCGAGAAGCGCCAATCGAGCGCGCATGTTGCTCAGCCCCTCGCCGGACGATCGCCGCGCCACATCGCCGGGATAGAACCCCACCCCGTCGTCCCGCACCTCCAGCCGTGCGAAGTCGCCGTTGCTTCCCACGGCCACGTGCACCGTTCCAGCTCCCGCGTGGCGCACCGCATTGGTCAGCGCCTCCTGCGCCACCCGATACAGTACCGACGCCACCGACGGGTCAAGATCCGCGACGGAATTGTCCACGTCGAGCTCGACATGCCACGATCCGCTCCGCTCGGCCTCGCGGGCAAGGCGACGCAGCGCCGCACCGAGGCCGAGGTCGTCCATCACCTGCGGGTGAACCGCCTGGGCGAGGAGTCGCACTTCATCGAGAACGTCGCCCGCGATCCGACGGAGGCGCTCGAGACGTTCGGACGCCGACCGATCGACCGTTTCGCGGGCGACAACGCTCAACTCCATCTGCAGCGCGGCCAACGACTGCGCGCTCGAGTCGTGCAACTCGTGGGCGATCTCGGCCCGCTCTTCATCGGCCACCCGCATCACCCCTGCCGCCAGCTCCCGAATGCGCAGCTGGTCCTCATCGACCTTGTCGAGCAGGAGGTTGAGCGCCTCTCCCACCCGCTCGATCTGCCGGTCGGCGAGCGGTGAGATCGGAACTCGCGCCGTCGTGTCGCCACTCCAGATGCGCGCGGCTGTTGCTTCGAGACCGGCGAGCGGGCGGAGCGCCAACCAGACAAGTGCCACGTTGGTGGCGACGCTCGTGGCGAGTGCACCGCCAATGATCAGGAGCACGGCCGATTCGGCTTCGCGCGGGACGGCAAGTGCCGTGACAGCGAAGGTGACTAGCGCGATCAGGAGATTGGCACCGGCCAGTTTCGAAAGGAGCGGGACGCGCAGCAGCGCCCGCCACGAGCTCGCCTTGATCGGCGTCGCCCCCGTTGGCGTCAGTGGCCGGCTCGATGCCGGCGTCGATTCGATGCGAGTCTGGTCGTCCGTACGCGCCCCCGGTTTCAGCGCTTCACGCGTCGCTCGCGAGCGACGCGTCTGGTCCTGACGCGCCGCACCACTGCTCACCCTCCAAGGCAGATGGCCGACCGTAACCCGAAGCTCCGAGCCCGGTTGCACACCGGCATCTCTGGTTTCCATTCCGTTGGAATATTCGACCGTTCGCCTGACCCCCGAGTCGGGGCATCACCGATAATCGGCGCTCGAAGTCCGCACGGCGTGTAAGGAAACGCCCGACAACGGGCACGCACCTTGGCAACTGCACGCCGTGTGGAAAAATCCCCTTCCCGCCTGCCGGGCTACCCAACATGGAGCGCTCCGGTCGGGAATTCGCGGATTGCAGCATCTCCCTCGCCGAGCTAGGCTCGGGCCATGACGCGCATCCTGGTGATACGCCTCGCGATCGCTGCCCTCGTGGGGGTGGCCGTCGGAATCGAGCGGGAGTGGTCCGGTCACGGCACGACCGGGCGTCATCCGCGCTTCGCGGGCGTGCGCACGTTTCTCCTGATGGGCGCGGCAGGGGGAGCCGCGGGGTGGCTCTACGCCCAAGGGGCTTCGGCGCTCGCCGCCACTCTCGTCGCGGGGATGATGCTCATCATCGGCGCGGCATACTGGAGCGCATCGCACGCGGGCGGCGCCGACGCACTCGATGGAACGACGGAGGTCGCCGCCGTTCTCGTCGTCGCACTCGGCCTCCTCGCCGGCGTGGGGGAGACGGCGGTGGCGGGGGGAGCCGGCGTCCTGATGGTGCTCGCGCTCTCGGAGAAGGAAAGCATCAGTGCGGCCATCGCCAAGCTCGACCCGACGGAGCTGCGTGCCGCGCTGCAGTTCGGCGTACTCGCGCTGGTCATCCTCCCCGTGCTCCCGGACACGAGCTACGGCCCGCTTGGCGGCGTCAATCTTCGATCGCTCTGGATCGTCGTGCTGATCTTCTCCGGGCTCAACTTCGCCGGCTTCGTCGCCCGGAAGGCGGTGGGAGCGTCTCGCGGCTACGGGGTGACCGGCGCGATGGGAGGCGTGATCTCATCGACCGCCGTGACGCTCCAGTTCTCGCGACTGAGCCGAGAGCGTGGCGAACTCTCTCCCGCGCTCGCCCTGGGGACGATTTCTGCGAGTGTCGTGCTGCTGCCGCGCGTCGCGATCCTGTCCACGCTGCTCAACCCCGGCGTCGCTCGCGCACTGATCCCGTATCTCGCCCCGCCGTTCGTCGCCGGGCTCCTCCTCGTGGGCATCTTATACGTCCGGCTGCAGCGGCAAACGGACGGCGACGAAGCGGCCGGGGACGATCGCAATCCATTGCGACTCGCCTCCGCGATCCGCATGACGCTGGCGTTTCAGGTCGCGCTGATGGCGATCCAGTTCGTGCGTTCCGCCTTCGGCGCCGTCGGAATCCTGGTCTCGGCGGCGCTCCTCGGACTCACCGACATGGACGCCCTGACCCTCTCGATGAATCGCTTGGGGAGCACGCCCGACGCGGTGTCGCTCGCCGCGCAGGCGATTGCCATCGGCGTGTCGGCGAACGCAGTGCTCAAGCTCGGGGTCGCCATCCTGCTGGGGGCGCCGGCGTATCGCTGGCGTGCGGCGGCCGGGCTCTTCCTGCTGCTCGTCGTTGGTGTGGCGGCGATCGCCATCGTGGCGCGTTAGGCGTTCCCGCTCCCCCCCACACGCAGTGCGGCGCCGTCCGGTTTCCCGGAACGGCGCCGCTTGCACATGCCGATGCCGGACGGTCCGGCCTCGGACTCGCGCGCCCCCTCAGCGAGCGAGCGTCAGGATGGTTTGTCCTGAGCCATGTGCAATTCGGAGGACCCAGTCGCGCCCTTCACCGTCGCGCAGGAGATCGACGTGGTGCACGTCCTCGATCCCGCGGGTGAGGTGCTGCGCCGGATCGTCCATCTCCCCGAGCATCAGCTCCACGCGGTGGTCGTGACGATCGTAGACGGCACCGAGGAACGGGGCGTCGCCGAGCTGCGACTGGGCGCCGATCTCGACATCGTCGATCTCGAGCGAGGCGTGCCGTCCGACATTGCGACGGGTGAACGCCTCGAGCGCCGCGGCCCACTCCATCTCGGGGATCTCGTCCGGGACCTGTCCGGCAATCGGTCGGTTGGCAATCCCCGAGGCGGCCGGGATGGCGAGCACCGAGCAGGTGGCGCCGCGCACGAGCCCGGTCGCGGTGCTTCCCACGAGGATGCGGTCGAGCAGCCCGGCACCGCGACTCCCGGTGACGATCGCATCGACGTGTGCCGACTTGGCAAAGGCAAGCAGGGCCCGGGTCGGCTTTCCGGTGAGCGTGATGTTCTCGACCACGCAACCGGCGGGCACCTCGAGTTGCGACCGCACGCGCTCGAAGGCCGGTCCAACACCGCTGCTGTAGTCCGACATCCACGCCTGGTACGCCGCCGGCTGCAACTCGATCCGCGGCGCGACGTGCACCAGGTAGATCATCGAGGCCGACGGGAGGAGGCGGATTGCGGCGCGGGCCGCGTCGATCGAGGCCTGGCTGAAGTCGAGCGCGATCGCCAGGCGCGTCGGTAGCGCGGTGAAGTCCGGCGCCACCGCGAAGACCGGGACGCGCGACATGCGGAGCGTGTGCAGCGCGGTCTCACCGCCGAACATCCGGTCGAGGAGATCGTGATGCCCGATCCCGAGCACGATGAGGCGTGCGCCCGTCTCGCGCGCGGTGCGCGCGATCACCGCGGCGGGATCGCCGTCCTTGATCTGCACTTCCCAGTTTGGGCGCTTCCCGACGCACTCGAGGAGGAGTTCCTCGACGCGCGCGCGCAGCGCGTCGCGGCGCGCGTTGTCGGTATCGACGGGCGGGAGGAGGAGACCATAGTCGGCCGCGACGAGCGGGACCGGCTCGAGAACGGCGAGCACGGTCACGCGTGTGTCGGTCCCTTCGGAGAACAGCGCTGCGGCGTCGAGCGCGGCCCGGGACGACGCCATGCCATCGGTCGCCACGAGAATGGGACCGTGTGCAGTCGGATCGTTGCTCACGAGGCCTACGCCTTCACGTGGGGTAGCGAGTGCGGTCGGCATATTCACCCTTCCTCCCGTTGCATGGTGGGAGTCGTTGCGTCCGCGCGTGCGGTGCATCGTGAACATGCCACTCGCAGGAGGCATGGTCTGTCCGCTTTGCGCTGAACGCTCGTCAGGGATTGTGCCGCCCCGCGAGTGGGGGCGCGTGCCGCGTCGCGCAGGTGCGGGAACGCGAATACACATCGCCAACAACGATCAGGCGGCGCATCCCGAGATGAAGTCGTACCCCGCGAATGCGAAAGCGTCGCGCGAAATATTCTCGCGCGACGCTCTGTACATCTATCCGGCGTGGGTGGACCGCGACTTCGCCGTCAGGACGAGCGCGATGCCGTACTCGGTGAGCTCTTGGCGGGCGCTGGCACCGGCTGGTGCGGCGAGTAGTGCGACGGCGGCGCGACGGCCCCGGGCGCGATGGGGCCCGGCGACGACGGCATTGCCGCGCCCCCTGGATGACTCTGCAGCTCCGGCGCCCGCGCGCGCACCATGCGCAGGGCGCTGTCGGCGAGGGCGGTGTTCTTCGTGGCCTGCGCCACCATGTAAGTCCCGAACCACGGCGCCGCGTGGTCGGGCTGCGCATCGCGCGCCTTGCCGTAGAAGGCGAGCGCCGCGTCGTAGTTCTTCTGCCGGAACGCGGCGTTGCCGCTGTCGAGCAGCGCCTGGGTCAGCGGCTCCAGCCCGGTCGGCATGCCGTCGGCGATGGGGACGTGCCCCGGAGGGAGCGCGGCGTTCATCGCGCCGTCGGACGCGGCGGCGGCTTGCTGTGTGTCGTTTGGCTTGCGGCACGCACCCGCCAGCAGCATGCCTGCCGCCAGCAGCAACGCCCCGCCCCGCCTCGCTATGGTCTGCATCTATCGTCCTCGTGTCGGATCGGTGAGGTGGCAGCGGGCACACATCGCCTTCGCGCGTGCGCCGAGCCGGGTGGCGTCGAAATCGTCACCGTGCGGATTCACTCCCCATCCTCGCTGCGAATGGCACTTCATGCAATCCCGCTGTGCGTGACAAGTGGCACACCCTTCGAGTCCCTGACGCGCGGCCTGCCCGTGCTGCAGCAGCCAGAGTGGCTGCCCATTATGATACGTCCCGCCGCTGCGTCCGCGAGCTGCAATGCCTTGCGACTGATGACAACCGCGGCAGAACACCTCGGTATTGTGACATCCGGCACAGTCGAGATCGCGCGAATATGAATTCGCCGCGTGCCGCACCACGAAGTTGGCGACGTGGAAGGCGCGCTTCGACTCGCCGGCATGGCAGTCGGCGCAGAAGCGCTGGGTGTGACACCCCTCGCACGTGAGCTTCCCGCTCGCCGCACTTGCCGCGTGATTGCGCGCGAAGCCATCCGGATGAGGACGCACCACCTGCGGTGTCGTATCACGAACTGCGACGTTCACGAACACGCCGCCAGCTGCATCGCGTCGCGGGGCGCTCGGTCTCGCCGCAGCGTGCACCGGCGTCGCGAACGGCGTCGACTGCGTCGTGCCGGGTGGCAACCCGAGTCGAACTCCCGGTGCCCCACCACGCCCGTCTGGCAGTTGGCGGATGACATCGCGTCCAAGCTCTCCGATGTGGCACGCGGTGCAGCTGGACTGCGCGTGGCAGGTGGCGCAGGTCGCGGTCGCGCCACTCGCCGCCTTGCGATGCGCGCTTTCCCACCCCTCGCTGCGGTGATCGTCGGGAATGGGATAGCTGGCCACACGCCACCGCATGAGCGACTTGACGCGCGCGTCGGGGAGCAGTGCCTGGATCGCCGGGAGCGTCGACGCGTTCACGTGGCAACGCGCGCAACTCTCGCGCGCGTGACACGTCGCGCAGCGCTCCACCCCTCCCTTCGCTTCCGCGCCGTGCTGCAACACGAAACGCGCATCGGTATGCGATGTCGGCTTGGGAAGCGAGTCGATCTCCCCGGCCGTGATCGTCGTCGACGACGCGAGCGGGATGTGGCACGTTGTGCAACGGTTGTCGTTCGCCAGGTGCGCCGACGCGCGGTGCGTGTGACACCCCAGGCACGACTCCGGCGTTGCCCGTCGCACACTCATCCACGGCGCCCCATCGCGGGTCGCGTGACACGACGCGCACTGGCGTGACGCGGTGTCGACCTCGGAGGCGTGCGCCGCGTGTCGAAAGCGGAGGAAGTCCTGACGTGGCGTGGGCGCCGCGTACGGCACGCGCGGCTTTGTCTTCCCGTCGTGGCACTTCGCGCACAACGATGCCGGCGGCATGACCGTCGACGGGTCGCCGGTCACTTGCCCGTCGTGGCATCCGCTGCAGGTGGGGAAAAGCTTGGCGTGCCGCTCGTGCGGGAAGGGGGCCGGATCCGCGCGACGATAGACCTGCGCGTCGAGTGCGCCGGATGCGGCGAGGCACAACGCCGCGAACCAGAGGACGATGCGCCACGGATGTCGGGCGATGGTCATGGGCGCCCCCGCCCGAGTCCGGGATCGCTCCCGATGGTCCACTCGAGCCGCACCGACGCGCGCCGCTGGCTCCAGTTCGTTCCAGGCGCGTCGTTCGTCAGGCGATGGTGATAGACTCCACCGTCGACCGCGATGCGCGTCTCGGGCGTCAGTCGCAGCGAGGCGTCGGCGGTTGCACCAAGAACTCGCCCGGTCCCGACGCGAAATTCGTAGATCGACTGGAGCGCGCTCACGCTTCCTCCCAACGAGAAGCGATCTCCCGCACGCCATCGCACGCCGGCGTTGGCGTCGCTCCGCGACGAGCCGAAGCCGATGTCGGTGGCGGTCGATGCCGACGCGACCAGCCGGTCGCTGAACAGCCACGAGGCATCGATGCCGGTGCGCCACCCGGTGGTGCGAAGGGGGAGGAAGCCGACCTCGGCATCGGTATCCTCGTACTTTCGATAGGCGCCATGCGCCGACAGCTGCAAATGCGCGGACGCACCGCGCCACCCCAGTTCGGCGCGCCCCTCATCGAACGCGACGGGGGCGAACGCCCCCCAAATGGTCCACAGCTCGAAGAACGGGCGATGCCGGCGTGCCTCGAGCGCGAGGTGCAGCGCATGCGGAAGCGCGCGCGACAGGCGAAGCCGCGCCTCGTTCACCTCGTTCCCCGCGACGTCGAAGGTCGAATTGGCATCGATCGTCACACCGGAGATCCGCGTCGTCGCGTCGGCGGCCACGCGCTCCGAGTACAGGCCCGAGCGATCGCCGGCGATGACCCGTTGATACACGAACGAAAGCGCGGTGAGATCCGACGGCCGCAGACGCAACCGCACACCAGCGAGATACCCATTCTGGTCGGGAGGAAGCTCGTCGACGGCGCCGATCTCGGCGCTGCGATACGACTCGTTGAGTCCCTGTGCGAGCGCCCGCCCGCCGTACGCCTCGACGGAGTGCGCCCCTCGACGCAGCAGGAGCGCTCCGCCATCGAAGTTGTAGGCTCCGAGGCCGTTGGTGGCCCACTGGCGTCCGACGCGCAGTCTTCCCGCCGCGCGGTCGACCTGCACGAAGGCATCGAGGGCGTCGAGGTGATCGTCGGCGCGTGGCCAGCGCGCCGCCGTGCCGCCGAGCGCCGACCGGGCACGAAGGTGCGCCTGTGCGCTCACGCCACGCCCGAGCCCCCACGCGGCGAGCGACAGATCCTGCAGTAGCGGTGTTGTCGTCTCGCGCGCGCCGGAGGTACTGAAGAAGCACCACACCGAGGTCGCCGGGCACTGCACCAGCTGCCCATCGCTTGTGCGACGCGTGCTTCCAGCCCCCGCCACCTGCGCCGCGAGGAGCGAATCCTGCTCGAGCGGACGAAGGTCGATGGACTGCACCCAGGTGGTGCCGGAGATCCGGATCCCCTGCGCAACCAGTGGCGTGGCCACGACGCTCGTGGCCAGCAGGACGGCGAAGGCGCGCGCGACGCGATCGGTACCGGATGCGCCGGGCGGGCGATGAACGGTGCAAGCGTCGGTCATGGCCGTGCCCCGTGCCTCGCGGCCGCATTCCAGGCGAGCGGGTGACACGACACGCACTCCTGCGCGGCGAAGTGCTCGCGCTGCTGCGGATGACAGGCGAGGCACACGGGACGTGCGGGAGGGAGCGCCTTCACCACCGCGTCGGTATGACAGGAGGCGCACCCCTCATGCGTATCGCGCCCGTGTCCTTCGCGGGGGGTGGGGTGGCAGGCGGTGCAGTCGCGCGCGATGGCGTGATGATCGGAATGGCAGCTCTCGCACGTCTTTGTGGGCGCGCGCGAGACGTCGCTGGCGTGGCACCCCTCGCACGAAAGCGAGGCGTGGCGCGTGTGCGCAAAGGAGAGCGTGCGTTGGCGCTCCTTGTCCCCCGCGCTGATGCGGATCGTGACCGGAACCGGGATCGCTGTCGCCAGTTGGTTCGTGGCGTGGCAGGTCTGGCACGTGGCGCGCTGGGTGGCACCGTGGTGGCACGACTGACAATCGGCCGGAGCGCGAACCGTCACTGCGCCGTGCGTGGAGCTGCTCGAGTGGCAGTTGGTGCAGGCGACGCTGCGATGTCGCGAGTGCGGAAACGGCTCGCCCTGCTGCCACCCCGCACGCTGCTTGGTCGCTTGCGGAATCGTGTCCCGGGCGCGCGATCCGGACGTGGGTGCGACGCGCGACATCTCCGTGAATACGCGTGTCTCTCCCCACTCGGCGGTCGCGTCGAGCGTCGTCTCGCGATCCGACGGCCCCCCTCCCCCCCGGCGCCCCTGATGCGGAACGTTCCACGCGGACAGCAGTGCGTCGTTAGCGTGCGCGCCATTCGTTCGCGCGCCGATCGCGCGATCTCCGTCGGCGCGCGCGCCGATCGCGCCATCTCCATTGGCGCGCGCGCCGATGGCGGCTGGTGACGGGCGGTCCTTGAAGATTCCCTTGTGACAGGTGATGCAGTTCGTCGACTCGACCTTCCACGTGTGCGCCTGATGACACGAGGTGCACTTGTCGAGCGCATGGTTGGGGAGCCCGCGATGGAAGGCCGTCAGCGTGTCGGCATTCGCGTGGCACTGTGCTGTTGCGCAGCTCTTGATCGCCCCGGCAGCCTGCTCCTGCACGTGCGGGTTGTGGCAGGTCCCGCACGCCGCCTTGTGCGGATCGCGGTCCAGCCCTTCGCCACGCAGCTTCTCCCGCATCTCGTGACACGTGAAACACTGCGGCTTGAGCGGCACGAGCCCCATGCGTCCGGAGTCGAGCGGCGCCTGCGCATTCACCGGACGGGCGAAGTTGTGACACGTCGTGCAGTGCAGCGATGTCTGGTCGGCCATCTTGCCGAGCCGCACCTTCACGTTCTCGTGGCACCCCGCGTCCTTGCATGACACGTCCACGGGGGCGAAGGCATGCACCTGACGGGCGTGACAGGTCACGCACATCACGTCGCGGAGCACGGCCGAGTCGGAGCGCATGTGCACCTGGTGCCCCGCCGTGGCGCTCACATACTGCCACACGCTGTCACGCTTCTCGGTGATGTGGCACTCGGCGCAGATCTTGTTCGGCACCTTGCTGTGCGCCGGGATCTTGTCGGGGCGCTCCATCACCCAGTAGTACAGCTCCTTCGAACTGGCAAAGATCGATTGCTGGTGGCAGTCGTGGCACTTGAGCTTCGAGTGTTCGGACGTCTGGAACTTGCCGAACGCCGACTTCATGACGTGACAGCTCGAGCAGAAGTCGTTCTCGTGCATCATGTAGTTGTACGACCACCCGCCCACGAGCCCCGCCGAGACGAGCACCACCGCGATGCCGGCGCCTAACGCCAGGCGGTATCCGCGCGTGCGCGACGCGAGCCACGCCGCGATCGCCGCGCGGTGGCGCCAGGCCAGCACGGCCACGACGATCCCGACGATGACGCCGAGCACGACACCGCCGATCTGGATCCACTGCGGGACGCCCGAGAAGAGGAAGCGGAAGACGCTGGCCACGCCGCCGGGAAGCGGCGACTGGTCCATGCGCACCGAGTCGACGGCGCCGTGCACGGTGGGGGCCGGCGCGGCAGTAGAAGTCTGGAGGAACACCCCAAGCGTGGAGAGCGGAATCATCGGCGCGGGCGGAGTGGTCTCAGCGAGCGCATCTCATCTCGATGCGCAACGCGGGTGAACGATGCGTCGTTCACCCGCGCGGCGACAGGTCGACCGGTGCCGGGCACGTTCGATCAGTTGATCGGGTGCCCCAGGATCTTCTGGTCGTACGGCGCGACGCTAAGCCCTGGAGGCGGCGTAAGGTTGTAGTCTTTCACCATCTGGGCGATGCTCGCCCTGAGCAGTGCCTTGGCCAGCGACGGATTGTGCACGTTCGACCCCGGGTGGAGTGCGAGCGCCACGTTGAACCGCGCGCCGCGCGCCGTCGTCACCTTCCCAGCCACGAACTCGCTCGCCGGCACCTGCGCGATCATCGTGTTCAGCCCAGCCGCGAGCCCGGCGATGTCGAGCTCCGACTCCTCGAAGATCTGGCGCGCGCGCGACTCCGTGTGGCATCCGCTCCCGGCGCACGAACGGAACGAGCGTGCCGACACTGCACAATCCTGGTTCGCCGTCGGTAGTCCGTTGCCGTCGACGCAGGGGATGGCCGCGAAGCGGTGTCCCGTGACCGTCTGCACGAACTTCCCGGTCGCCTTGTCCGTCACGTCGTAGCGATTCACGTGGCAGGTGGCGCAAAGCTTGGGATTCTTCTCGCTCCCGTGCGCAGCCTGAACGGTGCCATCGACGGTGATCCCCGGGGGCCACCAGCCCGCCTCACCCAGGAGCATCGGCCCCTGCGGCGAGTGTGGCGAGTCGCGGCTTCCCGAGAAATCCGGCGTCGCACGACGGTAGTGACACTTCATGCACAGGTTCTGGTCCAGATCGGGAACGTCGATCTTGAAGCGAAGGTTCTTGCTGTTCGGCGTCCCGTGCGGGTCGTGGCAGACGGCGCAGGCGATGCCGATTCCCTTGTCGATCGTGGTGCCCGTGGTCTTCTCCACGTAGTTGGTGTTCACCCCCCACGCTTCGAGCGCCGCCTGGCCGATGTGGCACGACTGGCAGGCAGACCGCGGACCGAACGGAACGTCGGGCGCCGTGGCAGTTGCGCCGTTGTAGGCGCGCGTGTACGACGTCGCGTGCCGCGAGACACGCCACTCTTCCACGAACGGGTGGTGCGTCCCGCTGTGGCACTGCGAGCACCCGTTGGTGATTGCCGCGCCGGTATCAGCCTTGATCGACGCAAGCATCTGCCCGCGCTGCGGCGACTGTACGTGCTGCAGGCCAGGGCCGTGGCAGCTCTCGCACTGTACGTCGTGATAGCGCGCGTCCTTCGTGGAGCGCCACCCCGACGTCGTGTCGGTCGTCGCGTTCCCCTTGTCGTTGACCGTGTGGCACGCCTGGCAGAGCCCCTGCATCGATCCGCTCGTCTCGAGCGTGTGGAACGCGCTCGCGTGAGCCGTCGACACCCAACGGGCCTGCTGCCCGACGTGGCAATTCCCGCAGACCGTCATCTTCTGCGTCGTGTCGCTGTACCCAAGGAAGCTCGCGGCCGCTGCGGGCGGTGCCGCGTAGTTGGGACCATCGCGGTAAACGATCTTCTCGTCAACGCAGCCGGCCGACGCAATCAACAGAAGGCCGACGACGGTAAACTGTGCGAGTACTCCTCCGCGCCACCTCATGTCCATCCTCCTCGAGAAACAGAACTCCTACGTCCCGGCTATGAAATGCAGGGCCCGAATGGCCCGTCGTTCATCCCGACTTCACGTCTTGCGACACGGTAACAGTACGTACGTACCTTCTCCGATATATTCGGGAAATCCCTGACAAGCGCGTCGTGAGTTCACCAAGGTGCATGTAACAGGTTTGCTTTGCACGCGACGTCGGCCGTATCGGTCGCCGACGCGCCGACTCGTCAGGCAGCACCGCATCGGTCGGTTGACGCGGAGGCGCGTACGCAGAAGCGGACATGGCCTTGCGCCACGTCGCTCGAACTCGCAACGATTTCGGGAGGACGGGTCTCGCGTTAGGGAGCCCTAACGAATGAGCGCCACAAGGGGCGCTCGGGTCGCCGTGCCACTCACCTGCCACGCGGGGCCCGCCCACGCGGAGCGGTCACGCACCGCGACGGAATCGTCGAATCGGCGGGAGCGTTGAGGCGCTCGTCGACTCAGCGTCCCGGGCCGCTCGCCGCGGCGTCGTCGGGCGCCGGGACCGTGGTCCACTTGCGCACCGAGCGCCAGATCACGAGCCCGCCTCCGAGCAGTCCAACCAACGGAAGCAGATACGCGACGAGGTTGAAGCCCGATGGCTTGGGCTCCAGAAGAATCCACTCCCCGTACTTGTCGACGAAGTACTGAATGACCTCGTCAGGGCGCTTTCCCGCGGCCAGCTGGTCGCGGACGACCCCCTTCATCTCCTGCGCCAGCTCCGACGGCGAGTCCTGAATGCTGTTCCCCTGGCACACCGGGCAACGGAGCTGCGAGGCCACCGCGCGCGTTCGCTCCTCCAGCGTGTTCGTCCCGGTGGTGACGACCTCCTTCTCCTGCGCACGCACCGCCACCGGCGCCGCCACGGGGAGCGCGAGGCACACAGAAACCAGGGCGCGCAGCGCGAACGTGCGCAGCGCTTCAGCACGCAAGCGACTCACCGCGGTCACTCCCCTGCCGTCCCGACGGGGACCGAACGCGCCGTATCCGCTCCGGCGCCTCCGGGCGCACGCGACGGAGCGGGAAGCGCCAGCAGCGAATCGAGCTTGCGCGCCAGCACCGTCGCCGGCACCGGTCCGACGTACTTGTACGCGACCTTGCCGTCCTTCCCGATGAAGAACGTCTCGGGGACGCCGTACAGTCCGTAGTCGATCGCGGTGCGCGTCCGCGGATCCTCGAGCGACGGATAGCTCTGCCCCCCCATCTCGGAGATCCACCGCGTGCCGTTGGCGGGGACGTCGTTGTACAGGACGCCGTAGAACTTCACGCCGCGCCCCGCATACATCTCCGACACCTGGGAAAGCGTCTGGTGCTCATCGCGGCACGCCAGACACCATGACGCCCAGAAGTTCAGGACCACCACTTCGCCGGTGTGGTCCTTGAGCCGAACGGTGTCGCCGCTCGCGCGATGCTGCGCCCCGACCCCCTCCGCGAACACCGCGAGCGAAAATTGGGGCGCCGCGCGTCCGGGAAGCGGAGACGGGATCTCCTTCGGGTCGCGTGTCATCCCGAAGCCGAGGAGCGCGATGATCGGGATCGCGACCACCGCTGCCGAAGAACCACGCTTCCAATTCATCAGTCCGCCCCCTCGAGCGTATTGCTGGCCAACACGCCGGCGGGCGCGATTGCCCCCGGAGCCCCGCGGCCACGCGGGGCGGGAACGGCGGACTGGGCGATCCACGCCGCCGACCGGCGCCCTGTCGGAAACATCGAGACCAACGCGCCAAGCACGATGATCCCGCCACCGACCCAGATCCACGGGACGAGTGGTTCCACGATCACCTTGAGCGTGGCGTTGGTCCCGTCCTGCTTGAAGGCCATCAGGTTGATGTAGATGTCACCCCACGCGCGGCTGCGGACCGCTGGCGTGGGGATCGGCTGCTGCGACGTGGGATAGAAGTTCATCGCCGGGTCGAGGCGCCCGACTTCGTTCCCGTTCTTGAGGATCGCGACGCTGGCCGCGATGCGCGAGCGCTGCGGCTCCTCGCGCGCATACACCTCGAGCAGGCGCACGGTGTACGCGCCGACTGCCATCGTCTCACCCTTCTTGATCGTCGCCTCGTACTCGCGCCGGAACGACGCCGATGCGGCGACCGCTACGCCGACCGCAATGATCCCGAAGTGCGCGATGTAGCCGCCGTAGCGGCGGCGGTTCGCCAGGACCAGCCTGCCTAACGCGGTGAGTGCCGTCTCCTGGCGCACCTGCATGCGCGCCCGCACGCCGGTGACGTACTCGCGCGCATTGGCGACCAGGGCAAACGCGGCGAAACCGAAGGTGAGCACGCCGTACACCTGGTGCGTCCCGATGGCGATGGCGACGACCATCGCGATCACCGCCCCAATCAGCGGCGGCAGGAGCTGGCGCCGCACCACTTCCTTCGACGCACGCCGCCACGGGAGCGCCGGCCCCACGCCCATCAGGAAGAGGAGCGCCGCGATCAGCGGCAACGTCATTTTGTTGAAGAACGGCTGCCCCACGCTGACCTTCACCCCGCGCATCGCCTCGGCGATGATCGGGAAGAGCGTTCCCACCAGCACCGTGAAGGTGAAGGCGGTGAGCATGAGGTTATTGAGGAGCATGACCGTCTCGCGCGAGGCCACGCTGTCCATGCGCCCTTCGCTCGAGAGCTGCTCGGAATTTCCGGCCACCAGCGCGAACGACACGATCAGCACGATCGCGATCGCCCCGAGGAAGTACATCCCGATCGGCCCCTCGCCAAAGGCGTGCACCGACGACAGCACGCCAGAGCGCGTGAGGAAGGTCCCGAGGATCGTCAGCGCGAAGGTCGCGACGATGAGGTTGAGGTTCCAGAGCTTGAGCATCCCGCGCCGCTCCTGCACCATCATCGAATGCAGGAAGGCGGTCGACGTGAGCCACGGCATGAACGACGCGTTCTCGACGGGGTCCCATGCCCAGTAGCCCCCCCATCCCAGCACCTCGTACGACCACCACATCCCGGCGATGATCGCCGCGGAGAGGAAGGCCCAGGCGCCTAACGTCCACCGGCGCGAGAGGCGGATCCAGTCGTCGCCTCCCACCTCGCCCGCCGCCATCGCCCCGATCGCAAAGGCGAACGGCACCGTCATGCCGACGTAGCCGAGGTAGAGGAGCGGCGGGTGCACGCCCATGAGGATGTGATTCTGCAGGAGCGGGTTAGGCCCCGGTCCGTCGAGCGGCGTCGGCGAGACCAGCGTGAACGGGTTCGCCGGCCCCACGAGCAGGATCAGGAAGAAGACGCTCACCGCGAGCATCGTCATCGTGGTGTACGGGATGAGCGCCCCTTCGCGATCACGGTTCCAGAACACCAGCAGCGCCGAGAGGAGCGCGAGGACCCACGCCCAGAAGAGGATCGATCCCTCGAGCGCCCCCCACAGCGAGATCACCGT
>CAZWVG010000048.1:0-27697 GCA_964637355.1 uncultured Gemmatimonadaceae bacterium
CTCCGCGTTCTCCGCGTTCTCCGCGTTCTCCGCGTTCTCCGCGTTCTCCGCGGTTGAAAAGCTTTTCACCGCGGAGTCCGCGGAGTCCGCGGAGAAGTTGGGCGTGTTCGACGTGCTTGGGACGAGGTGCGACGAGAAGCGTTGGGCGCATTGGGCGCATTGGGCGCATTGGGCGCATTGGGCGCATCGGGCGCATTGGGCGCATTGGGCGCATTGGGCGCATTGGGCGCGTTGGGCGCGTTGGGCGCGTTGGGCGCGATGCGCGCGATGGGCGCGGCGGTAGCGGAGATTTCTGGCGCTTGGTGCGACTATCGATGTACGCGGAGTACCGCCGCCCCGGCGAGCCGCCCCGCACGCAGGTCGGCCAGCGCCTCGTTCGCCCGTTCGAGCGGATACTCCACCGTTGCGCACTTCACTTGAATGCGTCCGGCGAGTTCGAGGAACTCGATTGCGTCGAGCCGCGTGAGGTTGGCCACCGACCGCACCGTGCGCTCCCCCCAGAGCAACTCGTATGGGAAGGAGGGGATGTCGCTCATGTGGATCCCGCCGCAGACCACCGTCCCGCCACGCGCCACCGCGCGCAACGCCAGCGGCACCAGGGCGCCTACAGGTGCAAAGATGATCGCCGCATCGAGCGGCTCCGGCGGCATCTCGTCGGACGCTCCGGCCCACGCGGCGCCGAGCGATCGCGCGAACGATTGTGCCTGCGCGTCGCCGCTCCGGGTGAAGGCGAACAGCTCTCGTCCTTCCCAGCGTGCCACCTGCGCCACAATGTGCGCTGCCGCGCCGAATCCATAGATCCCCAGGCGATGCGCGTCGCCCGCCATGCGCAGCGCGCGATAGCCAATCAGGCCGGCGCAGAGGAGCGGTGCGCCTCCGACATCGTCGAATGCCTCGGGCATCGGAAAGCAGAAGCGTGCATCGCACGCGACGTACTCGGCGTAGCCGCCGGGGAGCGTATATCCGGTGAAGCGGGCCTGTGCGCAGAGATTCTCGCGCCCCGTCGTGCAGTACTCGCACGCGCCGCAGGTCCACCCCAACCATGGAATGCCGACGCGCGTGCCCACTGCAGGCGCGTCGACGCCCTCGCCGTGCGCGACGACCGTGCCGACGATCTCGTGGCCGGGGGCGAGCGGGAGCGTTGGATCGGGAAGCTCGCCGTCGACCACGTGCAGGTCCGTGCGGCAGACGGCGCAGGTGTGGACGCGCACGAGCACCTGGCCACGGTGCGCTGACGGAACCTCGACCTCCGCCAGCCGCAACGGTGACCGAAGCGCTTCGAGCATCATGGCCTTCACTGCTGAGGCCCTCTTCGACCGCTATGTATTGGAAGGAGCACGCAGAACTCCGTGCGGCCGGGACGAGGATCCACTTTGATCTCGCCGTCGTGCATGTGCACGATGCGCCGCACGATGTCGAGTCCGATCCCCATTCCCTGGCCGACGCCTTTTGTCGTGAAGAACGGGTCGAACATTCGCGCCACCACGTCGGGTGAGATCCCTGTCCCGTCGTCGATCACGCGCACCGCGACTCCTCGCGTCTCGTTCGTCGCGCAGACGATGACTTCCCCGCCAGGGCGCGCGGCATCGATCGCATTCTCCAGGAGGTTGGACCAGAGCTGGTTGAGGTCGGCGTCGTGTGCCACGACGAGCGAGAGGTCTGCGCCGACGTCCATCCGAATGGTCACCCCCCTCGCCGCCGCACGACCGGCCAACACCGCGACCGTATCGGCGAGTCCCTGGGCGACGTCGATGGGATGCGGCGCAGCCGTACGGTCCATGTTCGTGAAGCGCTTGAGCCGATCGATGAGGTCGACGACGCGTATGCTCGCCCCTTCCACGTCCATCGCGTTGGAACGCGCCGCGCAACTGGCCGCGATCCAGCGAAGCGTCGGCTCGACCGCCGAGGGCGGAAGGGTACTGGCGATCGAGTCCAGCACGTCGACCGTGACGTTGGCGCTCGCCAGTGCGATCGCGGGGGAGGCATCGGCGCCGCGCGCCTCGAGCCACTCGGTGATCTGATCCTCCCGGTCAGAGAGCAGCAGCGGCGCCAGGCGATGCGTCCCGGTCGCCCGCAGGCAATCAGCCATTAGCTGTTGGACATGGACGACCTGCGCGTCGCTCAGCGCCTCGCGGCCGAGCGCGTACGCGGCCTCCCCCACGGCGGCCATCGCTGCGCCCAGGTGCTTGGCGCTCCGTACCGCAGCTGCCGACGGGTTGTTGAGTTCGTGGGCGAGGCCGGCGGCGAGTCGTCCGAGCGACATCATCTTCTCGTCTTGCCAGATGGTCGCGGCGGCCACGCGCGCGCGATCGAGCATCGCGTGCACAAGTTTGGCCGTGATCACCGGACACTCGCGAATCAACTCGGGAAAGTGCTCGCGGTGGACGACGAACACGTCCGTTTGCCCGACCGCCACCGCATCGCCCGGTGGTTTGTTCATACGGGAGAAGGGGAGAAATCCCGAGAGCTCTCCCGCGCTCGTCTCCATGTTGTGGATCCGTCCCGTTCCGTAGCCGAAGTGGACGGCAACGGCACCGGTGAGAAGGACGAACATCTCAACGGTCGACTCCGACTTGGCCACCAGTACGGTGCCCGACGGATACGATCGGAACTCGCCGTGGGCGAGCAGCCACTCCAACTCGGACCGCGGCGAACCATGCAGCGTCCGATGATCCGCCAGACGGTCGATCAGGTCATGTGGTGGCGACGCTCCCTCCAGCCGGTGGAGCGAAAAGCTACCGGCGAAATGCGAACTCGTCAGAGGGAGCGCGGGTCGCCGCGTCAGCGCACGCCGATCAACCCCCGCGCTGCGTCCTGCAGCCTCTTCGAGTCGAAGCCGACCCCGCCTCGATAGACCGTGCGGACATTGTAGATGTCGGTGGTGCGCGAGGCCGGGTCGCCCTGGACGACGACCAGGTCGGCTTGCCGCCCGACCGTCACCGCGCCGACCTCCTTGTCCATCCCGAGAATCTTCGCCCCGTTCAGCGTCATGATCTTGAACGACTCGGGCGGCGAGAAGCCGGCTTCGCGGAGCATCTCGTAGTTCCGCAGGTCGCCGACGCCGGGGAAGAAGCCGGTCCCCCACGGGTCGGAGCCGGCACCGAGCAGGCCGCCAGCTGCAACAAAGTCGCGCTCCCACCGCATCATCTTCTTGAGGAGACCGTCGGTGACGATCAACCCGCCCTTGGCGATGTTGGCGTAGTTCTGCTCCACCTCGCGCCGCACGTCGGGGTCGAGCATCGCCATCCCGCCGGTGTCGGGATGGAAGCGTTCGGGGGAGAACGATTCGTAGACGGCGAGCGTGGAGACGACCGCGGTGCCGCGCCTGGCGATGGCGCGAATCGATTGCTGCACGGCGTCGCTGGTGACGTCGACGTCGGTCTGGATGTGCATGTTCTCCGGCGGGCAGACGTCGGGGCGCTTTCCCGGGACGTAGTCGCTCGCCGTGATGAAGCCGTGCTGCAGCGCGTCGAGCCCCAGCGCACTCGCCTCGCCGAAGGTCACCGAGCAGAGGTGCCCAGTCACTTTCACCCCGCGCGCGTGCGCTGCCTTGATCACGCTCGCCAGCATCGCACGCGTGATCGTCCCCTGCACCTTGACCCAGGTCGCGCCTTCCTTCGCCCAGTAGTCGATGACGCGCGTCGCTTCTTCGGGCGTGGTGAGGGCGCGCGCGTTGGTGCTGCGAGATGCTGCACCGTCGAGGTAGGGGCCGGTGATGAGGAAATTGGGGCCGGGGATGCGTCCGGCGTCCACCGCCTTCTTCATCGCCAGTTCCTGGTACGGGAGCATGCTCCCCGCCGTCATCGCCGTCGTCACTCCAAAGGCGAGATACAGGAGCGGCCCCGAGGTGCTCATCTCGGTGATGCGCTTCACGCCGCCGAAGTACGTGTGTTCATGGAGCCCGACGAGCCCGGGGAAGACCGTGTGCCCGCTGAGATCGATCGTGCGTGCACCCGCGGGAACTCGCGTGCTGGCCGCCGGGCCGACCGCCGCGATGCGCGCGCCGTCGATCACGACCGTCTGGTCTGGCTTTGGAGCGGCACCCGTTCCGTCGATGAGCGTGACGTGCGTCAGCGCGACGACCGGGGCGTCGACGCTGACGTACGGGCGAAGGGCGTCGGTGATGGCGGGGCGGGGCTGGGCGCTCGCCGCGAGCGGAGCGGTGAGAGCTCCAACGAATGCGAGAATGAGCTGGAGCTGGCGGCGAACAGAGGTTGCGCGCATTTCGGATTGTTCAGGGAGAGAGCGGACTACCGACGAGCGAACCCGACCATGATCGGGAAAACATTTGAACCGCGGAGTACGCGGAGTACGCGGAGGGGTGCCGACCTGCGCTTCTTGCCCCGCGCACACTTACCTCGACGTCGCAGTTCGGGCGCCCCGAGACATCGAGAACAAGGAGTTTGTTCACGAAACAGTTTGAGAAAGAGGACAGCACCCACACCGGCGCCGCTACCCCTCCGCGGACTCCGCGGACTCCGCGGACTCCGCGGTAAAAAAAGCTCTTCAACACAGAGGTCACGGAGGACACAGAGAAAAGCCGTCGGCCGCTGCGTCTGAGACGTTCCTCCTCCGTGATCTCTGTGTCCTCGGTGTCCTCTGTGACAAAAAGGTTCTTCTCCGCAGCGGTCGCAGAGATCACCGAGAAAAGGAAACCGTCGCCGCGCCGGCGCCGCCACTCCTCCGCGTTCTCCGCGGACTCTGCGGTAAAAATGCTTTTGACCGCGGAGTCCGCGAAGAAGGGAGGGACGAGCCGTTCCTGAACCGTCTGCCGCGCCAGCCAGTCGTAGCACGCCACAGTATTGACGCCCCCGCCAAGCGGATCGATAGTTCCGCCCCCTCCCGGCGACGGCAAGGAACCTGGCCCGCGGCCGCTCGTGGCAGGGACTCGGCCACGAATCGCCGAACGACCGATGAGTTTTCCCCGCGAGTGCAGTCAAAGTCGAGCCAGAAGCTGCTGACAACCCACGACCAGTCCCCTCCCGCGGCGGGCGCCGCGCGCGCGGGATGGTTTTCCGAAGGTTCACCCAGGAGGCGATGATGAGCGGTGTGCGCGTGCTGGTCGGTACGAAGAAAGGGGGCTTCGTCCTCGAGTCGGACGAGGCGCGCAAGAAATGGGATGTGAGTGGCCCCTTCTTCGGCGGGTGGGAGATCTACCACATGAAGGGCTCGCCGGTGAATCCGAACCGCATCTACGCCTCGCAGACCAGCGGGTGGTTTGGACAGATCATGCAGCGCTCGGATGACGGCGGAAAGTCGTGGGAGCCCGTCGGCAACGAATTCGCCTACAGCGGCGAAACCGGGACGCACCAGTGGTACGACGGGACGCCGCACCCGTGGGAATTCAAACGCGTCTGGCACATCGAGCCCTGCCTCACCGACCCCGATACCGTCTATGCCGGCGTCGAGGACGCGGCGCTCTTCCGCTCGACCGACGGTGGCAAGAGCTGGCAGGAACTCCCCGGGCTCCGCAACCACGCCAGCGGCAACCGTTGGCAGCCCGGTGCAGGCGGACTTGGGCTCCACACGATCATCCTCGACCCCGTCGACCCACA
Source organism: uncultured Gemmatimonadaceae bacterium (assembly GCA_964637355.1). GTDB lineage: Bacteria > Gemmatimonadota > Gemmatimonadetes > Gemmatimonadales > Gemmatimonadaceae > SCN-70-22. The sequence continues at coordinate 5,556 of CAZWVG010000048.1, forward strand.
GCGCATCACCATCGCCATCTCCGCCGCCGGTGCCTTCCGCTCCGACGACGGCGGCGCCACCTGGAAGCCGGCGAACAAGGGGCTCAAGTCCAAGTACCTCCCCGATCCGAACGTCGAAGTCGGATTCTGCGTGCATCACCTCGCCATCAATCCGGCCAGGCCGAGCCGAGTCTACATGCAGCTCCACTGGAACGTCATGCGGAGCGACGACGCCGGCGACAATTGGGAGCTGATCAGCGGGAACCTCCCGAGCGACTTCGGTTTCCCGGTGGAAGTCCACGCGCATGACCCCGAGACGGTCTACGTTGTCCCGATCAAGAGCGACTCCGAGCACTACCCGCCCGATGGCAAGCTCCGCGTCTATCGCAGCAGGACCGGGGGCACCGAGTGGGAAGCGCTCACCAACGGGCTCCCGCAGGAGGATTGCTACGTGAACGTCCTTCGCGATGCGATGGCGGTCGACCGGCTCCCGTCGTGCGGTGTCTACTTCGGCACCACCGGCGGCCAGGTCTACGCATCGGCAGACTCGGGCGACAGCTGGCAGGCGATCGTGCGCGACCTCCCCGCCGTGCTGTCGATCGAAACGCAGACGCTCGCATGATCCGCGTCGTCCTCCCCTATCACCTGCGCAACCTCGCCAAGGTTGGCGCCGAGGTCTCGGTCGCGGTCGACGGGGAGGTCTCGGCGAGCTCGATCCTCGATGCGCTCGAGGCCGAGTATCCCGTGCTGCGCGGGACAATTCGCGATCACGGGACGCTCAAGCGGCGCCCGTTCCTTCGGTACTTCGTGTGTGAGGAAGATCTCTCGCACGAGCCACCCGACACCCCGCTCCCTGCGGCGATCGTCGAGGGGAGGGAGCCGTTCATGGTGGTGGGGGCGATCGCGGGGGGGTGAAGCAGGTCGCGCCGATCGCTTCCAATAGTTAGCAGTTAGTTCCACGACGCCCCGCCTCCGCCGTTCGGAGCGGGGCGTTTCATTTGCGACTACTCTGGCAACAGTCCTTTGAGGTCGGCGGGAGTGAACGGCCCCGGTTGGGCGATCAACGCTCGCGCCGCGTCGACCTGTCCCCAGGTGTTCCACAGCAGCACACCGCGCACTCGCCCACCGTCGAGGTAGTAGACGACCCCTTCGCGGAAGGGATCCTTCCAGTCGGCCACCGTCTCGTGGCGCGCATCGACGTCGCCCACGGCCTCGTATCCGAGGTCGAAGAGGTCGGAGTAGAAGAACGGGAGATGATCGTAGCGCTCGCCGGCGCCGGCCATGTTGCGCCCGGCGATCTTCCCCATCGTGTTGGCGTTGTCCTCGTGCTCGACCCGCATGCGCGTCCCCAGCGCCGGGTTGTGAAATCGAGCGACATCGCCAGCTGCAAAAATTCCTTCGGCGCCGGCGCGCAACTGCTCGTCGACCACGATCCCGTTGTCGACCGCGAGCCCGGCCTGCTCGGCGAGCGCCACGTTAGGCACGATGCCGAGTCCGGCGATCACCGCGTCGGCGGTGAGCGGGCCGGCGGTCTTCACGCCGACCGCGTAGCCGCCGCGTTCGCCCGTGGCAATTCGATTCACGCTGTCGTTGAGATGGACGACGACGCCCTTCTCCCGATAGTAGCGCGCCACGAAGCGGGCGAGATCGGCAGGGAAGACGCGCGCCCCGATCCCCGCTTCGGGGACCACCATGCTCACCTCGCACCCCTGCATGCGCACCGCCGCTGCCACTTCCGATCCGATGAAGCCACCGCCGATCACGATGAAGCGCTTCCCCTCCTTCGCCAGGCGATGCGTCAGGCGATAGTCGTCGAGGGTGCGGAAGTAGATCACCCCGTCGGGGGCGTGCTCCAGACGTCGGGGAGTGCCGCCCGTCGCGAGCAGGAGCTTGCCGTAGCGATACTGCTCCCCCGCGTCGTCGGTAACCGTACGCGAAGTGCTGTCGAGCTGCACGCCGCGCCGCCCCAGATGCACCGTCGTTCCGGTCGCTGAAGTGGGGCGCCACAGTCCTTCCTCGCCTTCCTCCTTCCACAGTCCCTTGGAAAGCGGGGGGCGGTTGTACGGCGTGTGCGCTTCGGCCGCGAGCATCCCGATCGTCCCCGATGGGTCGACCTCGCGAATGCCATGGGCGGCCGCATCGGCGGTCATCCCGCCACCTACGATGAGGTAGTCGTACGAGGTCATCGCATCACCCCGGATATTCGGCGTCGAAGGAGGAAGTGGAGCGGGCGGTCGAGCGCAACGTGAGGTCGGCTGCCTCACGCGTCTCCCGACGATTCTACGAAGCGGTCGCCGAGGCGGGAAGCGCATCGCGACCGCCATCGACGCTCCTTGACTGTACGACCGGGACCGGCATGTTGAGCGATACCGCGACGCCGTCGCGCTCCCATCATCTGCCACCCCCCCTCGCGGATGAGCACATCGCGCAGGTCATTCGTCGCCACGGCCGCCGGAGTCGGAGCGGCGTGGCTCATCAGCGACTGGACAGCGGTGGGCGAAGCGCTCGCCCATTCCACCAACGCCGCGCAGCAGTCCCCACGCCCGGCGTTCCGCACGCTCACGCCCGCCGAAGCGACCGAGCTCGAGGCGATGGCCGAGCGCATCATGCCGACGACCGACACCCCCGGTGCGAAGGAAGCGGGGGTGATCCACTTCATGGACCAGGCGCTCGGCGGCTTCGAGAAGCAGGTCCTTCCCGATCTGCGAAAGGGACTCGCCGACCTTGGCGCGCGCGCCGCCAGGAGCAAGGCGGGAGCGAAGTTCTCGGCGCTTTCGGCAGCGCAGCAGGACGCCATCCTCACCGACATCGAGAAGAGCGAGTTCTTCCAGGGCGTCCGGTACCTGACGATGGTCGGGATGTTCGCCGATCCACGCTACGGCGGGAACCAGGGTGGCGTGGGGTGGAAGATCCTCGGCTTCGAGCATCGCCCGGCCTACACGCCGCCATTTGGCTACTACGACGCCGAAGCGGCCAAGCAGGGAGGGCGCTGAGATGACCCAGCAACCCACGGCGAAGTATCCGCTCTCGTCGACCGTCGACTTCGTGATCGTCGGTTCCGGTGCAGCTGGCGGGATCCTCGCCAAGGAGCTCTCCACCGCCGGCTATTCCGTGGTTGTCCTCGAGCGCGGCCCGCGCCTCGCGCCGGAGCAGTTCGAGCACGACGAGTACAAGTACTTCTTCCAGAACTACATCGGCGCCAAGACGCCGGTCACGTGGCGCGAGACGCCTGGCCAGGTGGCGAAGTTCAAGAAGGATGCGGTGTGGGGCGCGCACATCGTCGGCGGGAGCAGCGTGCACTTCACCGCCAACTTCTGGCGCCTGCGCCCGGTCGACTTCAACGAGCGCTCGCGACTCGGCGCGATTCCCGGGGCCGAGCTCGCCGACTGGCCCATCACCTACGACGAGTTGGAGCCGTACTACACGAAGGTCGACTGGGAGATCGGGGTCTCGGGGCAGGCCGGCGCGTGGGGGGAGCCTCGGCGCTCGAAGCCGTATCCCGTCCCGCCGCTCCCAGTGAAATCGTCGGGCATTCTTTTTGAGCGTGCTGCGAAGAAGCTTGGCTGGCACCCGTTCCCCGCGCCGATGGCGATCCTCTCGCGTCCGCACAACGGGCGGCAGGCATGCCAGAACTGCGGCTTCTGCCAAGGCTACGGGTGCGAGTTCGGCGCCAAGAGTTCGACGCTCGCGGCGATGATCCCGCTCGCCGAGCGCACGGGGAAGTGCGAGGTGCGCCCTAACTCCTACGTGCGCAAGGTGGAGCTGAACGCGGCCGGGCGTGCGACCGGGGTGATCTACTTCGACGCCGCCGGGAAGGAGCAGTTGCAAAAGGCGAAAGCGGTCATCCTGTCGTGCAACGGCGCCGAGACGAGCCGATTGCTCCTGATGTCGAAGAGCAACCAGTTCCCGCAGGGACTGGCCAACTCGTCAGGCATCGTGGGGAAGCACCTGATGTTCAACGGCGGGGCAATCGTCCCGGGGATCTACGAGCACCCGCTAAACGAGTACAAGGGGGCGCAGGTCACCCGCATCGCGCTCGACTGGTACGACTCCGATCCCAAGCGCGGCTGCTACGGCGGCGGAGGGCTCGATGCGCGCGCCGACATCACCCTCCCGATCTTCTTCGCGGTGAACGGCGCCGCGCCGGGCCAGAAGAATTGGGGGGCGGACTACAAGCGCTACCTCGAACACGGCTTCACGCGCCAGATGACGGTGATGGCGCACACCACCTCGCTCGCCGTGGCGAACAACAGCGTCTCGCTCGATCCCACGCTCAAGGACGAGCGCGGGCTCCCGGCGATGCGCATCACGTATCGCGACCACGAGGACGACCTCAAGTTCGAGCGCTGGATGCAGCAACGGGCGATCGAGATCCACAAGGCCGCCGGCGCCAGGGAAATCGCCCCACTCCCCATCGAGGTGCAGAACCTGGCGGTGCACTTGTTAGGCACCTGCCGCATGGGGAACGATCCCAAGTCGAGCGTGGTCGACCGCTTTCACCGGACGCACGACGTGAAGAACCTCTTCATCTGCGACGGGAGCAGCATGGTCACGTCGGGGCGCGGGCAGCCGACGATGACGATCATGGCGCTGGCGTTCCGGGCGGGGGAGAAGATCGCCGAGTTCGCGAGGCGGGGGGAGATCTAGCCAAAGGCGAGCGTGAGCGAGGTATTTGTAGGCGCGTGGTGCATTTCCTCGACCTTACTTTGGCGTCAAGAGACTAGTAGTAGGACGCAAGTGAGGCAGCATTACGAGTAGGTAGGCGGTGAGCGGGAAGCGCAAACGTGTCATCATTCACGAAAGTCACTCTTTTGCTACAGGGTGCGTTCGAGCGCGAAGGACTCTCCCCTGTGATGTAAGGCCGACCCCTCACTGTCGAAGCACGCATTTGATCCGGCTGGATGCTATCACTCGGGGATCGTCGGATCAGCGCACGTAGCTCGCGAGAGCACAGCGATAGGTACCAGTCCCTCCGCTAGGAAACGGGTCCTCCGAGAAGTCACGGCCGGCCGCGGCGAGCGCGTCGCAGATCGACTTTTTCGCGGAGGCCTTCGCCTGACGCGCCGCGGTGGTACCATCATCGCGCGCTCCAGAGAGTGCCCTCGCCAATTCCTGCGCACTCACAGCGGCGGGCGTTTGCCGAGCGACGAACTCGACGAAGCGAAACGGTTGCGTGTCGGGCTTCAATCCACAAATCTCGATTCCATCAACCCACATAGTTCCCCTGATAGTATCTACGACAAGTCGTACTCCGTCGGGAGCGCTGTGCAACGCCGGCACTGCGTCGGTGAGTCCTGTCGCCGATACCGCAAGTCGCACAGCCTCTTGTCGCGAAGGGAGCGGCGTCTCAAGCAGCGCGATCGGTAGTTCGGAACTGCCGAACGGTGTCGAGGGGACAAGCACAACGGGATGAGCACCTGCAGCAAGCGCTCGCAGACTCGTTCCCGTCCCTGTACGAGGTGGGCGAATCGCGTATGTCAATCGCAGACGTTGATCGCCGATTTCGATAGTGCCCAGATCCAGAAGGTCTTGTTGATTGTCCCAAGCTACCGCGGCTCCGGAAATTCCCAGTCGCGAGCGGAGGTCTTGGCGCAACCTCTCGGGGATCAATTCAAGTCCATCCAGGTCCGTGGCCGTAAGAGATCGTGACGGCACGTGTGTCTCAGCACTCACGCCGTAGTACTCACCTTCGCAAATCTGGTGAGCCTCAAGCACTCGTCCCGAATTTGGCGCCTCCGGGCTGAGCGCTCGGTTGAGCTGAACGGCCGACAGCACTCCACGTTCCATTAGGCCGTCCGTTTCGCGGCCAAAGACGCTTCGCCAGACTTCAAGAGAATGTCGCCAAGGAGAAAGCGACCACAGGTTCGGTGAATCACCTGCGGATCGTCTGCTACGAATTCCAATACTCGTCAGAAGTCGCTCCATGAGCTGTTCGTGTCGCCGAGGCTTCACCTCGATTCGACTGGGTGCTCGAATTGTCACTGTGACAGGGCGCGTGCTCTTTCCCACGATCGTGCACTTGAGCTTTGCCTGAAGAAGCGCGCCCTCGTGCAGCGGAAGGCGCAACTCCTCGATATTTCTGAAACAATCGGATGAGCGGAGGTGCAAGAGATCTCCATCTCCTCGGTCCCAGAGGCATTCGGTCATTCGCACGCGGCCGACACCCACAACGTCGTGTCGTTCAAGTGCCTCCCGACGACGCTCCTGCAGCACACGTAAGTCGCACACAGCCTTCGCTGAGAAGAACTCCTCGTTGTCAAACAGGACTCGTCCCAGAGTCATTCGATAGAACGGAACCATGGACGCCGCTCGCGCCGCGATTCGTAGTCGCCCAATCACAGCGTCGTACCGTAGGAGATCGCCGTGCACCGGCCGGTACGCGATCGTGGCGCGCGCCGAGGATCCCGGCAGCGCGGCGAGCGGTTTACGCGTGCGATCGCTGCGGATCACTTGGAAAACGAACACACCATCGTCCTCGAAGCCGCGCACCTGAACGTGGTCGCCAAGATCAGCGTCTCGGCAGCGTCGCAGCGTTTCATCGCGCAGAGCATCGCGCTTCGAGACTAGGTTAGTCACAGCGCGGGGGGCGACGCCCATGAACTCATGGTAGCAGCGCTGATCACTTCGTTCCTGAGCGTCTGTTTGGGCACGGACAAACACATCGGCAAGGGCCGCGTCTCCGCGCTGTACGATGTAGAGATGAAGCGCGAGCTCTCGCTCCCCCGCTTCGGCGGGTAGCAGATCTCGCGGCACGTTGCGATCGTGCATCGCGTTTACGATCGCCTCGGATCCAGCTTCCGTTCCCAGGGTGTGCAGCGCCTCGAGCGCCTGCAGGAGTTCGTCCGACAATGCGTCACTCTCAAGCGCGCTAACAACATCCGTGTGCACGAAAACATCGCGTCGCTCGTCGAGGGAGCTCGGCCACCCCACCTGATCGAACAGCCGGTGCCAGAGCTCGATCGATACCTCTTCAACCGCAGTGGCGTCGAGGAAAGCGAGGGGTAGCTGCATTTCATTCTCCAATGAAGAGCAAGAGATTGAGCGACCGTGTCGCAGAAGCTAAGATCGCTCCCGAACTATTTCATTCCGGCGGGCGCCAGACCCGAGTCAGCGCTCGACTTTGCGACCTGAGCGTTGTCAGCACCGCAGATTCGGCAGGCGATCGATGCTGCGAGTCGATTGCGGCGCACCTCACCCGTCGTGAAGTCAAAGCTTAAGCGCTGCGGAGGATCGTTCGCGCCCGCGAAGCTGGTGACGAGCCGCAGAAACTCTACAACCGCCGCCCCAGCGACTGATGTGTTGAACGCGACTACGCTGGGCTGCGCCACGTTGGCGCCGATGAGGTACCCGTCGGCGGCTAGTCGGGCACGGTCTGAAGCAGAGAGCGCCTCCAGGCGAAGCCGGTCGGGGTCGATGTGACCCCAACATCCCAGACAAGGCCGACACGGTCCGACGACCACAACGCGTCCTGCACCTGCAACCACCCTACCTTCGCTGTTGATACGAAAGGCACTTCCAAGGTCGATCACCGTCACCGCTCGATGGTAAGCCAGGCGGTTCAAGAGCGCTCGCGGAGTGTGTGTGTCTACACAACAGAAGACGACGTCACAATCCTCCAACTCCGCAGGCGCGATCTCGACGCCGAGGTGACCGCGCAATGTGCGAACCTCTGTTCCGAGTCCTAGCTGCTCGATATAACGCGCAGCTACGTCGACCTTCCAGGCCGTCTCCGCGTCGTGACGCGTTGCGGTGAGGACGCGACTGACGTTCGAAGCGTCAACGCGATCGCCATCTACAAGCGTGAGTCGACCGACACCCAGGTGCGCAAGTTGAACGAGCACCGCAGAGCCAGTTCCCCCGAGCCCGACGACGCCGATCCTGAGAGAGCGAAGGACCGCCTGCCCGAACTCGCCGAGTGCCAAAAGTTGCCTGTGAAACCAAGGCTCTTCGTGGGGAACTCGTGAGTCGGATACGAAAGTGTCGAGCGTAGTTCCGACGATTCGAATATCAACCCGGTGGCACTCACCGGCGGCCTTCCATGCGCGCCCGGCAGGAGTGCCAGTAGCGCCTGCGAGGACGATCGACCCATGCGGACCGTCCATCTGGGCGAAGAGTGACGGCATGAGACGAGCATCGCCTGCGTCGTCCGCGTGTGAGAACCAAGGGCGATGCGTACCGGGATGAGTATGAACGGTGAACACGGACAACGCGTTGTCGCGAGCCTCGCGGACGAGGCGATTAAGTACAATCGGATCGATGCTAAGCCGATCCTGCTGCCGAATGAGATATCCGTCCTCAGGCAACTCGACTGCGCGCCGAGTCAGGAATACTTCGTTGCCTCGGAGGCGTTCGGCGAGAACCACGCCCGCGGTCTCAACATCGCGAGTGGCGCACAGCACGCGTGCAAACGGTTCCCAGATGGACTGCGGAGTGCGTAGGATCATGGCGCCCTCCTCAGTCGAAGCGTTGAAAACGTGCGGCGACACAACGGAGGTAGTCGCGCAGCGTGCTAATGCCTGGTATCCACGCGGCGGTTGCGAGATGCCAAGAGAACCTTTGCCATTCCAAGCCGAGCAAGTGTTCTGACGAAGTAGCGCGTGGCGGACAACCGCTTGGTGCCTTCACGTGCGGGTAGACCCAAAACATGTCAGGTGCCGCATCGGGATAGGTTGGCGCCAGCTTCAAGAGCAGACGGACTCGGTCGGGTCGAAACCCAAGTGGGAGCTGGAACTCCGCGATCTCGAGGAGAGACCAACCTCCGTCTGCGCGATGAATGGTGGCCTGCCACCCATCCAATTCGTCCTCGATGGCAGAATCGACGATGGAGCCGTAGTCCGCCGGTGGCTGACTGTGAAGCCGGTCGCCGTTCTTCAGTGTCACGTGGGCCTCGATTGTAATGACCAGATCGTCCCCGGGTTGCTGCAGAAACAGGACATCTGCAGTCGGAATACCGGCGATCGCTTTCAGGCTCGTTCCCGTCTGCTCGGGGCTGGACAGTTCGTACTTCTGCTTGTTGATGAAGACATGAATTGCACGGTCGGGTCGCATTGAATTCTCCTCTGCGTCGCGCAAAGCTGAGTGATGAACGCGAGGGGAGGGATGTCTCCGCTCAACGCAGACTGAACGTATGAACCTGTGGATTCGCAGTCAGTTACGGCGTTGTTAGCCGGTCAAACGCCGCAGAGAACAGCCGTGTAACGGGCGCGCATCGTTCTCGGTGCGACGACTCGTGCCGAATACTTCGGTTGGTGTCGGAGTCGGTGACGCTCCTCGAGTCTCGGCCCCCTCGACCTCCTAGGGCGGGAGCGACGTCGGTAACGCCGGCGCCGCAGCGGTCTGAGTCGGGTGTGGGCTCGAAGGAACGTGCGCCACTCGCACCGCGTCACACAAGGTAAGATCTGTGGTACTGCGCTGGCGCGCTCTCGACGCACGCTTAGCAGGCCGGCAGACTTCCCGGACTAGGGACCGTTGCGCGTCGGTAGGTGGCGAAGGAATCTCGACAGAAATGCCAACCGTTCCGATCTCCTCTGGCGGGTGCGATGAGCCGGAAAGTCGCCTCGATGCAAGGACACGTGGGGATCGCAAGACAAATGCGTGACAGCAGAAGAACGCGACGATGGTCCGGAAGGCAATCAGGTGGCCGTCTGGCGACTACGATCGTGGACGAATAGGGTGAAGCGAGACACTCCTTAGGAGAGGTTCACGGGCGCCAGTTTTGAAGGACAAGAAGGCCTGCCGATCGACACAGCGCTCTCGGATATGGAGACGGTTGGGATGCTCGGCTGGTCTTCCAGCGTAGGAGAGACATCGCCGGGCACGACCCGCTGACTCCGCGCCGCTCTCGGTGCTGCGGATCCTTAGAAAGTCGACGTCGACCACGACGCGTCGGCGCCAGTGATGCCGCATGAGTGCGTTCTGCGTCTCGTCCGGCAAATCGTTGGCAGCGCTTACATCCCGTCGGCACGAGAGTTGGACACGAGCGCCAGTGCGATCTCCCGTCGCCACGATCTTTGGGCGGTGGCGGCGAGTCGGCGGCTGGAAACGGACCTCGCGATTGTGCCGATTGACGCGGACTCCAAAGTTACTTTTTGAGTTTGTTACTCACCTTCTCGCCGACCTTTGTGCGAGATGCATCGTTGTCATGCGTCCTGGTCTTTCCGACGTTCGATGCGACCGGGCCGACGGCAAGTGCTGTAGCGAGCAGGCTGCCAAGCAAATTCTGGACTTCCTGCTCCCGCTTGAGGAAAGCGGACTCAAGATCGGCGCACAGTGACAGGAGCTGATGGACCTTGGCGACGATCTTCGTTTGCTCCGTTTTCGGTGGAAGTGGAAAGACGACTGAAGCCAAGGCCTGACCAGTGAAGTGCGGAATACCGACTCCAGTGTATAGGCGCTGAAGAACGCCCGCTCGAAACGCCTCGAACATCACAAACGAGAAATAGTCGCTATCTAGAAGCGGACCTGGACGCACACGATGCAACGCCTTCTGAAATGCCACCTGTCCGCTGGGTCCCCGCCAGACCGCAGTGCGAGCGATTCCGTGCCCGCCTTCGCAGATGAGCACATCCCCCGAGTTCAGCGTGTACTTGGTTACGTCTTTCGCTTCTACGGGCAGCTCTTTCAAGCGTTGGTGGCGGATGTCAAACCAGTGAACGTTGGTGTTTCCTAGGTAGGGGTATGGCACTCCGGTGTTTCGCGCTTTGTCTAGCATCTTTCCCAAGCGTGCTTCGGCAACCTCAGCGACCCGAACCCACTTCCAGCCGCGAGGCAGTCGCATATCGATGTGCGGTTCAGACGGTTCGCTTTCGCGCGAACAATCTTCGACGTTCGAGGATTCAGTAGCTCGCCTGGGAAGTAGTTGCCCCCGCACGGCCATCGCCAGCACCGCCTCCCGCAATTCCCGCACATGCTCCACCCGCGTCGTCATCCGCCCCATGTGACGCAGATGAAACGCAGCATGCTCCCGGAGCTCCGTCCCATCCTCCACCGGCTCCCGCAACCGCTGCAGCGAAGCCGTCACCAACCGATCCCGACGCTGCTCACGCTCGGTCTGCGCCGATTCGAGTTGATCGCAAAGGTCCATCAACTCAGCGACTCGCTTCAGAATACGCTGTTGCTCCGCAAAGGGAGGAATTGGGACACGCAGCCGCAAATAGCTGTCGCCCTCTAGGCGACAGGTCCCATGACTTGACCGCTGAACGCGCGTAAGCACGCAATCACGAAGCGCCTTAAGCGCGAGCAGCACGAATTCTCCGAGTCGTGGGTCGGCTAGCTCGAGAGCTTTCATGTCTTGGTTGATCGTGACCGACGTCTTCGTCAGCGCCACGGGAAAGCTGTGGGCGAGGATCATTCCTCGCACGACGAAAAGGACGCATCCTGGCGGCAAGAGTCGCGCGGGGGTCTCTTCGGTTGCAGTCCGTGAGATGTGGAGGCCAGAATCAGAAATGTGATCCGACTTCATATCTTTGGGAGATACCCACGGAACATCCCCATCCCAGTATTCGGGGTTGCTTTTCGATGGAGTGCCGCCCCCTCGGATCGCTCCAAGTGAGGCGAGTGGCGCCAGATTCCAACCTGCCGGTACATCCGCTTCGGACAGGCCGTCGTCGATCGAGGCGTTGCAGTCTTCTGCTCTGCCGATTCCGCGACAGACGCTGTCACTCGTGAGCCTGCCTCGAATCGCTAGATGGAAAACGAGGTCCCTCAGCTTTGCCACCGCGCCCGGCGCCTCCCCCACCCGCTCGAACAACTCGATCAGCCGCTCCGCGTTCATCGCAGCAACGCCTCCGCAAGAATCGCCTTGAGCTGATCGCGAATCGCGTCCGCCTCGCGCTCCGCCTCGATCAGCGAGGCAAGAATCTCCTCCGGATCGCCGAGCTCCTCCTCCACCGCGTGCGGGTTCTTGATGTCCAGGTTGTAACCGCGCCCTTTCACCTCGTCGGCGCCCACCCGCCAAGCGATGTCGTTCTCCTGGCGTCCTTTCCGCTTCGCTCCCCCCCACCACTCCACACAGTCGGCAAAGTGCTCGATGCGGATCGGTTTCGTCATCGAGTACGCTTTCTGTCCGTCGGGCACTCGATGTTCGTAGAACCAGGTCTCCCGCGTCGGATCCCCCTTCTCGAAGAACAGGAGGTTGGTCCCGATGCTCGCGTACGGTTTGAACACGCTGTTCGGCAACCGCACGATCGTGTGCAAGTTGCACTCGGTCATAAGGTGCTCTTTAAGCCGCGTCTTCACCCCCTCGCCAAACAGCGTCCCGTCCGGAAGCACGACCGCCGCTCGACCACCCGGTCTAAGCAGTCGGATGATCAGCGCGAGGAAAAGATCCGCCGTCTCGCGCGTCTGAAAGTGCTTCGGAAAGTTGCCCTCGATCCCGTCCTCCTCGCGCCCACCGAACGGCGGGTTCGTCAACACCACATCGACGCGATCAGCCTGCGTGTAGCTGACGTACGGCTTCGCCAGTGTGTTGTCGTGGCGAACGAATGACGGGTTCTCGATCCCGTGCAGCAGCATGTTGGTCACGCACAGCATGTGCGGAAGCTGCTTCTTCTCCACGGCTCGCAGCGAATCCTGCATGCGCTGCTCGTCGGGGAGCTTCTTCACGTAGCGATCGCGCATGTGCCGGATGGCACAGGTGAGAAAGCCCCCGGTTCCGCATGCCGGATCGAGCAGCAGTTCGCCGGGACGCGGGTCGATGCGGTCGACCATGAACGCCGTGACTGCACGTGGTGTGTAGTACTCACCGGCGTTCCCCGCGCTCTGCAGGTCGTTCAAGATCTGCTCGTAGATGTCGCCGAAGTGCTGGCGCTCCTTGAGGTCGTTGAAATCGACGTCGTTGATGCGGTTCACCACCTGCCGCATCAACTGCCCCGACTTCATGTAGTTGTTCGCGTCTTCGAACACGTCGCGCACCACCTTTCGACGGTCTGCCTTGCCGCCGCCGCTCACTCCAAGCCCCTTGAGCTTGGGGAAGAGCTCGGTGTTGATGAACGCGAGCATCTCCTCGCCGGTGATCCCTTCGGGGTCGGCCGCCCACGTTCGCCACTGGAAGCGCTTGGGGATCGGCGAGCGATAATCCGGATACAGCAGCTCGAGCTGCTGGTCCTGGTCGTCGATGATCTTGAGGAAAAACATCCAGCACAACTGTGAAATGCGCTGGGCGTCGCCATCGACGCCCGAATCCTGTCGCATGATGTACTGGATGGACTTGACGGTGTGACGGACGGACATGAAACCTCACCTCAGGCTGATGGAAGCGCCGTCGGGACGTGTGTCACCGGCAGGCGTAATCCCACGTCGGGGAGCGTCGATACGATCACCCACGCACGATAGAACGGATCGTCGAATACCACTTCGTCCCCCTCGCGCAGCAGCGTCGCGCGATCGCACAGCGTGTCGATCGTCTTGCTCACGCGGCTCGCATTGCCGAGTGCGAACTGCTGCAGCACCGCGGCGCGCGCCCACCCAGTCGACTCGTGCGCTACCGCGCGTAACACGTTCTGTTGCAGCGTGGTGAGCCCCTTCCACCCACGCTCGTATTCCCATCGCCGCTGGCGCACGATGTTCCGCATGGCGTCGGCAATGGTCTCCTCCGTTGCCCTCGCGCTCTCGCGCGCGAACTCGGCGACATCCTCGGCCAGCGTTCGCACGTCGCGCGTTCGCGGTCCGGCAATGCGGATGATTTCGCCTCCCATCCCCTTGCCGTCGATTCCCATGAGCTTCATCTGCGACTCGATCCACGTCGCGAAGTGCTGGCTGTCGATCGGGCCGATCTCGTACTTCCGTCCCAAATTGTACAGCGCACCGCCGTCTTCCTCCTGGAGGCGTGCGATGAGGCGGCGATCCGAGCCGGCAAAGACGTACGTGACGTTGCGGTGATGCTGGATCGCTGAGCGCAGCTGCCGCATCGCGCTCACCCCTCCCTGCTTGGACTCTTCGCTTCCCAGGCGCTCGATCTCCTGGAACTCGTCGAGTATCACCGTCAGGTGTGCGCGCTCCTTTCGCGCCGACTCCTCCAGCAGGTCCAGCGCTGCCACGAGGCGCGTGCGCTGCTCGGCGATCGGAGCATCGCGCAGCTCCACGGTGGGAACGGGGACCATCGCGCCCCCTGGCGTTTCCGCGACCTCGAACTTGAGCCTGAGTCTTTGCCCCAAACGGGCGATGAGATCCTTCCATCTTCGCCCGAGCGCCGCGCTCGCCGCCGTCGCCAGTCGCGTCGTCATGTCTTCGAGCGTCGAGGCGCTCCACAGATCCACGTACACCACGGGATTTCCCGCCTGCTCCAACTCTGCGCGAACCGCGAGCAGCACCGATGTCTTGCCCATGCGGCGAAGCCCCGAAACGACTACGTGTCCCCGCGGCGTGCGGGCGCTGCGGGCGAGTTCTTCGCGCTCCACTTCGCGGTCGGTGAAGTCCTCGCCGAGCACCGCCACGCCCCCCCCGGCAAATCGATTGCGGGCGGTACGCGGGTCAGCCTTCTGACGCGATGGGGGGCGCGGCATCTGTCAGGTGATGCGATCGGGGTTGGGGACTGAATACTCCCCATATATAGGGAGTGAATAGGAAGGGAGCAAATACTCCCTAAGCTGTCTCGCTACGCCGCCCCCGAGTACAGCGCTGCCTGTAACTCATGGACCGCACGCTCGTATCCCTCGCGCGACCCGAATTCCATCACCAGCTGGATCGGTGTCCCAATTGCGCTGAACGGTGCGATCTGCAACACGGCCGGATCGTCGAGATTCACGATCCCCTCATCCTCGTAATTGGTCAGCAGTGCCTCCAGCACCGCACGCGCCTGCGCTCCGTATCGCGAAAAGATATCGCGCTTGCGCACATCGTTCGCCCGCTCATGCCGTGTGAGCGGCGGCCGGTCGAACGCCACGTGGCAGATGAGGTCGAACGGATCGAGGGCCTTCCCAACCTCGTCCATCAGCGGTTCGAGCAGCAGCCCTTCACTCGCCAGTTCGTCGACGATCGCCTGCTTGCGATCGGCCGACTTCCAGCGCTGCAGGAATTCGTCGAGTGAGGCAAAGCGCTTGCGCAGCGCCGCCTTGGTGAAGTCACGCAGGCTCTCCGTGACCAGCTTTCCGTCCTCCGCGTAGTACTCCACTCGTCGCGCGATCACGGTGACCGGCACGCCGTCGACGTAAATCTTCTGCCGCCGCTCACCTGTCGCGCCTGTCGCGGGTGGCGGGCGCCCATCGTCGATGATCGTTTCTCCCGGGTCAGGCGTGTACGGCACATCCTCGTCGTCATCGCCAACGATCGGCAGCGCATCGGGCGGCGCCACCGGATCCCCTGGTGTCGGCTCGTAGATCTGCACTGGCTCGCCGTCGAAGTCCGGGTCGGCGAAGTGATTCGTGGCACCGCGGAAATCGACGAGCGTGAAGTAGTACTTCTTGGTGTCCTCGTGCACGCGCGTCCCGCGCCCCACGATCTGCTTGAATTCGGTCATCGACTCCACGCTTCGATCCAGCGCGATGATGCGACACGTCTGCACATCCACACCGGTCGAGAGCAGTCGCGAGGTCGTCACCAGCACGGGATAGCGTGACTCCGGATCGATGAAATTTCCCAGCTCGTTCTGTCCTTCGGCGTCATCGCCGGTGATGCGCATGACGTAGCGTGCGTTCTCCTGCACCAGGTCAGGGTTGGCGTTCACCAGCGCCTGGCGCATTCGCGACGCGTGTTCGGTGTCGACGCAGAACACGATGGTCTTCTGGTACCGGTCGCCCGTCTCGCGCAGCAGCTCGCTTACCGTCTCGGCCACGACCTTCGTGCGCTCGTCGATCACCAGCGTGCGGTCGAAGTCCTTGGTGTTGTAGACCCGATCCTCGACAAGATTCCCATCGCGGTCGGTCTTCCCCATTTCGGGGCGATACCCGTCGACGTCCTTGTCGAGATGGACCTTCACCACCTTGTACGGCGCAAGGAAGCCGTCGCGGATTCCCTGCTTGAGCGAGTAGGTGTAAACCGGTTCACCGAAGTAGTGGATGTTGGAGACGTACTTCGTCTCCTTCGGCGTCGCGGTGAGCCCGATCTGCGTTGCCGCCGAGAAGTACGCGAGGATCTCGCGCCACGCCGAGTCCTCGTCGGCGCTTCCACGGTGGCACTCGTCGATCACGATCAGGTCGAAGAATCCGGGCGAGAACTCGCGATAGAGCTTCTTGCGATCTTCGGGGCCTGTGATCGCCTGGTAGAGCCCGAGGTAGACTTCGTAGGAGGTGTCGATTCGGCGCCGCCGATCCATCGCGAGCGCGATCTCCTCCGACGTGCCGTCTTCCCGTTCGATGGTCTTCGACGAAGTGCTCAGCTTCGCCATCGCGGGTCCGAATGGCTTGAAGTCGTTCACCATCGTCTGGTCGACCAGAATGTTGCGGTCGGCAAGAAAGAGGATGCGCTTTTTCACTCCCGCCTTCCACAAACGCCAGATGATCTGGAAGGCCGTGTACGTCTTCCCCGTCCCAGTCGCCATCACTAGCAGAATGCGGTCCCGCCCGCGCGCGATCGCTTCGATGGCGGCGTTGACCGCATTGCGCTGGTAGTAGCGCGGCTCCTTTCCGCTCCCGTCGTCGTGGTAGTCTTGCAGCACCACCCGTTGTGCGTCGCCTGTCAGCCCCTTCCAACGGGCGTATCGCTCCCAGAGCGCGGCCGGTGAGGGAAAGCCATCGAGTGACAGGGTGGTCTCTCGCGTCGGCGCGTGGCCGGTGCGGTCATGAAAGACAAAGCCCGTGCCGTTCGACGAGAAGACGTAGGGAATCTCCAGCGACTCGGCATACTCGAGCGCCTGCTGAATGCCATCGCCCACCGAATGCCTTCCGTCTTTCGCCTCGATCAGGGCGATTGGAATATTCGGCTTGTAGTAGAGGACGTAGTCGGCGCGCTTAGGCTTCCCACGGCTCACCAGCTTCCCACGGACAATGATCCGTCCCTTGGTGAAGCTGACCTCTTCGCGGATCTGCGACTCGCTGTCCCACCCGGCGGAGTGCAGCGCAGGTGTGATGAACTTGGTGCAGATGTCACGCTCGGAGAAGCGATCCCAGTTCACGTTGTTCCCCATCCCATTCTCTTGGCCGACATCAATGAGCTACGTCAATGTCGAACCAGGTACGGCCGAGGTCGAGAGGGAGTCGGAAATCCGGAACTCCCAGCGCCGAGTTCACAGGCCGTCGTCCGCCGCCGCGTGATAGGTCAGAATCCTTGCCCCATCGCTCCCGAAGGGGGATAGTTCGAAGGCTCGCCCTCGAACCGTCCCCCTTGCTCGTTCTGCCATGGACTCCGCCCGTCGCGATTTCCTCCGCACTTCGGCGACCACGACCGCCGCGCTGACGCTCGGCCCCATGGTCGGTGGCGCGGCCGCGGCCGCCGAGACGGTCGCGCCCCCCGTTGCGGCTGCCGACGATCCTCGTGCGACGGAGCGCCGCCTCATGCGGGCGCGCCCGATAGCGCTGGAGAAGATTCGCCTGACCGGCGGCCCGCTCAAGCATGCGCAGGAGCTCGATTCCGCGTATCTCCTCGCCCTCGATCCCGATCGCATGCTGCACTTCTATCGCGTGCGCGCGGGACTTCCGCCCAAGGGTGAGCCGTACTCGGGTTGGGACGGCGGCGGGCGCAACCTCACGGGACACATCGCCGGTCACCATCTCTCGGCGGTCTCGCTGATGTACGCTGCCACGGGTGACGCGCGCTTCAAGCAACGCGCCGACTACATCGTCGGCGAGTTCGACGTGGTGCAGCAGAAGCACGGCGACGGCTATCTCGGCGCCCTCGAGAACCTCCCCGAGGCCTACGCGCGTCTCTCGCGTGGCGAGATCAAGTCCGGCGGGTTCGACCTCAACGGACTCTGGTCCCCCTGGTACACGCTCCACAAGACGTATGCCGGGTTGCGCGATGCCTATCGCTACACGGGGAATGCGCGCGCATTGCAGCTGGAGGCGAAGTACGCGGCGTGGGCCGAGAAGGTGCTCGCCCCACTCAGCGACGCGCAGGTGCAGAAGATGCTCCTCACCGAGTTCGGCGGGATGAACGAGGTCTTCGCCGACCTCTACGCCGACACCGGCGACGCGCGCTGGCTCGCCCTCTCGCGCCGCTTCGAGCATCACGCCGTCACCCTCCCGCTCAAGCGTCACGAGGACAACCTCTCGGGGAAGCACGGCAACTGCCAGATCCCCAAGCTGATCGGGTCGGCGGCGCGCTACGGCTACACGGGCGACACCGACGATCTCATCGCCGCGTCGTTCTTCTGGGACCGCGTGGCGCGTCATCACAGCTACGCCAGCGGCGGGCACGGGCTCAACGAGTACTTCGGCCCCCCCGATGTGCTGAGCCCGCGCGTGGACGGGCGCGCTGCCGAGACGTGCAACGTCTACAACATGCTCAAGCTGACGCGTCGGCTGTTCTCGTTTCGTCCCGATGGCGCCTACGCCGACTTCCACGAGCAGGCGCTGTTCAATCACATCCTCGCCTCGATGGACCCTAACGACGGGCGCACCTCGTACATGGTCCCCGTGGGGCGCGCGGAGCAGCAGGAGTACCAGGACATGCAGCGCGACTTCACCTGCTGCGTGGGGTCCGGGATGGAGAGCCATGCGCTGCACGGGCTCGGCGTCTTCTACGAGTCGAGCGACACCATCTGGGTGAATCTCTTCGTCCCGTCAAAGGCCGAGAGCGGCGTGGCTGGGGCGACGCTGGCGATGGAGACCGGCTTCCCCGACGGAGACTCGGCGACGCTCACCGTCATGCTTCCCAAGCCGGCCGAGTTCACGATCGCCGTTAGGCGCCCGGTCTGGGCCGGCGATGGGTTCCGCATCGCGGTGAATGGCGCCGACGTGCCGCAACCCGCGCTCGACACACTCTACGATCCGACCGCCGGCGGGCGCGCCGGCGGTCCCGGCAACGAATCGGTAGCGCGCAACGCGACGTACGTGCGCCTCACGCGCACCTGGCGTTCCGGGGACACGATCGCCATCGCCATCCCCAAGTCGCTCCACTTGCAGCCGACGGCCGACAATGCCGATGTCGCGGCGATCATGTGGGGGCCGCTCGCCCTCGCCGCCGACGTGGGGCCGCGCATGGAGGAGCCGTGGTCCGAGAACCCGTCGGCGGCACCGGTGACCAAGGTGCGCTACCTCGTCTCCGAATCGCGCGACCCCGGCACCTTCCTTCAACCCGCGTCGCGTGCGGGAGACTTCACCGTTGCAGCTGGCGTCGCCCGCCACGCCGACGACGGCGCCCCGTCAGGCGATGTCTCGTTCACGCCGTTCTATCGCACCCATCGGCGACGCTATGCGCTCTATCACGATGTGATGCCACCCGCCGCCTTCGAGGCGCGGCGCGCACAGCTTGCGGCTGAGCGCGATGCCACGGCGGCGCTCGAGCGCGCGATCGTATCGCGCATCGTGCTGGGGAACGAGGCACAGGAAGCGGCGGCGCACTACAAGAGCGAACCATCCGATCGTCCGGTCGGGCGCCGCGAAGGGCGCACGTCGCGCGCGGGCGCTGGGTGGTTCTCGGTGGATGCCGGCGTCGACCCGTCGGCGCCGATGCAGCTGGTGGTGACGTACTTCGTCGAGCGCGGGCTCCCCGCGCAGATCGCCGACTTCGAGATCCAGGTCGATGGAACCTCAGTCGGGCGTTACACCCCGCGTCACGATGAATCGGGCTTCTACGACGCGAGCTATGTGGTTCCGCAGTCGCTCACCGCGGGGAAGCAGTCGGTGACGGTACGCTTCCAGGCGTTGGGGGCGAGCACGGTGGTACCGGTGTTCGCGGTCCGGTCGGCGCGGCGGTAACTGCTATCGGCGCGGCGCAAGGGCGGGGCGCGCAACCAGGAGCGGCGCGCCCCGCTTTTCGTTAGGCGATGGCCGCCAGCGTCACTCCAACCCCGCCATCAGCCTGAGCAAGGCATCCTGCGTCGCCACCTCGCGCGACAGCTCGCCCCGCAGCCGCCCCCCTCGCAGCACCAGGATCCGCGACGAGAGGGTCAGCAGCTCCGGCAGCTCGCTCGAGATCAGCAACACCGCGGCCCCCTCCGCCGCCTTCTGGTCGATCCAGGCATGCAGCTCCGCTTTGGCCCCCACGTCGACGCCACGCGTGGGCTCGTCGAGGATCAAGAGATCGCTGTTGGCGGTGAGCCACTTGGAGAGCACCACCTTCTGCTGATTCCCGCCCGACAGCGACGACACCATCGACTCGCGCCCGGTGCGCAGCGCCACCCGGTTGAAGCTCTTCTCTACCGCGGCGCGCTCGGCGCCGCCGTCGATCCAGCCGGCGCGCGCAAAGCGCGACAGCGTAGGAAGCGTGGCGTTCTCGCGCGACTTCATCCCCAGCACCAATCCCTGCTTCTTGCGATCCTCGGGGACGAAGCCGATGCCGTGGGCCATCGCGTCGCGCGGACTCTTGATGCGCACTGGGCGCCCGCGCACGGCAATCGTCCCGGTCGCGCGGTCGTCGAGCCCGAAGATCGCCCGCGCAATCTCCGAGCGCCCCGCCCCCACGAGCCCGGCGAGGCCCACCACCTCGCCGGAGTGCACCGAGAACGAGATCTCCTGGAAGAGCCCGGGCGACGAGAGGTGCTCCACGCGCAGCCGCTCCTCGCCGCGCGGCGCCTCGGCGTGCGCCGGGAAGTATTCGCCGAGTTCACGCCCGATCATCAGTCGCACGAGCGACGATTCGGTCAGTTCTGCGGTAGGCTGGGTGGCCACATGCTGACCGTCGCGCAGCACGGTGATCGTGTCGCAGAGCGCGAAGATCTCCGGCATGCGATGCGACACGAAGAGCTGCGTGACGCCTTGTGCCTTGAGCTTCGCGATGAGCGCGTACAATCGCTCTGATTCGGCTTCACCGAGGGAACTGGTCGGCTCGTCGAAGATGATGACCCGCGCTCCCTCGCCCACCGCCGCGGCGATCTGCACGACCTGCTGTTCGGCGACGCTCAGCGAGCGCATGTCGCGATCGGGATCGATCGTTGCGCCGGCAGCTGCAAGGAGCTCGCGCGCCCGCGCGCGCACGGCGTCGCGGTCCACGAAGCCGAAGCGGTGCGGGATGCTCCGCAGGCAGAGGTTGTCGCCGACGGTCAGGTTGTCGCAGAAGGCGAGCTCCTGGTGCACCATCGCCACTCCGGCGGCCAACGCATCGCGCGGCGTGGCGAAGTGCACCGGCGTCCCATCGAGCTCGATCGTCCCTTCATCGGCGTGGTGCAGCCCGGCGACGATGCGCCCCAGCGTGCTCTTCCCCGCGCCGTTCTCCCCGCAGATCGCGTGGCATGACCCCGCCGCGACGTCGAACGACACGTCGCGCAACGCCACCATGCCGGGAAAGCGCTTGGTGACGTTGCGGATTCGGAGGCGCGGGACGGTCACCTAGTTGGCGAGTGCGAGGAACTTGGGGTCGACATCGGAGAAGCCCCACTCCTGCAGCTGGCGGGCCCAGTGCCCGAGGTTCTCCTTCGACACGCGCACCAGTTCCATCTGCACCTTGGGGGGCGCCTCCTGCTTGAGGTGCACGTGGTTGAAGATCGTCTTCACCGAGACATATCCCCAGTCGTAGGTCGGCTGGGCGAAGAGCACCGGGGCCAATCCACTGTCGATGTAGGCCAGCTCGGCCGGAAGCGCATCGACCGAGACGATCTTCACCTTCTTGGGATCGAGGTCGGTCAGCAGCGTGCGCGTGAAGAGCGCCCACCCGCCGATCATCGCGAAGCCGCTCACGTCGGGATACGCGTTCTTGATGCGCAACACCTCGGCAGCAGCGTCCTGCGGCGTCTCGGCGTGGTAGAACGCGTCGACGATGGTGATCCCCGGGAACTTGGTGGCTGCATCACGTACCCCTTTCACCCGGTTCTGCAGGTTGGGAGCGTTCTGGTTGCCGGCGATGATCGCGACCTTCCCCTTCCCCCCCATCTGCGCCGCCAGTTCGTCCATCACCTGCGTCCCCATCTTGATGTCGTCGCCGCCGTAGAACGAGAAGCGCTTGGAGTCGGGGACGTCGCTGTCGAAGGTCATCACCGGGACGCCGCGATCGACGGCCTCGTTCACCGCACCGGTGAGCTTGCTCGCGTCGCTCGCCGAGAGGAGGATCGCGTTCGCCCCCGAGTTCACCGCCTCGGAGATGCGCTGCGCCTGCACGGCGCCGTCTTCGTTAGGCGGGGTGAGCCAGTCGATCTT